>NZ_KB904278.1 GCF_000379925.1 Porphyromonas levii DSM 23370 | reverse complement strand
GTCGTTATCGGGGCAAATGACGTCCTCAACCCTGCGGCTCGTGAGGCTGAGGGTACACCTATCTACGGTATGCCTGTGCTCAATGTAGACCAAGCNAAGAAGGTAATCATCTGTAACTTCGACCTCAACCCTGGTTACGCTGGTGTACCTAACCCACTTTATGAGGATAAGGAGAAGGTAACCCTTATGCTAGGTGACGCTAAGGAGAGCCTACAGAAGCTTATTAAGAAACTAATGTAGTCTACTACACTTAATACATCTTAGCGGTGTGGTACTAAGTACCGCACCGCTTTATTTGTACCCTCACACAAACGATATGCGAAAAGGGCTTCGAGCGACAATGCCCGAAGCCCTTTCCTTATCCTAATTTATGGTTTACTCCTTACTAAGAAATGGATAGGTGTAATCTACTGGAGGATTAAAAGTCTCCTTGATATTACGAGGATTGATCCAACGCACGAGATTAAGCGGACCGCCCGCCTTATCATTGGTACCTGAAGCACGAGCCCCACCGAATGGCTGTTGTCCTACTACAGCTCCAGTAGGCTTATCATTGATATAGAAGTTCCCCGCACTGAAGCGAAGTTCTTCAAGTACTTGGTTAGTTACCATACGG
Organism: Porphyromonas levii DSM 23370; assembly: GCF_000379925.1. GTDB lineage: Bacteria > Bacteroidota > Bacteroidia > Bacteroidales > Porphyromonadaceae > Porphyromonas_A > Porphyromonas_A levii. Next base: position 12,684 of record NZ_KB904278.1, on the reverse strand, counting down.
TCGCGAGAGAATATTGATCCAGTAAGACCATAAGCCGAACTCGTATCTACTAGTCCCAGTACCTCCTTCCACTTATTGTCGTCATAGACGAAGACGGTAAGCACAGGTCCGAAGATCTCCTCCACCATGCTCTTGAAGTGAGGATTAGTAGTAAGTATTACCGTTGGCTCCACGAAATAACCGACACTCTTATCGCAACCACCTCCTATAACTATCTCCGCATCAGTCGACTGCTTAGCGTAGTCGATATAGCTCTTGATATTATCGTACGACGCCTCGTCGATTACCGCATTCATGAAGTTAGAGAAGTCTCGGACATCACCCATCTTAATCGTCGATATCATCTCCTCTAGATAAGTCTTCACCTCGCTCCACTTACTCTTAGGGATATAAGCCCTCGAAGCTGCCGAGCACTTCTGGCCTTGGTACTCGAAAGCACCACGCACTAGAGCCACGGCTACTTCACGGGAGTCTGCAGAATTATGCATCAAGACGAAGTTCTTTCCTCCCGTCTCTCCTACAATCACAGGATAAGAGCTATAATGACCAACATTCTTTCCGATCTCGCTCCATAGATGATTGAAGGTAGCTGTGGAACCAGTGAAGTGAAAACCAGCAAGGCTCTTAGCCGCAGTTACTACCTTCCCGATAGTAGACCCCTGACCGGGGATAAAGTTCACCACACCTGCAGGAAGCCCAGCCTCCTCAAATATCTTCATGATAAGATAGTTCGAATGTAGTGCGGTAGTGGAAGGTTTCCACACAGTAGTATTACCCATCATCGCAGGTGCGAGATTGAGGTTACCTGCGATAGAGGTAAAATTAAACGGAGTAAGCGCAAATACAAAGCCCTCTAGCGGACGATACTCTAGCCTATTGAATACTCCTGGTACCGATAAAGGCTGGTCGGCATATATTCTCGAGGCATAGTACGTACCGAAAGTAAGGAAGTCTATAAGCTCACATGGAGCATCTATCTCTGCCTGCATAGGGTTTTTACTCTGCCCAATCATCAGAGACGAATTCAGCACATACCGATACTTAGTAGCGAATAGGTCAGCTATCTTCATCATAATAGAAGAACGCTCTAGCCATGGCATCCGAGACCACTCCTTATGCGCCTTATTCGCCGCATCGATAGCCATTTGCACCTCTTTCTCTCCTGCCTTGTGATAGGTAGCAATAGTATGCTGATGATTATGTGGCTCTACCACCTTGCCTGTATTGCCAGTGCGAACCTCCTTCCCGCCAATAATCAGCGGAATTTCTATCTCGCTATTCCAGTTATTTATTGCCTTCTTCAGCTCCTCCCGCTCCTTTGTTCCAGGAGCGTAGGAGAGTACTGGTTCATTCTTTGGTCTTTCGAAATTATAAAGGATATTATCCATAGAATTATCTTTAATCTTTTGTCAAATATTAATCGTATCTATATAGTTCACCCATCATACAGCGAGCCGAGCCGCCGCCGAGATCCTCTATAGTAGTGAGACTAGGTGCGATAATCGTCATGCTCTTCTCTATCATCGCCCTCTGCTCATCAGTAAGCGAGGCAAGCGCTCTTTGGCTCATCACCATAAATTGCTTCCCCTCTCGATTCCGCACGCTGAGCATATTACCTGCGAACTGGTACACCTGCTCCATCGTGATATCACATATCTCATGCCCAGACGATCTAAGAGAAGTAAGTACCCTACCCCTCTGTTCTTCTGGGACAGATGCTACACAAATCACCGCTACATCTTCAGCCAAAGCCATCATCACATTAGTGTGGTAGATAGGCTTACCATCTCTATCCAAGGCGTCAAATACCTCAGCTGTATAACCGAACCTTTGGCAAACCATCTCCAGTAGCCTCTCCGACATCCTATGCGAACGACAGGCATATATCACCCTATGTGGGCGATCTATAATCATCGTGCCAGTACCCTCTAGCACTTCACCTATCTCCTCCGATATCGGGCGCATATCCCATATATCCTTAGGTTGACAAACCTCTAGGAGCCTATTGAATAGTACCGTTTTATGACTCTCTGCATCCCTACTTGGCGCATACATCTTAAATAAGGTCAGATGACCTTCATCATCAGTAAGGAACCAATTATTAGGGAATATTGAGTCTGGGGTATGTGGCTCTGGCGTGTCCTCAGCCACTACTACCTCTACACCATGTGTTCTTAGGAGTTCTACAAAACTATCGAACTCCCTACGTGCGCGCTCATTAGCATCATCAGTCTCCCTCTCCGCTACCTGGAAGTGATTATCTCCCAATGTCTCCGGATTGGCCAGAAAGCGACAAGGGCGTACCATAAACACCCTATCTGTGGTCTGTTGTCTAGCCCTTTCCATAGCAGAAGACTATTTGTCTACAAACCGCTCGAGAGACTTCCGAATAATCTCCAAGCCCTCGTGGAGTTGCTCTTCGGTAATCACTAGCGGTGGAGCAAAACGGATGATATGCTGGTGGGTAGGCTTAGCGAGAAGCCCATTCTCCGCCATTATCTCACAAAGATCCCAAGCCTCCTTACCATCTGTAGGCTTAATGACAGCGGCATTTAGTAGCCCTTTACCACGGACAAGCTCTACGGCAGGTGAGTTCATTGCCTTCAGTTCCTCCCTAAATATCTTACCCAACCGTTCCGCGTTCTCTGCCAGGTGCTCATCCTTAATCACCTCGAGCGCTGCTATCGACACCTTACAAGCCAATGGGAAGCCGCCATAGGTAGAGCCATGCTCTCCCGGCTTAATAGTCATCATAATCTCATCATCAGCTAGCACTGCCGACACAGGCAATACTCCACCTGAGATAGCCTTACCAAGAATAAGGATATCAGGGCGCACACCTTCGTGGTCGCAAGCGAGCATTTTACCTGTTCGAGCAATACCGGTCTGTACTTCATCGGCAACGAAAAGGCAATTGAACTTATCACATAGTGCCCTAATCCCGCTAAGGTATCCATCATGAGGCACATACACACCAGCCTCACCCTGAATAGGCTCTACTAATACACCTGCTACCTTGTCGCCCTTTTCCATAAGGACAGCCTCAATAGCATCAAGATTATCATAAGCCACACGCTCAAAGCCTGGTGTATATGGTCCATAGTGCTCGTAAGCAGAAGGATCATTAGAGAGTGTAACGATAGTAATTGTACGACCATGGAAGTTCCCCTCACAGACAATGATGATAGCCTCATTAACAGGGATACCTTTCTCCTTATAACCCCACTTGCGCGTCAGCTTCAGTGCCGTCTCTACTGCTTCGGCGCCACTATTCATAGGTAGCACTTTATTGTATCCGAAGTACTTAGTTACATACTCTTCGTATGGACCAAGCGCATCATTATAGAAAGCTCTAGAAGTAAGGCATAGGGTATCCGCCTGATCCTTTAGCGCCTTAACAATCCTAGGATGACAATGACCTTGGTTTACTGCCGAATAGGCAGATAAGAAGTCGAAATACCTCTTTCCATCTACATCCCATACAAATGGACCTTCTCCGCGAGAAAGTACCACGCCAAGTGGGTGATAGTTGTGTGCCCCATACTTGGCTTCCTGCTCCATAAAGCTCCTTGCTTTGTCTGTAATTGTCAGCATTAGATATACAAATAAATGGTTATAAAATAGCTGCATATTGCGACATGTCGCAATCATTCTCACCTATTGAGAATAATTATGCACACAATATTAGCGAAATGATTTCAATTACCCAAACAATAGAGACATAAAATAGAGACTGGCACTAACAATTGCTAGTGCCAGTCTCTATTAGATAGTAAGCTACTATTTCTTACTTATTCAGCTCACGTAGCTTAGTCTGTACAGCCTTGATATCATGACCGCGCATCAAGATCTCACCCTCTGGTGATACTAGGATGAAAGTAGGCACACCCATTAGACCGTAAAGCGTAGCAGCATCGCTCTTGCTATCCTGGAAGGTTGGCCAAGTAATATTCATATCCTTTACAGCCTGAGCGTAAGCAGCACCATCGGTATCCTGCTCCCATACTGCGATACTTGCAGAAGTAAGCACGTTGGTAAACTCCTTCTCAATCTCGGCAATAACTGGCATAGACATCTTACAAGGGCCACACCAAGAAGCGAAGAAGTCAAGTAGGAAGTACTTGCCCTCAGCACGGAACTCACTAAGCATCTTAGTCTCACCTGCTGGATTAACTAGCTCATAGTCTAGGAACTGCTGACCTACATCGGTTCTAGCGGCAGCCTGCATCGTTACATACATCTTAGCCAAGTCCTTGTCATTCTTAACAAGGCTACCGGCAGCGTCAAAGTTCTCTACAAACTCTGCTGGAGTCCAGGAGCCTGCTAGCCCCATGAAGGCATACCAGTCAATCATCTTATTGCCACCCTTAGTATAATAGCTGTTGTAGATATCCTTAGAGTCTGCAGAATACTTCTCGCGAAGATCGCTAAGCTGCTGCATCTGCTCCTCTGTTGGCTCAGCTTCACCGATTGCTGCAATAATCTTCTCGCTCTCAGCGTTGAGGCTAGCCCTTAGCTCGTCGATCTTGCCCTTCATCTCCTGAGCCTTCATGATAGAAGAATTGGCATCACCATCACAACGTAGGTTAGCTGCACCAGTAGCCTCGTCAGTAGTGTAGGTCAGTGTGAAGTCACCCTCCTCATTTGAGAGAACCATAGAGCTCTCACCAAGTACTAGAGTGCTGACAACAGTGTCATTAGCTGGAACAACATAGTTAAAGGTACCGTTCTCGATAAGTACAGAATCCTTAACGTTCTGATCCATGTCATAGAACTTTGCATAAGTCCCATTAAGAGTCTCAGGAAGTCCAGTTCCAGAGAGCTTAAACTCTTTTGCTGCTGGAGTACAAGCAGCAAGAGCTAGAGCAGCAGCTACTGCTGCAAAAAACATCTTCTTCATTTTCAGTAATTTATATTGTGAATACTATATCATCCAATTAGGCTGCAAAGGTAAACAAAAAGTGGAGATCACCAAAAGGAATTTACCCTTTTACTACTATTCTTTCTGCGAATATACCGACGAGTAAAGCTGAATACCGCGAGCGCTGAAATTTATCTGTACAAATAAATAAATTTATCTCTAGGAATAAATATTTTTATTTGTACAGAAAAATAAATTTATTCCTAGAGATAAATTTTCATACTCAGGCGCTCCACAATCTCTACTCTATAGAGTGAGAATGAGTGCTCTAGCTCTTCGTTACTTATTTGCTAATACCTTAGCAGCATACGAACAGACTGAAGAGAGCTCCAATTGCTCTTGCTGAGCATACTTCCCTGCTTCGTCTACTAGATAACGTCCCAGACCTTGACCTCCGAACTCCGGATTCACACCCGTATGATTGATAATCATCCGATTGGGATGAGCGAAGACAAACTCAATCTCTCCAGCACGTACATCATCTACATAGAGCAAGAGCGCTCCATGACGATCGCTTTTTTGTAGTTCTACTCTCTTATTCATATCCTTCTATTCTTTTAGTATTATGAAACCTTATATAGGGTAGAACAAGTCGTAATTGATATTGGTTCAGCGACTACTAGTATTCAGAGCGATCAACGCACTAGCCTCTGCGCCAGCATTTCATCCACTAGCACGAGAGCTGTCATCGACTCCACAATTGGCAAGACCCTAGGAAACACAGACCCATCATGCCTACCCTCTATCGTTAGCGAGTGCACTGTTCCTGCTGTATTTACGGTCTTTTGGGGGAGAGCGATAGATGCTATTGGCTTGAAAGCTGCCCTAAAGAGGAGCGGAGCGCCACTAGAGATACCGCCTAGTACGCCACCAGAGTGATTGGTTTCCGTAACAGGCACACCATCAATGGAGGTAAAAGGGTCATTGGCAGCGCTTCCAAGCATCGAGGCGAGTGCGAAACCATCTCCAATCTCAAAGCCCTTGCAGGCATTGATACCCAACATTGCCTCTGCCAGCCGCGCATCCAACTTACTATACAGAGGGCTGCCCCACCCTGGTGGCACACCATGTACCACCACAGAGACTACGCCGCCAAGGGTATCTCCAGCCTCTCTAGCTTGGAGCAAAGATTGGTACATTTGCTCATCCACCTCTGGTATGGGGCAACCCACTTTACTACCCCCTTGAGCTATTTCTAGAAGGTAACCTTCAGGTAGTCGTATGTGCCCCAGTTGTGAGGTATAAGCTGTAATTTTGACCCCCTGTTCCCCCAGTATCTGCATAGCTATAGCACCAGCCACTACGCGCACTACAGTTTCACGTGCACTTGCTCTCCCCCCTCCTCTATAATCACGTATCCCATACTTTGCTTGATAGGTAAAGTCGGCATGAGAGGGTCGATACACTTCCGATAGATGGTCATAGTCACTGCTCTTTCGCTCTTTATTGGCAATAGTAAATGCGATTGGCGTACCAGTGGTAACGCCATCAAATAAACCCGAGAGGAATACGGGCTGGTCACCCTCCACCCGTCCTGTGCTTACACCACCTGCGCTTCTACGGCGCTGGAGTACCGAAGTGATGAACGCCATATCTAGGCGAACCCCCGATGGACAACCATCTATCACACCGCCAATCACACTACCATGAGATTCGCCAAAGGTGGTAATGCGAAAATATCTGCCAAATGTATTCATTATGAATAGAAGAGATATGCAATTGAGACTGCCGCAATCATACCAATAAAATCGGAGAGGAGAGAGACACCAAGTGTGTATCTAGTCTTTTTAATAGACACACTACCATAATATAGGGCAAGGATATAAAATGTGGTATCACTAGAGCCCTGCACCATACAAGCCAATCGCCCCACGAAGGAGTCGGGACCAAAAGTCTCCATGGCATCTATCATCAGTCCACGAGCACCACTTCCACTAAGTGGTTTCATCAGCATGGTAGGCAAAGCATCTACCCAAGTAGTATCAAGCCCTACGAGATGGACTAGATAGGAGACCCCACCCATCAGCCAATCCATAGCGCCACTTGCACGGAAGAGACCGACACCCACGAGCACAGCAACAATGTAAGGGATAATCGTGACCGCTGTCTTGAAGCCATCTTTTGCTCCATCTATAAAGTCCTCGTATACGTTGCGCTTTGCCAAAGCACCGCTACCAATGAACAAGACAACCATGCTAAGGAGGACAAGATGGCTCACCATTGTGGATTGTGAGGTGAGAGTAGCTCGGTCTACATTCCCCGCCCAATAGATTATCCCTACGACTAAAGCTAGAAATAGTAAGAGAGGGATAACGAAAGCTTTCCTAAGGAGGTTTATCTTTTGCTTATACGACACCATCAGTATTGCTGCCAATGTACTAGCTCCAGTGGCGAGTAGGATGGGGACAAAGATATCTGCCGGAGAGGTGCTTCCCAATTGAATCCTGTACATTATGATAGTGATTGGGATAAGGGTAAGCCCACTAGCATTGATGGTGAGGAACATAATCATTGCATCCGAGGCTGTGTCCTTCTTGCCATTCACCTCTTGCAGCTCACGCATGGTCTGTAATCCTAGTGGTGTGGCAGCATTATCCAGTCCCAGTAGGTTGGCACTAAAATTCATGAGCATGGTACCAGTCACAGGATGGCCCTTGGGAATAGAAGGGAAGAGTACGTGAAAGAAGGGCGCCGTGGCTTGGGCGAAGCGACCGATAAGCCCACTCTTCTCCCCTATACGAAGAAGACCCTGCCAGAGTGTAAGCACTCCGGCAAGGCCTATAGATATCTCGAAACCCGTGGTAGCTGCACTGAAGAGCGCATCTACCATCGCACTAAATATGGTGCCATCGCCCGTAGTCACTACTCTGATGATAGCGACAAGAGCGCCCACGAGGAAGAAGGCTACCCATATATAGTTGAGCAACATGTATTACACTAGCTTCACTAAGTAGAAGTTCTTCTTACCTCTTTGGATGAGCATATAGCGACTATTGAGAAGATCTTGCTCACTTGGGACGTATTGGAAATCTGTTACCTTCTCTCCATTGAGGCTCACACCTCCGCTCTGTATAAGCTTACGGAGCTCGCTATTGCTAGCAAAGAACTTGCACTCACCCACGAGCAGATCCATTAGTCCCATTTCTCCATTGACCTTTTCCCTCGCTACCTCTGCCATTGGCACGCCTTCAAAGACACTCAAGAATGTGCTTTCGTCTAGCTTATGCAGTGTCTCTACAGAAGAGCGACCGAATAGGATTTGAGATGCTTGTACTGCTGTCTCGTAGTCCTCTCTGGAGTGAACCATAACAGTTATCTCCTCTGCGAGCTTAGACTGTAATAGGCGCTTGTGTGGCTCCTCGGCATGTGCCTTCTCGAGTGCCTCTATCTCTTCCTTGGCTAGGCTGGTGAAGATACGGATAAACTTCCCAGCATCTTCGTCCGAGACATTCATCCAGAATTGGTAGAACTTATATGGAGAAGTATAACGAGGGTCGAGCCAAACATTGCCGCTCTCGGTCTTGCCGAACTTAGTACCGTCAGCCTTCGTGATAAGTGGGCAAGTAATCGCAAATGCTTGACCATCTACTTTGCGGCGAATCAGCTCGCAGCCAGTAGTAATATTGCCCCACTGGTCAGAACCACCGAGCTGTACACGACACCCCTCATGCTCGTAGAGGTGGAGGTAATCGTAGCCCTGCAGGAGCTGGTATGAAAACTCTGTAAAAGAGAGACCATTGCTCCCTTCGCCAGCTATGCGCTTCTTCACAGAGTCCTTTGCCATCATATAATTGACGGTGATATGCTTACCGATGTCGCGAATGAAATTGAGGAAAGAGTAATCCTTCATCCAATCGTAGTTATTAACAAGGACAGCAGCATTTGGGGTATCACTCTCAAAGTCGAGGAACTTACTTAGTTGCTTTTTGATTGCCTCTTGATTGTGTCTCAAGGTTGGCTCATCTAGAAGATTACGCTCAGCAGACTTCATTGAGGGATCACCAATCATACCCGTAGCCCCACCTATTACGGCAATAGGGCGGTGACCCGACTGCTGGAAGTGTCTCAGCATCATCACTCCTACCAAGTGACCGATATGCAAAGAGTCGGCTGTAGGGTCTATTCCGAGATAACCAGAGGTTTGCCCTTTCATTAGCTCCTCCTCAGTCCCTGGCATGATAGTGTGAATCATCCCTCTCCACTCCAACTCTTTTACAAAATTCTTCTCCATAAATCTTGTCTGTAAACCTATATTATATCCAAACAGGTTACAAAGCTACCAAATTTACACCACTATGCGTGACTCGAATAAAAATAGTATCTTTGTATTGTATTTGAATAATAACCCTATAGATAGCAATAAGAAAGATGAGTAAGATTGTATCCAACCTGACCCCTAATGTATTCTTCGTAACAAAGGGGAGTGGAGAATCGGATCTGGAGCTACATGCTGGTTCATACCACATGGCACTCTATGATGCGGGTATCAATGACTACAATATCATGGTTTACTCCTCCATCCTTCCCAAGACTGCTCGTCTGGTAACTATGGATGAGATAGATCTCCCTCCATTTGGTTCGGAGATGAAGACTATCATGTCGGTATCACACGGTACTCAGGATGAGTTTGTATCGGCAGGTATCGTATATGCTTGGATGTATGCCGACGAAAACTTCGATGAGAAGATAGGTGGTCTTGTGTGCGAGGTAAATGGTCGCTACCGCATCGAGGAGCTAGAGGCTAGGCTCACTAGAGTAATCCTAGACCTTCACGATAAGACCTATAGCCAGTACTACCTAGGTGAGCTTAACTTCGTCACCGAAGGTATCACTATCGAGAAGCGCTATGGTACCGCACTTGTGAGTCTATGCTTCATGGACTTTGTACAAGCTGAGAGCACTATCGGAGAGTAATCTTGATATTACAATATGATAATGAGACCTAGCCCAAGTGGGATGGGGTCTCATTACTAATATAAGGAAGGACATAAATCTCACAAATTATCCCTACATTTGCGCACAAATATATACCACATATTAGATACTTGATATGAAAAAGATTCTTATGACTTTAACGCTTGCATCTATGGCGCTCAGTATTGGGGGCTGTAAGGAGGATGCGAAAAAGGAGACAACGACAGTCGAAGCTATCCCAGCGATTGATCTTACCGCAATGGATACCACTGTAATGCCCCAACAGGACTTCTACATGTATGCCAATGGTAATTGGATAGCAAATAATCCGCTTCCTGCTGGTTATGCTCGTTATGGCAGCTTCGATATGCTTAGGAAGAACGCTCTAGACGCTACAAAGGGTATCCTCGATGAGATGAAAGGCAACACCACTGCTGGTAGTGACGAAGAGAAGGCTTACAAACTGTACGAGATGAGCCTAGACACTGTTAAGCTAGATAATGACGGTGCTCAGCCTATCCTTGCTTACCTAAACGAAGTGGATGCCATCGATTCCAAAGATGCGCTTGTAGACTATATGGCAAAGAGTGGCAACTATGGGGAGTCTTACTTCTTTGGCGTATTCGTAATGGCAGACGAGAAGGATAGTAAGAACAATCTACTCCAGCTATTCCAGCCAGGTCTTATCATGGGCGTGCCAGACTATTATGCAGATAATGCAGACCTAGCTAAGCAGCAAGCAGACTATAAGACCTATGTTGCAAAGCTCTTTACCCTTACCGGCACTCCAGAGGCAGATGCTGAGACACTAGCTAGCAAGGTATACGACACAGAGAAGAGCCTTTCTAAAATCGTCTATACTATGCTAGAGCGTAGAGATAGCCAGCGTAATTACAATAAGATGAGCATGGAGGAGCTTTACAAGACCTTCAAGTTCCCTTACCAACGCTACTTCGAGGGACGCAATGGTCTATCTGCTGCTAAGGAGCTTAATGTAGCACAGAAGGATTACTTTCACCGCTTCGATAAGTGGTTTGAGACAACCTCGCTTGACGATCTAAAGGCACTTATCAAAGCTCAGATACTTGATGGCGGTGCCAACTACCTCAGCAAAGACTTCCGCGATGCTTCATTTGCTTTCCATAATACCTCTATGACAGGTGTTTCTGAGCAAAAGCCTCTATGGCAGACCGCTGTATCACGTGTAAACGACAACTTTGGCGATGTAGTTGCTCAGCGCTATGTGGCTAAGTATTTCCCTGCAGAGGCAAAGGAACGTATGATTACTCTAGTAGACAATCTGATTGCTTCTCTTGGTAATCGTATTGACAACCTAGCTTGGATGAGCGACGCCACAAAGAAAAAAGCACATGAAAAGCTAGACACCTTTATCGTAAAGGTAGGTTACCCTGATAAGTGGTGGACTTATGAGAAGGCTGAGCTAGTAGAGAGCTCTCTATATGAGTACATGCGAGCACTAGCTCTATTCGCTACGAACCGTAACCTTGAGGATCTCGGTAAGCCTGTAGACTTCGACCGCTGGCTGATGAACGCCCATGAGGTTAATGCCTATTACAACCCAACTACCAATGAAATCTGCTTCCCTGCAGGTATCCTACAGTCTCCATTCTTTAACCTCAATGCCGACGATGCTGTAAACTACGGTGGTATCGGTGTGGTTATTGGTCATGAGATGACTCACGGATTTGACGACCAAGGTAGCCAGTACGATGCTTATGGCAATATGGTTAACTGGTGGTCTGAGGAGGATGCAAAGACCTTCAATATGGCAACTAAGAAGTTGGCAGACCAGTTTGATAAGGTAATGATTCGCCCAGACCTCAAGGCTAATGGTCAGCTCACCCTTGGTGAGAACATCGCAGACCAAGGTGGTCTATTGGTAGCTTATGATGCACTAATGAGAGCTACAGAGGGTAAGGAGTATCCAGTGATTGACAACTTCACTATGGCACAGCGCTTCTTCATTGGTTACGCTCGTCTGTGGGGTCAGAATATCACTCCCGAGGAGGAAACTCGCCTCACCAAGGTAGACGTACACAGCCTTGGCAAGCTTAGGGTAAACCAAGCGCTTCGCAATATCCCAGCCTTCTACGAAGCATTTGACGTAAAGGAGGGAGACGCTATGTGGCTTGCTCCAGAGGAGCGAGTTATCGTTTGGTAATGCTTATTACCACTTAGTAAAAACTAGAGAGGTCTGTATCTTAGGGTGCAGACCTCTCTAATTATTTACCGAGGGTAGCAAAGTACCCAAACACTACCAAAGCCCTTTCCCAAAGCATAACCTATGGTAATCTCGCTATTATTGGGTATCTTTGCTGTAAGACAACAAGAAATGAATCTTTAGCTCAGTTGGTTTAGAGCACTACCTTGACAGGGTAGGGGTCGGCAGTTCGAGTCTGCCAAGGTTCACTCAAGCAAGAGAAGAGGCGGGTAGCAGACAATGATTGCCACCTGCCTCTCCTCTTTTTCTTTTCCATCAATGGCTCTTCTCTGGTATGTTTCTCTTAACCCAAGTTTGACCCCTATCGGATTGTAAGTGACTGTTATTAGTGTTGTTGTCTTTTTTTGAAGAGTTACTGTGTACTACAAATTTTGATTTTTCTAAATGGGTGGGTTTTATAGTTTAGGGCTTGGTAGATTTTTCTGGCGTTTGGTGGTGGGTCGCTACAAATTCGGAGGACCACCTTTTCCCCTAGCATGTTGGTGGCTTCCGTCGTAACTGCTTTTTGGGTGGACATTATTCGGACGATCTCTTTCCAATAATGTCTGATTCCTTTTCCTTTCAGTTGTACACGTATATTATTGACCACCCAATAGGCGAGGAGTCC
>NZ_KB904277.1 GCF_000379925.1 Porphyromonas levii DSM 23370 | reverse complement strand
TCGCCCCTCAAGCCGGCTAAAGCAACTTGTGCCTTAAAGCTTGAACTGTATTTACTTCTTCGTCCCATAAACTTATCTTTTCCTTTTCGTCAGCAAATGACAATTAGTTCCATCTCAACTCTCAAATCTACCACTTTTTGAGTTGTCTAGTTTTTGGGGAGTATTATAACCTAACGAAATCGCCATCGCTTAGGTCGAACTCACGTTAATGTAGAGTAGAGGGGGTATTTAAGCCCCCTTTCTCGCCAAAAATACGTACATTTGTAAACTATTTGAAAATCGGTTACAAGCGACAATAATGGAGTATAAGTTTCAGGATATTGAAAGGAAGTGGCAGAAGCTCTGGGTGGAGCACAAAACCTATAAGGTTGAGGAAGATGCTAGTAGACCCAAGATGTATATTTTGGATATGTTCCCATATCCATCTGGTGCTGGTCTGCACGTAGGTCATCCTCTTGGCTATATTGCGAGTGATATTCTTAGCCGTTACTATAGGCACAAAGGGTACAATGTACTGCACCCTATGGGGTACGATGCCTATGGCCTGCCTGCTGAACAGTATGCGATTCAGACGGGGCAGCATCCAGAGGTAACTACCCGTATCAATACTGCTAGATATCGTGAGCAGTTGGATAACCTTGGATTTAGTTATGACTGGAGTAGAGAAGTGATGACCTGTGATCCAGCTTATTATAAGTGGACTCAGTGGGCTTTTGTGCAGATGTTTAGTAGCTACTTCGATAACACTACTAAGAAGGCTAGACCAATTGATGAACTTATACACCACTTTGAAGAGCAAGGTACTCAAGAACTTGATGTGGCATGTAGCGAAGAGCTAGAGTTTACAGCCGAGGAGTGGAAGTCCATGGGTGAGCGTGAGCAGCAGGAGGTACTCATGAACTATCGTATTGCCTACCAAGGTGAGACCATGGTAAATTGGTGCGGTGGGCTTGGTACCGTTCTTGCCAATGACGAGGTGGTAGAAGGTTTGTCGGTGCGTGGCGGCTTCCCAGTGGAGCAGAAACTAATGAGGCAGTGGCAACTCCGTGTGAGTGCTTATGCCGACCGATTGTTGGAGGGTCTTAACAATCTAGAGTGGAGCAATGCGATTAAGGAAACGCAGCGCAATTGGATTGGTAAATCTTCGGGCGCTTTGGTACACTTTCAGCTAAAAGATAACGAAGAGCGAATCACGGTATTTACTACTCGGCCCGACACGCTATTTGGTGTAACCTTTATGGTGCTGGCTCCAGAGAGTGAGTTGGTGGATAAGGTTACTTCTCCAGAGCAGAGGGAGGAGGTAGAGGCTTATGTACTTCGTACCAAGAAGCGCACCGAGCGTGAGCGCATGATAGATCACTCAGTGAGTGGCGTATTTAGTGGGGGGTATGCGATTCACCCTATCACAAAGCAAGAGGTGCCTATTTGGCTAAGCGACTATGTTCTTGCCGGGTATGGGACGGGTGCTGTAATGGCAGTGCCCGGACACGATACGAGGGACTTCGCTTTTGCTAAGCACTTCAATCTTCCAATCATACCTGTGGTGAAGCCTAAGGATGTCGAGATTTCTGACAATCCAACTGAGTGGGAAGGAGCTGTGGATAGCCACGAAGGGGTGATGATCAATAGCGACTTCCTGAACGGACTCAAGGTAAAAGACGCAATCTATAAGATGGCGGATTACCTAAAAGAACACAGACTAGGGCACCGCAAGGTCAATTTCCGTCTGCGCGATGCTATTTTCTCACGCCAAAGATATTGGGGCGAACCATTCCCTATATATTATAATGAGGGCATGCCATATACATTGGATGAGAGTAAGCTCCCTCTATTGCTGCCTGAGGTAGACAAGTTCTTGCCGACAGAGAGCGGTGAGCCACCTCTAGGACGTGCGAAAGATTGGAAGACAGAGGAGGGCTATCCTTTGGAACTCAATACAATGCCTGGTTTTGCTGGAAGCTCGGCTTACTTCCTCCGTTATATGGATCCGCATAATGATAAAGCCCTAGTAGCAAAGGATAAGAATGAGTACTGGCGCAATGTGGATATCTACTTCGGCGGTGCTGAGCATGCTACAGGACACCTTATATATAGTAGGTTCTGGAACATGTTCCTATACGACAGGGGTTATATCTGCGAGGAGGAGCCATTCAAGAAGCTGGTCAACCAAGGAATGATTCAGGGACGCTCCAATTTTGTCTACCGTATTAAAGGCACTGATAAGTATGTGACCTACTCTAAGATAGAGGAGTACGATGTACAGCCTATCCACGTAGATGTTCATATCGTGCACAATGATAAGCTGGACTTAGAGGCGTTCAAGAAGTCACAGCCAGATAGGGTCAATGCTGAGTTTATCCTTGAGGCGGATGGTACTTACCATTGTGGTTCTGCGGTGGAGAAGATGAGTAAAACCTATCTCAATGTGGTTAATCCTGATGATATCATAGAGACCTACGGAGCTGATACCCTAAGGGTATATGAAATGTTCTTAGGACCTCTAGACCAGTCTAAGCCATGGGATACCAATGGTATTGACGGTGTATATAGGTTCCTTCGCCGTGCGTATGCGCTTTTCTTTAATGAGGCAGACGAGCTAGCTATCTCCGACGATAAGGCTAGTCCAGAGGAATTTAAGGCATTGCACGCTGCAATAATGAAGGTTAATCAGGGTATGGAGAGCTATTCTTTCAATACCTGTGTGAGTGCCTTTATGATTTGTGTCAATGAATTGACCACTCTTAAGAGTAATAAGCGTGAGATATTGGAGTCGTTTACCGTCCTATTAGCACCATTTGCACCGCATATAGCGGAGGAGATGTGGCAATTGCTCGGGCATGAGGATAGTGTTGTAGATGTGCCATATCCAGTGCACAATGATGCTTACCTCAAGGAGAGTGAGATCAAATACCCTATCTCATTTAATGGTAAGGTGCGCTTTACGCTCACCCTCCCAGCAGATATGACCAAGGAGGAGATTGAGACAGAGGCTCGTAAAGCGCCTGAGATGGAGAAGTATCTCGATGGTAAGGCTATCTCCAAGGTCATCGTGGTTCCTGGTAGAATCGTGAATATAGTAACTGTAAAATAACCATAAAAGTACACAAACAATGTCGTCAAAGAGCTATGCAGTGGTGAAGGATTACCTAATCATCACTCTCGGTTTATTTATTTATCTAATCTCATATTTCGGCTTTATCTATAGTCATGAGATTACTAGTGGAGGACTTGCTGGTATCTCCTCTGTTATCAGTTGGGGATTGAATATTCCTTTCTCACTACCTTACAACATTATCAACTTTACTCTCTTGGCTGTTGCGCTTAAGGTAATAGGCTGGAGGTTTAGTGTTAAGACTGCATATAGTGTAGCAATACTTGGTGTAAGTACCTCATCAATCGAGAAGTATATCCTACCATCACTTAGGGAGTTCCTCCCATTGCAGAATGACCCTGCACTAGCGATGATTCTGGGATCTATCCTTATCGGTGTCAGCCTTGGTATGGTATTCTCTGTCAATGGTTCCACTGGTGGTACCGATATTGTAGCAACGATTATCAATAAATATAAGGCAGTATCTATTGGTCGTGCGCTGATCTATATCGATGTCGTAACTATTGCAGCTAGCTGGTTTATCTTCAAGAGCCCTGATAAGCTAGTGTACAGTATGCTACAGGTGCTGATTACCAACACGACTATCGATTACTTCCTCAAAGGTTCACGCCAAAGTATGCAATTCTTTATCGTTACCAATAAGCATCAGGAAATAGCCAACCGAATCATTAAGGAGGTGAATAGAGGAGTTACTTTCCTCAATGGAGAGGGTGCTTATTCACACAGCGAAGTAAAGGTATTGATGGTCATTGCCCGTAAGACAGATAGTGTGAATATCTTCCGTATTGTAAAGGAACTAGACCAAAAGGCCTTTATCACTCAGAGCTTAGTAAGGGGAGTGTATGGAGAGGGATTTGATACTATCAAAGTCAATAATGCTAAGAAGCAAAAGACTCAAGCTCCAGAAGGTGTAATGCTTGAAGGGAAATAATATATGAAGCTACTTATAGCTACCCATAATGAACATAAGACCCAGGAGATAAGAGATATCCTCTTTGCTTCTGGGCTCTCTATTGAATTGTATTCTCTCAGAGACCTCGGGGATATGGAGGAGATCCCAGAGACGGGAGATACACTATCTGAGAATGCTTTGCAAAAAGCGCAAACTGGCTATGACCGACATGGTATCAATTGCTTTGCCGATGACACTGGACTAGAAGTAGAGGCGCTCGGAGGCGCTCCCGGAGTGTACTCCGCACGTTATGCTGGTCCGAAGTGTAATCCTAAAGATAATATCGAAAAGCTACTCGGAGAACTGCAGGGTATTACCAATCGTAAGGCTCGCTTTCGTACCGTTATAGCCTTAGTCCTTGATGGAGAGAAGTATTATTTCGAGGGTGAAGTCAAGGGAGAGATAACCGAAGACTTGAAGGGAAAAGATGGCTTCGGTTACGATCCTATCTTCCTTCCTGAAGGGTTTAATGAGACCTTTGCTGAGATGAGCGAAGAGGAGAAGAATAGCATAAGCCACAGAGGCCGTGCTACTCAGAAACTCATAGAATTCCTTAGAAGTAGACAGTAATTTATATGGGATACGCAGCACCACTATTCGACCAATACACTCAAGAGCGACTAGCTATGAAGCTAAGTCATCTTCTTGGAGAGATACAGGGCGTGGTTCAGCGTGCCTTCAGGGATAGGTATTGGATTACTGCAGAGGTATCTAACTACAATCGAAATAATAGTAGCGGGCATTACTACTTTGACCTAGTAGAGACAGACCAAGGTACGCAGAAAGCCTTTGTCCGTGCCAACCTATGGGCAGGGGTAGCCGCTCGAGTATTGTCTCACTTCCAGAAGGTAACTGGAGGCATGATTACCAATGGTATGGAGTTGCTCATGCAGGTGAGTGTCTCTATGCACCCGCAGTACGGACTATCCCTTACTATCCATGACATCAATCCTGAGTACACGCTAGGAAATCTAGAACGTCTGCGCCAAGAGACCATCAGTAGGTTACAATCAGATGGTATCTGGGAGCGTAATAAGCAACATCAGCTGCCCTTACTACTACAGAGGATTGCCGTAATCTCATCCGATACCGCCGCTGGATTGGGTGACTTTCGACAGCAGATAGCCCAAAGTGTAGTTGGGCGTCTGATGCAAATTGATCTCTTCCCTTCTATTATGCAGGGTGCCGATACTACACCATCCATGTTCCAAGCAATGGCGAAGATACACCAGAGTACTACGCATTATGATGCCATTGTGATTATCCGTGGCGGGGGAAGCAAGATGGATCTATCGGCATTTGATAGCTATCAGATATGCAGATACATTGCGCTCAATCCCTTGCCAGTGATTACTGGTATAGGACACGAAAGGGATATCTCTGTAGCCGATATGGTTGCGCATACAGCTCTCAAAACACCAACAGCGGTTGCCGAATTCTTATTACGTAGGATGGAGCAAGTCGTTATCCAGCTTTTCAATGCAGAGGATAGGCTAGAGAATGTACTTACAGAGATAATTGACCAACAGAAGGAAACTATTCAAAAGCTCTCTAATAGGAGTTCACTCTACCTTACGAGAATGGAGAAGGAGTCGCTCCTCAGTATCCATAACTATCAGTATAGGCTTCATCAATCGATGAATAATAGACTGATTCGAGAGAGGAATAAACTCGAGGTGCAGCTTACACAGATAATTTCGGTACTCACTCTAGGGCGTACCAAACTCAAAGAGCAGTCGCAGCAAGTGGATTATATGAGAGATAGGCTCTCCAGATGGCTCTCTGATCTCCCGCTCAGACTAGAACAGAAGCAAGAACAGTATGAAAAGATTGCCCGCCTTCATGACCCTCACAATATTATGAGGAGAGGCTTTGTGCCAGTGGTTAGAGAGGGCGAAGCTATTACTAATACTACTCAAGTGAAGGAAGGAGATCAACTCCGCATACTCCTACTAGATGGAGAAATCGATTCCAATGTGCAAACAATAATACGAGATACATTATGACAAATCAAGAGATTATCACGCTTAGCTATGACGAAGCTGTAGCAGAGACCGAGGCGCTACTAAAAGAGCTGGAGAGTAATCAGCTCCCCATTGATGAGGTGTTGCAGAAGAGCCGCCGAGTAGTAGCGCTGATTGCGCATTGCCGTCAAGAGATAAAGAAAGTAGGCGAGGAGGTTGGAAAAATTCTAGATGAGCTAAAAGAAGAGAATAGTTAGTCCTTTCGCACTTCGTAAATGTGCCTTAATTGGGAAACAGAAAACCTCCGCTATAGAGTATCTCTCTAGAGCGGAGGTCTTTATATGGCGTGGACTTACTTCTCTACAAGATAACCGATAAACCAGGTGGTATCTGGACCATCTGCCTGATATAGTAGATCTTGAAGTGCATCATGCCCAGAAGCTTCGGCTCTCTCCAATGCAGCATCGGAGATAGGTAGGTCATAATCCATGCGGAAGTCGCCACCTCTATGATAGGGCTCAGGGAGAAAGCATGCGCCCTTGATACGAAGGGTCTCACTTACTTTGCTCTTAACCACAGAGATATTCATATACTCGTAGTAGCGAGGTACAAAGCCAAAGATCCCATTGGCATAAGCATCGAGACGGATATCCTCACCCTCCTGAAGGTTGGGGTTATTTAGGATAAGTCCGTCAGAGGACTCCCGGACATCCACATACTTACCCATGCTTTCCTGGTTTACCTCACGGTACTCAATCTTCTTGTGACCAGCAACAATTGCATCGAAACGCTCTTGGCTAAGGTTTAGGTACAGCGTATTATCTCTTGTCGATGGTTTGCCCGAAGGGATAAACTCGAAATAGTTGGGGCTATTTATAAAATCTTTTGTTGCCCTAAGCTCTCCAGCCTTAGGCGAGGTAAATGGCTTGCCATCCCAAGTATTTACTTTCAGTTTGCTATTGACCTCACCAATGAGTTCCTGAATCGTCTTGTGCACCTTCTTGAAAGGGCTTTCATTCTTCTCTTTCATATCTTAATTCTTACATCTAGCTAAATAACATTTACGGCAGAGGCACAGGTATTCATTCTTTGCTCCGAGCATCACCACTTCATCGCTATTGGAAAGGCGGTAGGAATAATTGGCTGGTGCGCCACAGTCCATACAAATAGCGTGAACCTTATTGACCCTATCGGCAATGCTCGTGAGCGCAGGCATAGGTCCAAAAGGGCGACGCATAAAGTCTAGGTCAAGCCCAGAGACAATGACACGTACACCTCGATCCGCAAGCGTTTGGCATACTTCCACAATACCATCATCCAGAAACTGAGCCTCATCTATCCCCACCACGTCGGCATCCTCCACAATATCCAGAATCTCACTAGCGGTAAATACGGGTATAGCGGCTATAGAGTTCTGATCATGGCTCACTACATCAGTTTCATGGTAGCGAGTATCTGTAAAGGGTTTGAATACGACAACATTGAGCTTAGCAATAAGCGCCCTTTTCACACGCCTCATCAGCTCCTCGGTTTTCCCCGAGAACATGGAGCCGCATATTACTTCTATCACGCCAATACGTTGGGAGCCTTTGTGGTAACTCTCCGTTATTTGGTCATCTAATGTCATAATAGTATCTATATTTATTCTTTCCTTAGTTTGGCAAACTTAAGTATTAATTGGCGGACTTGCCCATCTCCGAAACGAATAGATGCCTTAGTCCCTGATACACTATCGGAAAAACCAAGTACCTCTCCTCTACCAAAGTTGTTATGGTACACGTGGTCCCCTTCCTTAAAGTCTACTTGAGGAACCTCTGCTGCAAGCTTTTCATCTCGCCCCTTAGATACCCCATCACTTCCTACTTGTCTATCTCGCCGTACTCGGGTCACCCGTCGGGTAGGTGATGGTAGATCTCTATGCATGGCTTGTACCTTCTCCCTAATCTTTTCTTGCACTCCTCCAGAAAGGATTCCAGTATTATCCTTCACATATCTGGGGTCAAGATCACGAAGGAATCTACTAGGAGAGGACATATTAAGTTGACCATTGATCATACGCTCTCGGGCATAACATATAGTGCAGTTCTTCTTGGCTCGAGTAATCGCTACATAGAATAGTCGCCGTTCCTCCTCTATCTCGGCTTGGCTCATACTGCGCATATTAGGAATTAACCCCTCCTCTATACCAACACAGAAAATATGTGCGAACTCAAGCCCCTTGGATGCATGCATGGTCATCAAGGTCACCTTCGGGGTATCGTCCTCCTCAGTATCCTGATCAGTATAGAGCGTCATCTCTCGGACAAATTCCTCTAGGGTTGGCTCCTCTCCTGTCTCTTCTTTCCTGCGGTTAATAAAGTCATCCAGCGCACTTACTAGCTCTGCTATATTATCTATCCTAGATTGACCCTCTACAGTACCATCATTATAGAGCGTTTTGAGACCAGATAAGTCGATTACCTTCTGAAGGTATGGAACGGGTTGTAGCTCCTCAGTAAGCTCGGTAAGCACCTTGATAAGTTCACCAAATACTTGTAGCTTCCCGATACCCGCACTCTTTATAGAGGGGGATAGCTTCTCTGGATGCTCAACAAGAGTTATAAATGGGAGTTGCTCCCTATTCGCAATATCGGAAAGCGCTTCAAATGTAGTAGCACCGATGCCTCTAGCAGGGGTATTATATACTCTTCTAAAGGCTTCGTCATCCTGAGGATTGATAACCAGACGAAGATATGCTAGCACATCCTTTACCTCCTTACGATCAAAGAAGGATAACCCACCATAGATACGATTGGGTACCCCGAACATCTTAAGGTTTTGCTCCAATAATCGGCTTTGGGCATTGGTGCGATAGAGGATAGCTATCTCTTCAGGATCCACGCCATCTGAGATAAGCTTATTTATCTGAGCCGCTACTTGCTGTGCCTCCATAGGCGCATTGAAAGACTCAAAGAGCAATA
Organism: Porphyromonas levii DSM 23370; assembly: GCF_000379925.1. Taxonomy (GTDB): domain Bacteria; phylum Bacteroidota; class Bacteroidia; order Bacteroidales; family Porphyromonadaceae; genus Porphyromonas_A; species Porphyromonas_A levii. The sequence goes on along the minus strand of NZ_KB904277.1, from coordinate 4,477 downwards.
TCTTCTCACCCTCACCTGCTACTGCCTCTACCGTCTTGGGAATACGCTTCTCATTCTTGGAGATAAGTCCATTAGCTAAATTGACAATATTCTCGGTAGAGCGATAGTTTTTGGTTAATTTGAATAGCTTGGCACCAGGAAAGGTTTGGCTAAACTGCAAGATATTATCTATCACTGCCCCACGGAAGGAGTAGATACTCTGTGCATCATCACCCACAACTGTAAGCTCTGCGTCGCTTGCTTTGAGTAGCTGTACAATCCTATGCTGCACCCTATTGGTATCTTGGTACTCATCTACCAGTAGGTATTTGAAGCGCTCGTGAAATACTTTCCTTACATCCTCAAACTGTTGGAGTAGCCTCATCATATTAAGGAGCAAATCATCGAAGTCCATGGCATTTGCCCTTCTACATCTTAGCTCATACTCCTTATAAATCTGCGGTAGATGGGGTAGACTTTTCTGAAGGTTTTGCCTCCTTCGTAGCATATCCTCCGCTAGCTCCCCTGGTGTATAACCATCATTCTTCGTACTAGAAATATGAGACTGAATCGTTGCGGGCTTGTAAAGCTTCTCATCCAATTCTAGCTCCTTTATGATAATCTTAACGAGCGAACGTGAGTCTGTAGTATCGTATATCGTATAGGTGTTGGTATAACCCAGACGATCGGCATAGCTCCTAATGAAGCGAGAGAAGACAGAGTGGAAAGTGCCCACAGTGATATACCTCGCCAAAGGAGCTCCTACAAGGCTTCCTATGCGTGCCTTCATCTCTCGTGCTGCCTTATTCGTAAAGGTAAGAGCAAGAATCTGGAAAGGGGCAACTCCTTGGGTTAGAAGGTAGGCTATCTTGGTTGTTAGTACACGCGTTTTGCCTGCACCCGCACCTGCAAGTATCAGACTATCGGACCCGGAATGCAGTACCGCCGCTAGTTGTTCGTCATTTAGACCACTCAAGAGTTCTTCTCTATCTTTCATCTTTTCATCTCCTCTCTCAGATACGGGGTCGTATGCCCCTTGTCTTGTGCAATCATCTCCTCAGGTGTACCAGTAAATACGATTCTACCACCGCCTTCACCACCTTCTGGTCCAACCTCTATAATATGGTCGGCCACCTTGATCACGTCTAAATTATGCTCAATAATTACTACCGTATTACCCCGGTCTACTAGTTTATTGATGATTTCCATAAGCACGCGGATATCCTCAAAGTGTAGCCCTGTAGTGGGCTCATCAAGAAAATAGATTGTCTTTCCCGTATCCCGTTTCATCAGCTCGGTTGCGAGCTTCACGCGCTGCGCCTCTCCTCCAGATAGCGTGGTACTCGATTGCCCGAGTTTTATATACCCTAGACCTACATCCTGAAGTGCCTTTACCTTACGAAGTATCACAGGTTGGCTATCGAAAAACTCTACAGCCATATTCACCGTCATATCCAGTACGTCCGCAATAGACTTACCCTTATACCGTACCTCTAGCGTTTCACGATTGTACCGCTTTCCTTTGCAGGTCTCGCAGGGGACATAGACATCGGGTAGGAAATTCATCTCTATCTTCTTATACCCATTGCCATTACAAGTAGCACATCGCCCTTCCTTTACATTGAAAGAGAATCGTCCAGGCTTATACGCTCTAATCTTGCTCTCAGGCATCTCCACAAATAGATTACGGATATCTGTGAATACGCCTGTATAAGTTGCAGGATTACTCCTAGGAATCCTGCCGATTGGAGATTGATCCACCTGTACCACCTTGTCTATATGCTCAATGCCCTCAATACTTGTATAGGGTAGGGGCTCCTCGAGCGAACGGTAGAAGTGCTTCGATAAGGCAGGGTATAGTGTATCATTGATATAAGTACTCTTCCCACTTCCAGATACCCCTGTTACAAGTACTAGCTTACCTAAGGGAATCTCTAGCGAATCTCCCTTTAGATTATTCCCTGTAGCACCGATTAGTTTCAGCGAGAGCTCTTTCCCCTTTCTTCGCTCTTCAGGTATCTTAATCTCCTTCTCAGCCCTAAGATATTGAGCGGTTAGCGTATCAGCCTGTATCATTCCCTGAGGATCACCAGCATATATCACTCTTCCCCCTTTTCGCCCAGCACCAGGCCCCATATCCACCACATAGTCAGCTGCTAGCATCATATCTCTATCATGCTCTACCACGATGAGCGAATTGCCCTGGTCTCTAAGCTGTTTGAGCGACTCTATAAGTCGTGTATTATCTCTTTGGTGTAGTCCAATACTTGGTTCGTCCAAGATGTATAGGACATTGACCAACTTGCTACCCAGCTGAGTCGCCAAACGAATACGCTGCATCTCGCCGCCGGATAGCGAACCAGTAGTACGATTCAGCGTAAGATAGTCCAGCCCCATCTCCAGTAGAAACTCCAATCGGGTTACAATCTCTTTTACTATCTCTACAGCCACAGTCTTCTTACGCTTCTCTATCTTAGTAGGCACTTTTTTGACCCACTCCAATAGTTTAGGCAACGACCAATTAGAGACCTCTGATATATCGTAGCTATCAATCTTGAAGGAGAGCACCATCCTATTGAGCCGCTTGCCATGGCATACAGGGCACACCTTAAAGGTATTAAATTGCTCCGCCCACTTTCGGGTCTTAGGTGACTCATCCTCATCAGCTAAGGCTTGGAGGTAGGAAAGTAGACCTTCATACCCGAAGAGTCGCTCTACCTTACCTGTCGCCTCCACCTTCCGTCGTAGGGGATAATCCACACCATTGAGAATGTCGTCTAAGAGTTCTTCGGGAAGACTCCCTATGGGATCATTGATGGTATAACCGTGGTGATCCGTAATGGCTTCTAACTGCTTAAATATCATATTGGGCTTGAAGTTGCCCAATGGTGCTAGCCCTCCGTGGCGAATAGAGAGCTTAGGATCGGGGATAATCTTTGTCATATCGGGGGCTGGAACCTCTCCAATACCCTTACATTTAGGGCAAGTGCCTTGCGGTGAATTGAAAGAAAAGGTGTGCGGAGCCGGCTCTTCAAAGCTCTCACCCGACTCCAGATCCATCAGTTGTTTACTATAAAAAACAGGCGCCTCATCACGCTCATGCTTTTGCACCATAACTACCCCTTTCCCCAGTCGGAGAGCCACACGAAGGGTCTCCCTAAGGCGGGCAAGAGTCTCCTCATCATCTCTTACAGCTAGTTTATCCACTAGCACCTCGACGCGGTGATTTTGATAGCGAGAGAGCGCTAATCCCGGACGCAGCTCTAGTAGCTCCCCATCGGCACGCACATAGAGATAGCCCTTTTTGCGCATCGTCTCTAATAGCTCGCGATAATGCCCTTTTCGGTCTCGTACTATGGGTGCAAATATCTGTATCTTCTCCCCTGTATATTGCTCCACAACCATGCCGAATATCTGATCCTCAGTATGGCTAATCATTGCTTTGCCACTCTGAGAATAAGCAGTAGCCGTGCGAGCATAAAGTAAGCGGAGGAAGTCGTAGACCTCAGTCGTAGTACCCACAGTGCTTCGAGGGTTTTTGACCGTAGTCTTTTGTTCGATAGAGATTACGGGCGAAAGCCCTACAATCTTATCCACGTCGGGGCGCTCTAGATTGCCAAGAAAACCACGAGCATAGGCCGAGAAGGTCTCTAAATACCTGCGGTTGCCCTCTGCGAAAATAGTGTCGAAAGCAAGCGAAGACTTACCGCTACCACTCAGACCAGTTACCACAGTAAGGGAGTAGCGAGGAATCTCTACACTTATATCCTTGAGGTTATGCTCTCGAGCACCCTCAACGATTAGAAATTCACCCGTATGCTCTCTTTGATCATTCATCTTTTTATTCATAATCGATCCCACATAGACTTACAAAGATACCAAATATGTAATGAGTAATCTAATATTTTTGTCTTCCAAATCTGCAGAGAATACACTGTGGTACGCTTCATTTTATAAGCCTCTATAAACGATAGAATTAGGGCGATATCAAAGACGAATGCAGTATAGATACCTTATCTATCCAAGGCTCTTTCAATATGAATTACCAGTACAAGTAGCACCTGTTATGTAGACCAGTACAATGCTCTTAGGCGAGCACTAATTTTGGAGACGGCAATCAGTAAAATTTATTCCTAGGAATAAATAAAACTTTTCCTAGAGATAAATATTTTTATTTGTACAGAAAAATAAATTTATTCCTAGGAATAAATTTTCCTCCTAGTGCTACCTAGATTCCGCAAAGTATAGATCGGCGCTGTTGGGGGTAGTATTTGGGGGTACTTTGGGGTGCTCTTTGCTGTATTTTGGGAGGTGTTTGGCTGTTTTGGAGATTGGTCTTTGTCTTTTTTATCTATTTATAAGCTACTGAATACCACAATTATTGTAAATGGGTACACTTTGGGACACGAGATTGCCAGCGGGCTATTTGGTTAGCTCGCTACTGAATGTTTCCAATTGTTTGTTTCCCTCTCCTCTCCCTCTCCTTTTTGCTACACCG
>NZ_KB904276.1 GCF_000379925.1 Porphyromonas levii DSM 23370 | reverse complement strand
TAATCCGACTATACTTTCCTAACTGCTTGTTAATCAGTCCCGACATGCCTATTTTCTCCCAATATGAGATGAAAAATTGAGCTCCCCCGATTGCAGTCTTGCGATTTGTGCTAATAAATTGTACCTTTGCCATAACAAGTCCTCTATAATTTTTTGTAATATCTATACGAACATAAAGATACAAAAAAATCTGGACATAAGCCCTGTATTCTCCTTGAATACAGGGCTTTAATTATCAATAGCGCCACCTACTAATAATCAGGGGCTAACGCATACTTTGCGGAATCTAGGTAGAAATAAATTTTCCTACTCAGGCGAGCCAAGAGAAACGCATTAGTAGCGATTAGGTCTGTGGTTAGCAACCTTTCGACTCCAGTAGGGAACGGGCTGGTTGAAGGAGACAATAGTGCAGTGTTCGGTAGCCACGTCTGAACTGAGGAGTGGAGGCAATGCCCCCTTGCCTATGGAAGACCTTTGGGTTAGGGAGTTGAGGTCTAAAGAAGAGCGAGGGGAGAAGGAGCAAAATAATTCGACATAGACAACCGAATTATGGCTTTGCCAAGTAAACATAAATATGTACCTTTGGGTATAGGATTTGACGTATATGAAGAGAATTGCAATCATAATCGCCTCACTGCTCCTTAGCCTTCCACTAGTAGCCCAAGAAGCGACCACTGTCCTCTCTCCTATTCAGCAAGCGAAGCAAGCACTGGAGGAGGGTCGGTATCATGACGTAGAAAGCTGGTACAATGGGCTTTCTAAGAAGAATAAGCGAGCTGCTCAGAACTTGGCTTTGGCTACAGTGGCTGCTACCAATAGCTATCGAATAGACTTGGCAGAGGAGCGCATGCGCCTCTACAATAGCCTAAAACTGAGGAAACAAGAGGATCTTGCGAATAGGGAGAAAGTAGAGGAACACTTTGACTTGGTGAATCGCATGCTTTCCAACACACGCTCGGTCAATACTTCTGAAGTGCATTTGGGGACACTTGATGAGCTACTCCAGATCATACAAAAGCAGACTGCACACCTTGGAATAACCTCTGCCACAACTTATATTACTCCGGATGGCAAGACCAAATGGCAAGTGGGGAATGATAGTGTACCAGCATTTGAGGTGGTGCATAAGCTTGGCAATGGAGATTGGGACGAAGCTAATGCCGAAAAAATAGCGATACGAGGGCTACCCGAGGGGGCAAGTCTGAGCTATCCTTTTCTCCTCAGCGATGGAAATACGCTATACTTCTCTATAGAGCAAGAGGGTGTCACACCCCCCAATACAATGGGCGGTAAGGATGTGTATGTTAGCAGGTACGACAGAGAAGCCCAGGCTCTACTAGTTCCCACTCAATTGTCCATCCCCTTCAACAGCGCTTCGGACGACTTTGCCTATGTAGTGGATGAGCAGACCGACTTTGGTTGGCTGATAACGTCTCGCGACTGTGTGAGCGACACGCTTCGTCTCTATGTCTTTGCGCCCTCTACACTCGCTCGCTTTGAAGGCAGTGAAGGGTTATCGGATGTGGCGATGTGGCGCAACCCGCCATTGGTCGATAGGAGTTATAAAGCGCCCCAAAATATCGGGCAGAAGTCAGAGAGACCAATCCTCTTTTGGGTAGGAGATCTGGCTATTCGCTCAGAAGAAGACTTGCCGAATAGTCAGGCAAAGGCAGCCTTGAAGCAGTATGTACAACTTCAGCAATCTATTAGTAGCACAGAGAAGGCACTGACGGCACTCCGAGAGCAACTGCAGTCCAATCCAAGGTTACTCAATGACCTCCGAATGCGAGAGCAGGTTCTGAATCATGAAAAGAATTTGGAGAGCTACCGATTACGCCTCAAAGCCATACGCAATGAGGTGATAGGTCTAGCTTTCCCCAACTATAGATAGACTTAAATATATGACAGCACTTACCTTTTTCCTCGCCCTATTGGGAGCTATCCTCACAGCTGCCCTTATTCTGCTCGAAATCTTTTTTATCCCCGGGATAGGATTACTAGGGATTCTCGGTGTAGGCGGCTTCATCGGGATTGAGATCTTCCTAGTCCGAAGTGGTCAGTTTACGCTAGCGATTGCCTTTGCAGTACTCACCATCATCATCTTCCTCATAGGCTTCTACTTATTCAGTCGGAATAAGTTTATCAAGAAGGTAGAGCTCACCGATGCGGTAGATGAGATAGCAGTAAAGCTCCCCAAGGGTATCTCTGAGGGAGACACAGGTGTCACCGCTAGCCGACTAACACTAGGTGGCACCATCCGTATCGGCAAGGACACCCTACTCGAAGCGGAATCCGAGGAAGGATTTATAGATGAGGGCGAACCTATCTATATCTCAAACATTAGGAATAATAGGGTCTTCGTGAAGAGAACCCAAGGTAATAATAACTAAACACTTAACCATTTATATTTATGTACGATTCATTTACAATATGGATAGTGCTGGTGGTGATTGCTCTTGTACTAATAGCCATCTTCCTCCGCTACTTCCCTATCCTACTTTGGATCTCTACCCGCGCTTCCGGGGTCAAGGTCTCACTGATTCAGCTCTTCCTGATGAGGATACGTAATGTACCCCCTCACGTGATTGCTAAGGCAATGGTGGAGGCGCACAAAGCTGGGCTGCAGCTTACGAGAGATGAATTGGAGGCACACTATCTAGCCGGCGGGCATGTAGAGCAGGTAGTGCATGCACTTGTCTCTGCCAATAAGGCGAATATTGATATTAGCTTCAAGATGGCTGCAGCCATTGACCTCGCAGGGCGCGATGTGTTCAATGCGGTACAGATGTCGGTAAACCCCAAGGTAATAGACACCCCACCAGTAACGGCAGTAGCAAAAGATGGTATTCAATTGATTGCCAAAGCTCGTGTCACGGTACGTGCTAATATCCAGAGACTAGTAGGTGGAGCAGGCGAGGAGACCATTCTGGCTCGTGTGGGCGAAGGTATTGTAAGCTCTATCGGTTCGAGCGAAAGACATACCGTTGTACTTGAGAATCCAGACTCCATCAGTAAACTAGTGCTCCGTAAGGGGCTAGATGCGGGGACAGCTTTTGAGATTCTCTCCATTGATATCGCCGATATTGATATCGGTAGGAATATCGGAGCAGTACTGCAGATGGATCAGGCTCAGGCAGACAAGAATATTGCTCAAGCCAAGGCCGAAGAGCGCCGTGCTATGGCTGTAGCACAGGAGCAGGAGATGCGTGCCCTAGCTCAGCAAGCTAGAGCCAAGGTAATCGAGGCAGAGGCAGAGGTTCCTCTTGCTATGGCAGAGGCTTTCCGCAATGGCAACCTCGGTATCATGGACTACTATCGCATGAAAAATATAGAGGCAGACACCTCTATGCGTGATGCCATCGCAAAGCCTATTTCAGAAGAAAAGATAGGCAAAGAAAGCTCTCACGAAGACAAGAAGAAGTAAAACCCAGTGAAAGGAGGTGTGCATTCAAGAGCTTTAGCTCCACTCTACACGCCACCTTCTATGCACATTGACAATGATTGAAGTATGAACAAATTCGTAATACCAGAGTCTGAACTCATAATTAATAATGATGGAACCATCTTCCATCTCCATATCCGCCCAGAGGATATCTCCGATAAGCTTATTATTTGCGGTGACCCTTCACGTGTAGATATGATTGCTGCAAACTTTGATAGTATCGAAGTAAGTGTCTCTAGCCGAGAGTTTCATACCGTAACAGGCACCTACAAAGGCAAGCGCCTAACGGCTCTATCGCATGGTATTGGCTCAGATAACATTGAGATCGTTCTCAACGAGTTGGATGCACTCGCTAATATCGACTTTAAGACCCGTACGGCTAAGGACGAGCACAAGCAGCTAACGATAGTACGTGTGGGCACGTCAGGTGGTTTGCAGGACAATGCACCTATTGGGTCTTTTGTCTCAGCCAACTATGCTATTGGCTTTGATGGGGTGCTCCACTTCTATGCCGATCGAGACAAAGTGTGCGACAAAGCATTCGAAGCAGAGATGGAACGACAGCTAGAGTGGAAAATAGATGGTCTGAAGCCTTATGTGGTCAAAGCTCCTCAGGATATGATTGACCAATTTGTAAGCCCTGGCGGTGTGGTACCTGGTGCCACCATAGCTTGCAATGGTTTCTATGCGCCACAGGGACGTCGCCTGCGTGGTGTCCTAGCTGATCCCAAGCTCAATGAGAAGATTATCAACTTCGACTACAATGGAGTGAAGCTCACCAATTTCGAGATGGAGAGTTCTGCCCTTGCTGGTCTGGGAGCTATCTTGGGACACCGTGTGATCACCATCTGCACCATCATAGCAGGGCGGAAGAGTGAAACGATGAATACCGAGTACAAGGGGACTATCGAAGGATTGGTAGAGATGGTTCTAGACCGCATCTAATCCCCTACACCCACCATATAATTACCCTACACCTTTCACCGAGGTGTAGGGCAATTATTTTATCCTTAGTATTTTATTGTCTGACGCAATTTGGGTACCTTTGTGGTGATTCAAAGAGGATAGGTGAAATTCCTTATCGGTGGTATAGTCCACAACTCCTATTATTAGGACTGACATGGTGCAATTCCATGACCGACGGTTATAGTCCGGATGGTATTTAGAATCAATGGTGTATACTTCTCTGAAAGTCTTATTTCAGAGGAAAACGCATTATTCTGGTATATCATTTCTCCTCTTGCAGTATAGAAGTATTCCTATAATTATAATATTAAGCACAACAGAAATGAAACAATCAGAAACACTACCTACAGTAGTTGCCAATCGTATTGAGGCTGCCATCGAAGCTCTTCGAGACGGCAGAGGTATTTTGCTCGTGGATGATGAGGATAGAGAAAATGAGGGGGATATTATCTACCCTACTTCTAATCTAACACCCCAAAACATTGCACTCATGATTAGAGAGTGTAGCGGTATCATCTGCCTTTGCCTGAAAACAAAGAAGTGTCTTGAGCTCCAACTACCTCAGATGGTACCCAACAATACTTGTGTCAACCGCACAGCATTTACCATCTCTATAGAAGCAAAAGAGGGGGTGACCACTGGCGTTTCTGCTAAAGATAGGTGCCACACCATCAGAACAGCGGCTCGCGCAGAAGCCCGTCCTGAAGACTTGGTACACCCAGGGCATGTATTCCCACTTCAAGCAAAAGAGGGCGGGGTGATGGAGAGAAGAGGACACACGGAGGGGAGTATAGATATTGTATCTATTGCTGGTCTTGGTGATTCCGCTGTATTATGCGAGCTGACTAATCCAGATGGGACAATGGCGCGTATGCCAGAGATTAAGAAATTCGCTGAAGCGCACAATATGCCGGTGCTTACAATCGAAGATATCGTCTGCTACCGCACGATCCACGGATAATCGGTATAGTTATGACATAAGAGGCTCCGAAAACCATCGAGTTTTCGGAGCCTCTTATGTATATAGGTAGATTATTACTTAAGGACGACCTTAGCAAACAGACGATCCCCGAGTACTACACCTAGGACATTATTGGAGAACTCTCGGGCCATTGCCACGCGGGCTTCGGCAGTCTGTGTACCGACATGTGGGGTCATCACTACATTGGGCATATCGTAGAGCGCATCGAGTGGGTTATCGTCGTGCTCAAAGACATCGAGTGCTGCGCCTGCTATAGTCTTATTCTTTAGTGCCTCTACAAGATCTGCTTCGTTCACTACCTTTCCACGGGCGGTATTGACCAAGATAGCAGAAGGTTTCATCATCGAAAGACTTTCTTTATTGATAAGGTGATGTGAATCCTGATTGTAAGGTGTATGAAGAGAGATGATATCGCAGGTCTGGAAGATCTCTTCTTTCGTGGCGTAACGGACACCCTCCTGAGCCTCTTCGGCTGGGGTAAGCTGTGTACGCTTGTGGTAGACGACCTCTGCACCCATAGCTCTCAGTATACGCCCTACCGCTCTTCCAATATTACCATAACCGATGATACCTACTTTCTTGAGATAGATGTCGGTACCCAAACCATCGGCAAGCGACCCTTTAGCACTAGAGCGCTGACGGCGCATGGTGCTATCCCATATAGCAATCCTTCTGGTAAGACCTAAGAGGAGAGCCACTGCAAGCTCGGCAGTAGGTTGTACTACCGCTTGTGGGGTATTGGTAACAGTGATACCCTTGCTCTGGGCATAGGCGACATCTATATTATTGAACCCAACAGCATAGTTGGAGATAAGACGAAGATTAGGGAAGTGGTCGATGACCTCCTTGGTGATAGGGAGGGTAAACTCTGTACCCAATATGGTAGCATCATTGGGCAAAGTAGGTAGCATATCTAGGCTAAACTTTGCGCCCTCGGGAAGTGTCTCCACATTAAGATGCTGATACAACTCTTCAAATCCTGATGCTACAGTAGGATGGAAGAGGAATAGTAACTTGTCTTGTGCCATAAATATTATGATTTTGTATGATTAGTACCACAGTTGGTTGCGCCCATAACTTGGCTGATTGCTCATCTGATACTTCAGATCATGAAGCAATTGGCTCTTCACTGCGATAGTAAAGTTGTAGGACTTGAAGGCTCCAATAGGTATAAAGCTAGCGGTCATACTCCAACAGTGCAGGTCTCGGGTGACATTACAACTCATATTGGTAATCCTTCGCTCATCGAAGTTGTAGTTGGCAGAGAAATTGAAGCGCCAATTCTTGGTTGGAGAAAACTGCCCACTAAAGCTAAGGTCATGTCTCCACTTATAGGCGAACTCTTTAATCTCAGGGCGGAAGTCACCTGGACCGAGAGAAAGGTTATAGTTGAAGTTAAGGCTCCAATCTATCCTATTCTTAAGGTAGCCATCTCGGTCAAACTCTCCCAATGGACTATCCTGAGCCGAAAAAAGCGATTTCCCTGCTTCGTTATTGGCACCCTCTCCTCCGAATGACGACTGATTATCATTTGGGGCATTATCCCCGAAGCCCGACCTATCGCTAGAGGTATCTCCTTCGTCTTCACCACCTCCTTTTTTCCCAGAGAAGAGTCTCTTAATCTTATCAATGGTCTGGTTATTGAAGGTGTACGAGAACGAGGTACTAGTACCACGGAAACGACCGATTCCCTTACCATTAAGCACTCGAAGTTTATCTACTCTATATGGGATGATGCGACCATCATGCTCATGATAATCCCAAAGATAGGGGTCGAAGGCTCCGCCTAGTCTGAGCGTGAAGGCATCGGATAGGCGTAGAGAAATAGAGGCATTGAGATCGCTCCACTGGAAGGAGTCGGCTGCAAGATTGTAGCTTGTGGAGAGGTTGAGCGACTCTATCAAACTTATCTTCTTAAACTCTGTAGAATCTTGCTTTATCTTGGCTTCTAAGTTGTTGGCTAGAGAAAAACCAATACTTCCACTCTTGCCCCTACCTGGCACACCGAAGAGTTGCCTATCATAAGGGGATACATACTGCTCTACCTCTCTACCATCGGGCGTAATGTATTGCAAACGCTCCCAATACCCCCACCGAGGATCGCCAAAGTCGGGACGATAGTTGATAGAAATGGATGGCTCCATGCGGTGACGAATCATATTGACTTTATCGCCTAGGAATGGCAGTGGTTTCCAAAAACCATAAACGGTAGTGGAAAGAGAGAGTGAGGCATTGAAGTCGAAGACCCTATTGAAACCGTATGTAGTATCGGTAGCCACTACTTTATTCAGCGCAGGGTCGTACGCATGCTGTAGGCGAGAGGTGTACCAACGTTCGTTATAATTAAAAGATGGGGTTACTTTGATATAATTGAATAAGTCAAAGGAGGCACTCACAGGGATGGAGTGGCTCATACCATTCTGCCAATCCTTGAGGATATTCTTCTTTAGAATCTCCTTCTCATCCGTCTGGATAGAGTTACGGAGCTGTCCCGAATAGGATAGAGAAATCTTTTCGTACCACCTTTCCTTACCGACCTGCTGCTTCCGCTTAAATGGGTAGATACGGCTCATATTGATAGAGAGATTAGGGAGGGTAACGGAAATCCTCTTCTCTCTAGACTGCTGGCTAATATCCATAGAACCAGAGATACTCCACGGACTATTGGGGAATCTCTGCAAGAAACTGATACTAGAGCTCTTGGTATTCTCTCCCATAATAGCCTGGTTATACAGACCATCTAGATTATTATGGTTATAAGTGCTGGTAGAGAAGTTAACGTTGGCAGAGAAAGTGCGGTAGGGATTGGCCTTAGGATCCTGCCGGTGACTCCATTGGATACGGAAGTCTGTGGCTTTGGAATAATCGCCCGCCACTTTATCCCCTCTCTTAGTCACGATATAGCTGGCATTAATGCTACCACTATACCGATACCTCTTTCTGTAATTGGACTGAGCTTGTACCGCCCACGATCCTTTTGTATAAAGGTCTCCGGTGAGCTGAAGGTCTACATAATCATTAATAGCAAAGTAGTAGCCACCATTGCGGAGGTAGAAGCCTCGCTCCATCTCATCACCATACGTAGGCATGATAAGTCCTGACGCTCTAGAAGTGGTAAATGGGAAAAAGGCAAAGGGAAGACCAATCGGCAATGGCACATCAGCGATAACGAGGTAGACAGGACCCGAAACAAGGTCTTTGCCTGGACGGACCTTGGCTTTGGTTAAGGAAATATAGAAGTGTGGATGCAAATGATCGTCGCAGGTCGTATACTTACCCTCCATTAGATTGAGAAGCCCAGCATTGGTACGCTTTGTACGATTAGCAGTAACGAAACCCTCTCCCTGCTGTGTGACTACATCGGTAATGTAGCCTTGCTGGGAATTGATATCATAGTTAATGGTCTTTGCCTCATAACTTTCGTTACCCGTTGTAATCTTAGCATATATCTTCTCTTTCTTGAGAGAGTCGGGATAATCAATATAGGTAGCGAAGATGGTACCACTATCGGTATGCATGTGCATGTAGTCGCCGACTAGTTTTTGGTCCTGATAATTGATCTGACCATTGCCATACATCTTTACAAAGTTCCGCTTTGGAAGGATAACAATAGAGTCTTGACTCTCGAAGTCAAGTGGAGCTTTTAGATCACTTAATAAGCTACTATCGGCTGAGATAGTATCCGCCATAACCAGTGTATCCTTCTTCAGAGAATCTACAATAGCTACACTATCGACGGCTTGGATAAAGGGGATAGAAAAAGGGGCACCTAGCTCTCCTCGACTTGCTCTCGCTCTCGGAGAGATCATCCAGGAGAATAAGATATACCCTACCAGTATAAAGATAAAAAAAGGGAAGCCCTTACGTTTCACTACAATCTGCTACCAAACTAACTAAACTAGGGACAAAGATAATAAAATGTGGGGAATAGCACCATGAGCATTCCCCACATTTCTATCATAAATAGAGTGCCCCTACACTATCACTGGTAAATCTCTTGAAAGCTGTTGGGAGATACTGGACAAGCGCACTAGCTGTTAGCGACTCTTCACAATAATCGGCAGCGAAGTTCTCGGCAGCAAAACCATGTAAGAATGCTCCAGCAGCACAAGCAATCATTTGCCCTTGCTTCTTGCCCATGAGCGCTAAGATTATTCCAGTGAGTACATCTCCGCTTCCAGCCGTAGCCAGACCAGGATTGCCTGTGAGATTAAATACAACCTGACCAGTTGGTAATGCCGTAGCGGTATATGCCCCTTTGAGAAGGATATAAAGACCTCTTTCCTCGGCTGCAGTACGTAGCTTCTCTATCCTCTCTCGGCTATTCTTGGAAGGACCGAAAAGGCGATCGAACTCGCCTACATGAGGTGTAAGGATTGAACCTTTAGGAACCATATCAAGTAATCTTCCCTCGTCATCAGCCAGCAATGCCAGTGCATCGGCATCTAATAACAAAGGCAGCTTGTAACTACTCAAGAGCTGCTCGAGTGCTAATCTTGTTTCGGTAGACCGCCCAATACCAGGACCGACCGCAATCGCAGTATAATCGGCAAGAGGAAGAGAGGCCGATGAGAAGCTTTCCTCAGAAGGATCCTCCGAAACGAGTGCCTCGGGCAAAGAAGTATGTATGATAAAATTCGTCCCCATTGGCACACGAAGCGTCAGATGCCCTGCACCCGAAACCATAGCAGCCTTACCCGCAAGCAAAGCAGCGCCCATCATACTTCTGGAACCAGCAATCAGTAAGTCCCTGCCATAATCATACTTATTGCTAAACCGTCTCCGCATGGGGAGTGCACTCTCCATGGACTGAGTGTCAAAGATCATATAAGTGGCATCACTCTTACTTTGAGGCGTATAGAAACTAGGCTGGAGCACACGCCAGCGTCCTACGTATGGTTCGTATTCGGGGAAGAAAAAGAGAAGTCGAGGGCTATAAAATGTATAGGTAGCATCTGCCCTAAATATTTTCGTGTAGTCTATCAGTTCATCAGATACATCAGACATACCAGAAGGTATTTCCAAAGCAATCTTTATCGCTTTGATGCCATTGAGGTACTTAACGACATTATTCAGAGATGGATTTGGTTCTACTCCCTGTATCCCATCGATAAGCAGATCTGTTTCATCAATAGTAGGAGGGTTAAACGAATTGGTAGTTACCTCTATCAGCCTGTCAGATTCCTCCAAAAAGTCATCACGCTCCATAGCGACCTCTGTAGGCAAATTACCCGAAGGATTAAGCAGAACTACCTCTATATCGTACTGCATTCCTAGAAGGGATTGCGCCACTTTGATAGCCAGAGCACCCTTCTCATTAGGTCCAGCAAAGACCACAGCTCTCCTATTGAGGAGGAAGTCTTGCTTAATCCGATTACAGACAGCAATACTCTTGTGCGCGATTAGCTCTGAAACCCCTTCCCAATCACTTCTCTCATCCACTAGCTGAGCTTCAAGCTCAACGACTTCCCTACTATTAAATATTTTCTGCATCTTACTCTACACAAACAAGTTCTTTTACCTCTTGCAATACTCCACCCCACTCTTCGGTCGCAGGAAGAAAACCTTCCTCGATAAGCCGATCTCGCATAACTCTAATGGACTCAAAGGCGCCATCAAGACGCACTATATCCTCTCTACTACCACAACATGGTAGATGATGACAACCTTTGCTATCTACCCTCGTCAATAAAGAACCGAAAGTATAAGGATACCTAGTAGAGTGGTGATACCTTGCCGTTGGGACTATAAACGGATGCTCATCCGTTGCCATCAGTATCCTCAAACAATGGATCGCAGGACTTTGGTAAGCGGTTTGCCCCCTTTGCTTATAAATACCGATACCCGACCTACGAACCTCCGATACTATTGTCTCCTTCTCACCGCTTGATAAGTTAAGAAGTTCCCCCCTAATGCGCGCCATATCAAGCATGGGAGCCATTAATGTATCGTGACTACCTAAAGTGTAGACAGATTCTAAATCATCTTCCTTTACCATGTATCGCCGTTTAAGAGTCCTGCGAAACCGCTCAGTATCCAGAGCAGAAAGGCTCATCACCTTCTCAGGATGGAGTTCACTATGTACAAGGAGCATAAGCCCCATAAGATCTGAAGGATTACTGACGCACACAACCCGAGTAACCTTATCCTTAACATTCGCAATAGCACGTCCGGCTTCTAAAGCGAAAGGCGCATTCTGCAATAACATCTCCTCTCTTGTCTTTGCACCTCCTGGCACACTTTTAGCGAAAAGGATATAGCCACCATTAGCGACTGCCTCAGGAATAGACAAGGACAAGTCTATCTGAATATCCCCGAAGCCAGACTCTTCTATCTCATCCTTCAGTCCCTGCAAGCGCTCCATACTACTGCCACACAAAACAATATGGGGGCTAAATCTCTCTAAAAGAGCATAGAAAGTCATCTCACTAGCAAGACGACCCGTAGCACCAAGAACAACCAATGGTTGATCAGTAAAGAAAGTTGGAATACTCATCATACATAGTAAGAAAAACACAAAAAGGCAACCTAAGAGAAACTTCCCTCAGGCGCCAATTCTGCCATAGTCAATACCCGAAGAAGTTATTACTTCTCAGTACTAGAAGGTAGTGAGTTGAGCTTCTTATCCAAGAAGATATGAATAAGGAAACCAAAAACTACTAGGAGCAGACCAATAATAAGCCCCGTATTAGACTGGTTACTACCTGCAAAACCGATATAGATAAGCAAAATAGCGCCAATCAATTGTACTAAGACACCAAGATAGGTTATACCCTTCATAAGATTATATCTCTATATTAAATTAAAAATATCATAGTTGCAATACAGCTTAACTGTACTATGGTGACCCAGAAGGGATTCAAACCCCCGACCTTCAGAACCGGAATCTGACGCTCTATTCAGCTGAGCTACTGGGCCTTCAAACACGGAAGGGATTACTATCCACTATCCAAAGCCTCACTCACACAAAGGTAACAAAAGATTTTGAGATACGCACCTACTTCAAAGCAATAATCACAGCACAGTAAAAAACGAAAGCAGAGCCACTCCGAAGAGTTGCTCTGCTTATTATGATCACTAATAAGTGCAAAACTTAAGCGTCTACCTCAATAGCTATCTGACCGCGGTAATAGCCACACTCAGGGCATACGGTATGATAAACATGGTAAGCACCACAGTTAGGACACTTAGCTAGTGTTGGAGCAGTAGCTACGTCATGAGTTCTACGCTTCCTGGTCTTAGACTTCGACTGACGTCGTTTTGGATGTGCCATAATCGATATTTATATTACTAATTATTATTCTTACTACTCAATTCACGCTTTAGCTCAGCCCATCGAGGATCCTCCTCCTCATTACGAGGCTCTTCTGGAGTCAGGTATTTCACCATCTCAGGGTCACAATCCTCTATCTCATGCATTCTCTGGATTGGCAAGTGCAGTGCCAGGAGCTCATAGGCAATCCAAGAGAAGTCATAAATAGGATTTTGTGCATCAAGCGTAATCACTTCATCATCAACATCATTAAGAGAGTCACCAATAACAATATCCACTAACTCCACCGCATCTACATCAATAGACAAAGGTTGCAAACACCTATCACACTCTACAGACACTTCTCCAACATAATCAAACGACAATTGGAAACGATTAGTATCAAGAGGAGATACAATTAGAATCAAACTCACATCTCCACCAAGAATCTCTCCGCCCTCATTTCGAGCAAAGAAATCATCCCCAAGAAGTAGCTCAATGCTTTCTGCCTCCTTAGGGAAGTGAGTGAAGTCAAGAGTAAAATCGTTACTTAGTCTCATAAAAATGAGCATAGGAAGTACCTACACCAAAACGTTGCAAAGATACACAAAAAAGAAGAGATATAAAAGCATTCTTCAGTGAAATCTGAGAATGACTGTGGTCAATAACCAGTAAAGTTTACAAAGAGAGAGAGACGCTCAGTTGTAAACCACTAAGCGTCTCTCAGTAAAATGGCGACTACCTACTCTCCCTTCGTAAAAGTACCATCGGCGTTACTGGGCTTAACTTCTCTGTTCGGAATGGTTAGAGGTGGATCCCCAGTGCTATAGTCACCTAATTATATCTTGACATATTGGCAATAATCTATATCTACTACAATAACTAAAGAACTAAGAGATGACATCTCGATTGGTCAATGTCCTTCTATCTTACTTATTTTATAGCG
>NZ_KB904275.1 GCF_000379925.1 Porphyromonas levii DSM 23370 | reverse complement strand
ACGGCTATCAACCGCCAAAGTGGAGGGAATAAACAATAAGATTAAAGTGATGAAGAGAAATGCTTACGGATATAGAGATGATGAATATTTCAAACTAAGGCTTTTTGCTCTACATGACTGCCGTATCACACGAAATGTCGGATGAACCAAAATTAAAGCGTATGAGAATAGAAAAATTCAAGGTGTTGCTCTACCTCAAAAAGAGCAGACCCGACAAGTCGGACAAAGCCCCCATTATGGGGCGTATTACCGTCAATCGTTCGATGGTACAGTTCAGTTGCAAAATCTCCTGCACACCCGATTTATGGAATCCTCGTGAGAGTCGATTGAACGGTAAGAGCAATGAAGCCGTAGAGGTCAATACCAAATTGGACAAGCTGCTGCTCTCCATCCACGCGGCATTCGACACTTTGGTGGAACGCAAGGTGGATTTTGATGCGGAAGCTGTCAAGAATCTGTTTCAGGGAAGCCTCGAAACACAGATGACCCTGTTGGGAATGACGGACATCGTCTGTGAGGAATTGAGAAAGCGTATCGGGATAGACCGTGCAAAGGGAACCTACCCTGCCTATCTCTATACCCGAAGAACCTTGGCAGAGTTCATCGAAAAGGAGTTTCGCACTAAAGACATCGCTTTCGGTCAGATGACGGAGCAGTTCATTCATGACTATCAGAGCTTCATCTTGGACGAGAAAGGACTTGCCATAGATACCTGCCGGCACTATCTGGCTATCGTCAAGAAGGTATGCCGTAAAGCCTACAAGGACGGACACGCCGACAGATGCTTTTTCGCACACTTCAGCCTTCCCAAACAAAAGGAGAAGACACCGAAAGCCCTGATCCGGGAGTCTTTTGAGAAAATCCGTGACTTGGAAATCCCTGAACACCGAACCTCCCATATCTTGGCAAGAGACCTCTTCCTTTTCGCCTGCTATACGGGAACTGCCTACGCCGACTCCGTTTCCATTACAAGGGATAACCTGTTCACGGATGACGATGGCGGTCTGTGGCTCAAATACCGCCGCAAGAAAAACGAGCTTCGTGCCTGTGTCAAGCTGCTGCCCGAAGCCCTTGTCCTGATAGAGAAGTACAGGGATGATGAGCGTCCGACACTCTTTCCGATGCTGTACCACCCCAACCTTCGCCGTCTGATGAAAAGCCTTGCGGTTCTTGCCGACATCAAGGAAGACCTGACCTACCATGCCGGCAGGCATTCCTTCGCTTCGTTGATTACGCTGGAAGCAGGAGTACCCATAGAGACCATCTGCAAGATGCTGGGACATTCGAACCTGCAAACTACTCAGAGATATGCGAAGGTAACTCCCAAGAAACTCTTCGAGGATATGGACAAATATATCGAAGCGACAAAAGACCTCAAACTCGTATTATAAACACACAGACATATAGAAAACAGAGTGAAAGTCAAAAATAATGAAATAATTATGCGCAGCACATTCTCTTTACTACTCTATATCAATCGCAACAAGGTACGTGTGGATGGTACAACTTCCGTACTCTGCCGAATCTCCATCGACGGGAAAAGCACGACGATAACCACCGGTATCTCCTGCAATCCCAAACAGTGGGATGCTAAAAAGGCGGAGACATCGGACATGCGGACGAACAACCGCCTGAAAGAGTTCCGCAAGCATGTGGAACGGCTCTATGACGATATGCTCAAAGAGCAGGGTGTGGTCAGTGCCGAACTGCTGAAAAACAAAATTGCAGGTCATGTGATTGTTCCCACCCATCTGCTCAAAATGGGAGAAAGGGAGCGGGAACGCCTTGCAGTAAGAGCCAAGGAAATCGGTTCAAACTCCACATACAGAAGTTCAAGATACTATCAGAGCTATATCCGTGAGTTCTTGGACTCGAAAGGCAAGACGGACATTGCCTTTTCGGACATCACCGAGGAATTCGGACGGGAATACAAGGTTTACCTGAAGCGATACAAGAACTTCGGAGCATCTCAGACCAACCATTGCCTTTGCTGGCTGAACCGATTGGTTTACCTTGCCGTTGACCATGAAATCATTCGAGCCAATCCGTTGGAGGAAGTCGAGTATGAGAAAAAGCCTCCCTCCAAGCGGATGCACATCAGCAAAGCGGAGCTGAAACAGTTATTGGAACTCAAATTGCCAAAGAATGACCCTTTGAAAGAATTGGCTCGACGGACTTTTATCTTCTCCTGTTTTACGGGACTTGCCTATGTCGATACACAATTGCTTTATCCGCACCACATAGGAAAGACTGCCGAAGGAAGGAGTTATATACGGATTAACCGCAGGAAGACAAAGGTAGAGTCATTCATTCCCCTGCATCCGATAGCCGAGCAGATTATCAATCTGTACAACACGACCGATGACACACAACCCGTCTTTCCGCTGCCGAGCAGGGATATGATGTGGTTTGAGATACACGAACTGGGCGTCATCATCGGACGCAAGGAGAACCTGTCCTATCATCAAGCAAGGCATAGCTTCGGCTCGTTCTTGATTTCAGATGGGATTTGCACGGAGAGCATTGCCAAGATGATGGGACACGCCTCCATCACCAGCACGCAGACCTATGCGAAGATTTCGGAGAAGAAGATAGCGGAGGATATGGACAGGCTGATTGAAAGAAGAAAGAACAATGAATACTAAATAACTATGAAAAGAGAAATTATAACCATCGATGAGAAGGGAAAAGTACACATCCCGTCAGTTCCCGTTTGGATGTCGTCTTGTGAGATAGCCGACCTGCTCGGGGCATTCTCCGGCACGGTGAACGCACAAATCAGAGCGATATTCAGAGAAGGGCTTTTGATGGAGACGGAAGCGATGAGGACAATCCGCTTCGAACGGGGATTTATTGATTTGTACAGTATCGAAATGATAGCGATGCTGTCGTTTCGTATTGCCACGCCACAAGCAAAGAACTTGCGAAGGTGGATAATTGGCAGGCTTTCGGAGAAGAAAACAAATCCAATTTTATTTGTGTATTATTACAAGGATGTATGGTGTAGTTAAATGTAAAAGACAGTTGAAGTTATTTTCTTACTCAAATCTTTGGGCTTTTCTTTTGAATAGTCTATCTTTGCAAATAGTAATCATAATAGCTACTATTAAAGAATAAGGCAATGACAGAAAAAGGATTCTCTTACGGTGCTTTTATCAGGCAGGTCTTGTCGGTGGGGCGAATTTCGTTTTCCATTGAAGAGGTGATGCAACAAAGCGGATATGGCAGAAAAATCGCACAGGTATCCTTATCCCGTTTGGCAAGTAATGGAGAGATTGTACTTGTCAGACGAGGCTTTTATGTGATTATTACTCCGGAGTTTTCTCTGCAAAAAAACGTTCCGCCTCTTATGTATGTCGATGATTTGATGAAATACATAGGACGAGACTATTACATCTCGCTTCTATCGGCTGCCGCACTTCACGGGGCAGCCCATCAGCAACCGATGCGTTTTTTTGTTACTATAGGTATGCCTCCTGTTAGAAGCATTGAGAATGACAGGTTGCATATTGCTTTCAACATAAAGAAAGAGTGGAATAACTCTTGTATTACACAGATGAAGACTCGAACGGGATATGTGAATGTGTCCACTCCGGAAGCGACAATGCTCGACCTTGTGGAAAACCAACGCACTTTCGGATTGGCACGGGTTGTCGGTATTATTGACGAATTGTCTGAATGTATCAGCAAATCTTCTTTGCGTCATACTGCAATCTATTACCCTACGGCTATCATACAGCGTTTGGGCTACATCTTTGAGAGATTGCTGGGAAAAGCAGACCTGACAAAGGGCTTGTCTTCCATCCTTGCCAAGCGGACTGTATATCCCCAATATCTTTCCCTTTCGGCAGAGAAGCGTGGCACATTGGATGAAAAATGGAAAGTGATTGCAAACGATGAAATAGAAACAGACATATTATGATACCTCAACGATATATCCTTGAATGGAAATCCGTAGCCCCTTGGACAAACGAAGCACAAGTGGAACAAGATTTGGTTATCAGTCGTACACTGGTGGAAATGTTCTCCTCGCCACTCACCAGAGAGACCTTGGCGTTTCGTGGCGGCACGGCTCTGCACAAGCTCTACATACAACCACAGGTACGCTATTCGGAAGACATTGACTTGGTACAGATAAAGCCGGCTCCGATTAACCCGATATTGAAGGAAATACGTGAACGGCTCGTATTCTTGGGAACAAAACGGACAGTCAAGCAGCATATCCATAACAATACGGTCATTTATCGCTTTGAATCGGAGTTTCCTCCGGTCATCGACCTGCGGCTGAAAATAGAAATCAACACCCGTGAGCATTTCAGTGTGTTGGGACTGAAACAGATTCCTTTTCAGGTAACCAATTCATGGTTTACAGGAAAATGTGATTTAACTTGCTATGAGCTGGAAGAACTACTCGGAACAAAACTTCGGGCATTGTATCAACGCCGTAAGGGACGCGACCTCTTCGATCTCTATTGGGCGATGAAGAATAATGATACGAATGCAACAAAAATATTGGAGTGCTATCGTCAATATATGGCATTTGTAGTGGATCTGCCTCCCACACGCAAACAGTTCCTTGCCAATATGGAAACCAAGTTGAAAGACAATGAGTTTATCACCGATATGTACGCTATCATCCGTCCGGGAATATCCTATTGTATAGAGGAGGCTTGGGAGTTTATTCGGGAAATATTGATAGAAAACATTTAAGACATGTCCCGATTACCCATCCATAGAAGTTCACAACTCTCCGATTTAGGAGTATATCTGAAGACGGTCGTCTCCCAAACATCGGCATCTTCGGAAAGATATGCCTTTTCCCATACTGACGACTATTATTTCTTCGGCTTCATAGAGGATGGGCAATGCCGTCTGAATATTGATTTCGAGGAATACATTTTCGGGAAAGAAAGTCTGGCAATCATTCGTCCGGGACAGGTACATCGCATCATTGATGCTTACAATCTTTCTGCAAACTTCCTTACTATTGACTCGGTATTGGTAAACAAGGAGGAAAAACGGATATTGGAGCGATATGTTCGCCAAGAAATTCGATTATCTGATATATCTGAACTGAAACAGTTATTATCAATTCTTGCTCGCAGACTTAGTTGCACAGAAAATTCATTTTCAAAACCGATAGTTCAACGATTAACAACCGTAATAGTGGGGTTGGTTGTAATGGATATTGCAGGTGCGACAGAGGCTCAATCTAAACAGCAGGGCAATATAAGTAGATATAAGGAAATCGTATGGGAATTTCGGGATTTGCTGGAAAGTAATATCCGAAGCAACCGTTCATCATCGTTCTATGCCGGACGGCTGAACATTACCGTTGCCTACCTGAATGAGGCGGTAAATGCCGTTCTGGGGACAAGCGTGAGCCACCATATCCAAGACGAGATTATTTTGCAGGCTAAACGTCAATTAGTCTATACGAAAGCCTCCGTCAAGGAGATTGCGCATAGTCTGGGCTTTGGCGATTACTCCTACTTCACACGACTGTTTACCAAAGTCACAGGTGTTTCCCCCACGCTTTTCAGGAGAACTTACCACGAATAGTGCTATTATCACCGTTGTCCGTCTATTGCGACAGCCTGTATCCCACCGTACCTTTGCAGCGAACTTTATTCACTTGATAAGATACGGATTACAAGGATGAACAACGCCGCGAATATTCTGCAAGAAGGAAGTATGATGAAAGCCCTGACAAAGTTGGGGCTTCCTATTGTCATCGCAATGCTGGTGATGGCAATATACAATGTGGTAGATACGTTTTGGGTCGCACGTCTGGGAACTCTTCCCGTTGCCGCCGTATCGGTCGTTTTCCCTCTGTCGCTGTTGTTTCTCGGGATAGGATTGATGTTCGGTGTCGGAGGCGGAGTGTATATATCCCGCTTGTTGGGGGCGAAGCAGATTGTCAAGGCCGGTCAGGTCGCTTCCGTATCGGTGATTACTTCTGTGATATTGGCTGCTCTCATTGCCTTTGTGTGCAACGCGTTTCTGCCGGACATTCTACTTTTTATGGGAGCAAACGAGGGAATGATGCACTTGGCAGAAGCATACGGCAGACTCTTCATCGTCAGTTGTGTCATAGGGGCGTTGAATGTATCGATGTCCAATATCATTGTTTCACAAGGTGCATCGAAGACATCTGCGTCAGCAATGATTATCGGCTCTGTCGTCAATGTTGCATTAGACCCCTTGTTGATCTACACCTTCAATTGGGGCGTGGAAGGGGCGGCATGGGCAACCATTCTTTCAAGAATCATCACGACAGCCATTTACCTCCGTTTCCTTACGAAAGCGGAGGTAAAAGTATCGTTTGCCCTGTTCGCTCCCACGATAAGAATGTATGCGGACATCATCAAGATAGGCATCTCGATGCTCTTTCTGCAATTGCTCCAAACCCTTTCTATCAGTCTGTTGCAGAGAGCTGCCGTGAAATATGGTGCAGAGGCTGTCGCGGCTGTGGGTATCGTCTTGAAAATCGTTACATTGGGAACAAACGTGGTCTTCGGATTTGTCAAAGGACTGCAACCGATGGCAGGCTATAACTACGGAGCGGGCAATTTCCAACGATTAAAGGAAGCGGTGCGCTATTCCCTGATACTCACTACCTCGTTTTGTGTGCTTTGGAGCATACTCATAATGGGATTTACCTCTCCTGTCATCAGTTGTTTCGGCAAAGATGAAACAATGCAAAAAATTGCACGAACTGCCCTTAGAGCCAATACGCTAATGTTTTTCACTTTCGGCTTCCAGTTTGTGTATTCCACACTATATATGGCAATCGGAAGAGCAAGACAGAGCCTTTTGCTCAATATTGGACGACAAGGACTCTTCTTTATTCCTGTAATATTGCTGCTCCCATCATATTGGGGATTGAACGGAGTGCTTTATGCACAGCCAGTAGCCGACATCTTTGCAACTTTGATGACACTGTTCTTTGCCATTCAAATTCATAGGGAAATACGTCATAAATCACATCTCACAACAGAGAATCTACAATGTTGAACATAAAAGATATGATTATGCTAAGACTTACTCAAACGGAAGACTTTAAGACAATAATCTCTTTATGCTCTACAAAAGGACAAATACAAAAAGCGTCAGACAACTTTATTCTGAGGATTATTGCCCTATGTGATGCAGAAGGAGATTCAGTTTCATTGTTTCGTACCCTCCGTTACACACGCTTTTGCCTGCAACCCTTGCAAAAGGGGGATTCAATGGACGGAGAGGGGAAAAAATGTAAAGAAACTGCTCTTTGTCATTGACACGGAGCTGGAATTAGTGAAGATGCGAATGCAGGGACTTCTTCCTGCTTTGCCCGTCAAACCCGCCAAGAAACTCTGTTGGACAGGCAAAGCAACAGATTTAGTTGAACTCCTTTATGCTCTCGACACCTGCGACTGTATCAACAACGGAGAAATAGGTGTAGAGGAGTTGGCAGACACCCTTTCTGAAATCTTCGGTGTGGAAATTAAGAACTGCTACAACGTATATATGAACATGAAACGCCGCAAAGATGACAGCCGCACCTATTTCCTTGATGAACTCCGTGAGAAACTCAATAAGCGTATGGTGGAGAGCGACCTGAAAGGTGGCAAGTTCAAGAAACGGTAATTGCATTCAAAAGATTAATCAGGCTTCCCTCTCATTTCGGGAAGCTTGATTTTCTTTCATTGAGGAATAACAATACACAGTAAAAGGCTATTGCCGATGTTGCCATTTCTCCTGAAACTCACGAGTAAGTTGTACGATTTCCCCTCCGATAACCGCCAATTCGAGTGTCATTTTCTCCAACTTGGAGAGCATCGCAAAGGCTTTTTTCTCGGTGAAATTGCTCTTCAGAGCGACCACAGTCTGGTTATAATTCACCCCCACGCTGCGAAATTGTCCGTACAAAGTCGTCAGTTTCTGGTAATAATCGAGCAACGAACGATCTACTTTTATCACCCGAAAAGTCTCGTTAAAGACCCTTGCCTTGATGAAAGAGGCTTTATTTTGAAGCCCCGATTGCTCGAACAGCGTCAGGAAACGAGCAAACTCGGTGTCCGTAAATCGAACCATACAACAATGGCTGGCTCGTTCATTCTTGGGAGGTCGTCCCACATTTCTCTTTGTCATTACTTTGGATTTTAATGGTTTGTAATTCTCTCTTCTAGAAACAGAACGTGCCAATTCCATTGGAGAGCGTTTGCGATAAAACAGCCTGTCAAGACAACGAAAACTTCCATTCAAGAACGCCGACTTCGGAGGTGTTCCGCCCTCTGCCAAGAGCAAGGGTTTTGAGTTACCGAAATAATTTCGGGTAACGCAAGACATATCTTGCTATTTGCTCCGACGCAAATAAATTCGCCTCGAAAGGCGGTGCTTTATCTTCTCGAAATGTATGTTTTCAAAGCCATGAAATACCGACTTATCTCTTGCTGCAAAGTTACGACCTCTTGTCCCCAAAGTCATTAAGAGAGACGAAGCCACAACTATCCAAATCGAAGCCACAAGTACGCACTAAAGAAAATCACGCTGATTACAGCATCCCCAAGCCATATATTTGCACTGTCGAATATGTCGGTAATGGTATGTGTCTTCGATAATATCACGTTTCGATGAGCGATATGAGCGAGGGTGTATATCAAAGAGCATATCCTTGATTCTTTCACTCGAACGTGGGAATGTGCGAAAGCTGATACAATCGAACGATTGTATTGATGGACACTAATAAACATCTCCACAGAAAGGGTATGAACGAAAGGATGTAGCCCTGCTGGTACTATCCTATTATCGGGCATATCTTCGATAGCGGATGTATTCATCTTCATCGGTAAATATATCGGCAACGAAATGAAAGTGAATTGTATAATGACAATAAAAATCAAAAAAGTATGACAGAGAACCAGAACGGTAAGGTTGATCCCGTTGCCATCCGAGAACTTATTTCACAAGGTATTCCCATGAAAAGAAAAGAGAGTGAGATAAAACGCTCTCAATCTGAAGAGCAGAGTGTCGAATCGGAACGTCCAAATGACGAGCCAATGTCAAAGGATTTTTCAATACACCAAAGAAGAGAAAGGCGAAAGTCCGACAAGGGGGATTATGAGTCGCTTTTCATCTGTCGCAACACCTTGAAAAATCGCAAGACCATCTATATAGCCAAAGAGTTGCAAGACACATTGGCGGAGATAGTCATGTCTATGAGGAATAGAGATATGACCATCGGTATCTATGTGGAGAACATCATCCTGCACCATCTTGAAACCTACAAGGATGAAATCAACAGATTAGCGGAGATTAAGTTCAAGAAATTGTTATGAGCCATTTTGCAGTGGCTTTTTGTTACTTTTGAGCCGTATCAACTCACTGTCAAAAGTAACGAGGTGTTTTTCTTTGGGGTTTCTTTGCTCCATTCTTTGTCCGCCCGAAGTTTATGAAAGAAAAGGAGCGGTTGGAAAATCTGCCGACCGCTTTACTCCATCTGTTCTTCTTGAACGGTTATTTTTGATTTTATGCGGATTCCATAGGTGAGGGAGTTGAGTTTCAACTTTTTCTTTTTCCCTGCTTCTCGCATATCCGACATTTTTTTATGCGTTTTTCCGTCGGGTCGGTCGTTTTCGTTTCAGGGGCGTAAAAAGGTAGGGCTTAGGACAAACAAGGTTTTACGACGAGAATACTACCTGCAATGAAATGGAAGTGTGGAGATTGTCGTCTAAACGGCTTGCCGCAACGACCTTTTTTGTCCGTGAAAGCCCGGAACTACCTTTGCCGCTGACAACGAACAACCGATTCCGACATGATACACGGACATAAGTGGAGGATGTGCAGACAGAGAAGCGGGGCGAAAACAGAAAACGCAGTCTTCGGAGACTGTATTTTATCATAAGAATAGAATACACGGAAAACAAAAAGCATCCCCAACGGACGGCTTTATGAAAATAATTTGGAGAAAACTCGTTTTTCTCACGATATATCCTTATATTTGCAATAGGTTATTCGAGTTATGTAAGGCCTTGTATATCACTGTTGAAGATAGGTCGCTAAATCGTAACCTACAGCATTTCATAATTCATTAGGCTATTGAATGCCTATCATTTGAACCTAAATGATAGATTTTAGATAGAAAATATGAAGATACATTCAGTCCATATCAGAAATTTCCGCAAACTAAAGAATTGTCATATAGACTTCGGTGAGAAGGAAACTGTATTTATTGGCGCAAATAATAGTGGAAAGACTTCTGCTATAAGTGCTATTGTGTGGTTTTTGAAAAACAAAGAGAAGTTTACCCTGAAGGAGTTCACAGCTACCAATTGGGCATTGATTGATACCCTTGGTGACCAATGGTTGGCTAAAGATCTTGTAGATGAGGAATTGTTGAATCCACATAAATGGGATAGTATTGTTCCGTCAATGGATATTTGGATTGATGTTGCTGATGGAGAACAATACAGAGTCAATCACCTGATTCCATCTCTTAGCAAATGGGATGGCAAAAAAATTGGTGTCCGTGGACAATATGTTCCTAAGGATATAACTAAGTTATATTCAGACTACAAAGAATCCAAAGGGAAAGCGATTGCCCTACAAGCAACTGAAGAATGGAAGGAGGCATTTTCTCCAGATTTGTTTCCAAGGAATCTTTGCGATTTCTTAGGTAAAGGCTCAAATCTCAGAGACTACTTCGATGTAAAATACTATATCATTGATCCATCTATAGAGCCAGCTGAAGAGGATAAAGTTCAGTCTACTCCTGATAATGCTCTTGATAAGAATCCTCTGGATGAACTAATAAAGGTGGACGTCATTTTGGCTTCACGAGATTTCTCAGATCCAGAAGGACAATCGGATAACGAGATAGATACCTTGTCAAGACAATTCCAAAAGTATTATTCAAGTTTAAATCCAGAGGAAGAGGTTTTAGCGCCTTGTGATTTAGGGCTTGTTAGCGGAATTGCAAAAGCAAATGAAATATACAATACAAAACAGACCAAGGCCTTTGAAAATCCAGTTAAAGAACTGGGGAACATTAACTATCCAGGATTTCTAAACCCTGAGATTAAGATATGTAGTAAGATTCAAATAGAGGAGGCCATCAAGCACGATTCTGCTGTGCAATTTGCTATTCAAGGAATGTCCGAATTTGCCTTGCCTGAGAAATATAATGGACTAGGTTATCGAAACCTAATCTCCATTTATTTGAAGTTGATTGATTTCAGAGAAAAATGGTTAAAGACTTTAAGTGAGGACAAGAATATAGAACCGATTCACTTGGTGTTTGTGGAAGAGCCAGAAGCGCATCTTCATGCACAAGCACAGCAAGTGTTTGTAAAAAAGGCGTTCGAAGCTCTATGTAACAACAAAATTATCAGGGATAACTCATGGCTCAACACTCAGCTTGTACTGAGTACGCACTCTAATCATGTTATCAATGAACTTGATTTAAACTGTATGCGTTACTTCAGACGAGTATTGGATGCAGGTAATAATATTCCTGTTTCGAATGTTATTAATCTGTCAGGTACATTTGGCTCTGGTGACGAAACTAAGCAATTTGTGACAAGGTATATCCGTTTGACACATTGTGATATATTCTTTGCTGATGCTGTGATATTTGTTGAAGGGCCAGCAGAAAAAATCCTAGTTCCAAGTTTCCTTACCAAATTTGGACTTGATTCGTATTACATTTCTATTATTGAAGTAAATGGTCGTCATGCCCATAGTTTTTCTAGTCTGATAAACAAGTTAGGAATTCCTACTTTAATAGTTACAGACATTGATGCTTCTGAAACCATTGAAGAGGATGGAAAAGAAAAACAAAAACCAAAAATTACAGCCAAAGGGAAAGGCTATAAGACAGGAAATCCATCGATACAGTATTGGCTGCGAGGTAAGGAACTGATTGATGATCTTATTGCTCTTGATGGGAATGGTAAGACAATAGATAATGTTAGAATTGCCTTTCAGATCCCAGTAATGGTAAAGTGGACTAAAGAGAAGGACGAATATACCGAAATATGCCCCTATACATTTGAGGATGCTCTGATCTTTTCCAATCTGGAACTGTTCAGGCAAGATGGATTAAAGAAGATGGGTGCTATTACTACAATCGCTAATCTATTAAAGAAAAATAATTCTCCTCAGGATTTACAGGAATCAATTTTTAAGAAGCTAGAACGTAAAGGTGGTTTCCAAAAAGCAGATTTTGCAAACTCCCTATTGTATAAGGAGGATTTTTGTGAAATAAGTGCTCCTGCATACATCCAAGAAGGTTTGGAATGGTTGAAAAGATGTTTGGATTTAAAAGGATAAATTATGCCAAATAATAATATCGATTCACAGGTTGATGAGACTTTAGAAAAATGTATACTGGCAACACCCCGCAAAAGTTTCTTTCTCTTTGCTGGTGCTGGTTCAGGAAAGACATATTCTTTGGTTCTTCTTTTAAAGAAGATACGCGACAAGATTGGACAAGATTTGATGTTGCGAGGCAAAAATGTGGCTGTAATTACATATACGAATGCTGCTACCGATGAGATTATCAATCGATTAGATTACAGCCCGGTTTTTCATATATCCACTATTCATAGCTTTGTGTGGGATGTTATCAAGTATTATCAAAATGACATAAAGCAACTTTATTGCCAGTATCTTCGAGACGATATACGTATAATCGGTGAGAAGTTGGACTCTGCCAGAAATAAGACGACCAAAACATATCGTACTAATTTTGAAAAAATGAATTACCTGAAAGATCGGTTGGAACGAGCAGAGACTATAGAAAAGTTTGTGTACAATCCCAATGGAAGTAATCCTGAATATAACGCACTTAATCATGCGGATGTAATTAATATTTCTGCTCAAATGATTATGAATAGTTTGATGCTCCAGCGAATTATAGCACAGCGATATCCAATTTTTCTAATCGATGAGAGTCAAGACACAAAAAAAGAACTTGTGGATGCTTTCTTTAGTATTCAAAAGAATTTCGGAGAAACATTTACCCTCGGACTTCTTGGTGACCAAAAGCAGCGAATCTATACTGATGGGAAGAAGGATATGGTGAGTATTATTCCTATAGAGTGGGAACAGCCAGTCAAAAAGATGAACTATCGCAGTGCTAAACGAATTGTCAAGTTAGCAAATGCAATTGGTAAAGATATAGACTTTCATGCAGAACAGGTCTCACGGGAAGATGCTATTGAAGGATTTGCTCGACTGTTTGTTGTTCAACAAGGTAATGGAATAAATAAGGATGAGGTTGAACAGACAGTTATGAAGAAGATGTGTGAACTTGCTAAAGATGCAAAATGGGTTGAGGCAAATACAAATGTCAAAATACTAACTTTGGAACATATGATGGCTGCAAGGAGATTGGGATTTGAACAGTTTTTTGGACCATTGTCCAAAGTGACCAAGTATCAAATGACTTTTTTGCAGGGTACTGTATCAGAATTGGATTTCTTCACAAAAGAGATTTTGCCTATAGCAGATTCCATAAAGGAGGATGGTCGAATCGCTCTTGAAATATTAAAGTCGAATTCACCATTACTTAGCAAAAAAAATATTGAGAAATCATACGGACTCTACTTACGTTGCAGAGAAGAAACGGGTACAGTCGCTAAAAAAGTTAATGATGATCATTCAATCCGAGAGGTTGTTAAAGCCGTGCGAGACTCTCAACTACTGACTATTCCAGAGGTTATAAGACAAGCGTGTGAACTTACACCTGATGAAATTAATGATGAAATGGAGGAGGATTTGCAGGCATGGGTTAAGGTTATGGATTTACCAATCAGTATGGTTAGAAAATATGATGATTATGTGAATCAACGTACACGTTTTGATACACATCAAGGCGTGAAAGGCCTAGAGTTTGAAAGGGTTATGGTCATAATTGATGATTCTGAGGCAAAAGGCTTTATATTTAGTTATGATAAGTTATTTAGCGTGAAAGAACTAACTGAGACAGACATTAAGCACATTGAAGCAGGGGAAGAGTCATCGATTGACAGGACACTAAGGTTGTTTTATGTGACATGCACACGTGCAAAAGAATCGCTTGCAATAGTCATGTATACAAGTGAGCCCAATAAAGTTAGAAATCAAGCCATAAACAAAGGTTGGTTTGCTGAGCAAGAAATAGAATTACTTTAACAAAAAGAATAAAATATTTTTTGTCGGACAGTATCCAGAAATTTACAAATTGAGGATGTAATTTAAACTGTGTCAGTAAAGAAAAAACAATTAACTTTGCTAACACAGTTTTTTTATGAAAGAAGAATTTACTTTTGAAAGTATTAAGAACAAAGTCATTGAACAGCTAAAAGCTGGCAAGCCTTTGTTAGGTAAAGATGGTGCTTTTGCACCCTTATTGGAGAGTATCCTGAATGCAGCGCTGGAAGGTGAGATGGATGCCCATCTCACAGAAGCAGAGCGGCAGATGGGTAACCGCCGTAACGGAAAAATGCAGAAACAGGTCCAGACTCCCTTAGGCGAGGTAACTGTCTCTACTCCGCGTGACCGTAAATCCAGTTTTGATCCACAATTTATTAACCCAAGTTTGACCCCTGTCGGAGTGTAAGTGACTGTTATTAGTGTTGTTGTCTTTTTTTTGAAGAGTTACTGTGTACTACAAATTTTGATTTTTCTAAATGGGTGGGTTTTATAGTTTAGGGCTTGGTAGATTTTTCTGGCGTTTGGTGGTGGGTCGCTACAAATTCGGAGTACCACCTTTTCCCCTAGCATGTTGGTGGCTTCCGTCGTAACTGCTTTTTGGGTGGACATTATTCGGACGATCTCTTTCCAA
>NZ_KB904274.1 GCF_000379925.1 Porphyromonas levii DSM 23370 | reverse complement strand
TAATCCGACTATACTTTCCTAACTGCTTGTTAATCAGTCCCGACATGCCTATTTTCTCCCAATATGAGATGAAAAATTGAGCTCCCCCGATTGCAGTCTTGCGATTTGTGCTAATAAATTGTACCTTTGCCATAACAAGTCCTCTATAATTTTTTGTAATATCTATACGAACATAAAGATACAAAAAAATCTGGACATAAGCCCTGTATTCTCCTTGAATACAGGGCTTTAATTATCAATAGCGCCACCTACTAATAATCAGGGGCTAACGCATACTTTGCGGAATCTAGGTGCTATTTACTGTAACTAATAGCAATAGAATAAGTTACATCTCACTATTCCTGAAGGCGAGGGGTAGCTGACTACAGAAAAAAAAGAGGGAAGACGAGCCTTAGTACATAAAGGTACCCACCAAGAAATATCAGTGGGCGCTAGGGGATGTGGTAAATTGAATTATCGTGGTATATTTGTATGCTCTTTGGGGGAATAATGGGTATATTCGCTACGGTTTTGCGGTAGCTCAATGTAGAATACTGTTTACAGATATATATATATATGATGAATGACAAGATGATAGGGAGGGAGTTTGAGTTATATGCTCATAAACACCTCGGGATTAGTTCTGGAGTAGTTAGCGACTACACCAAGATGATTAATTCAAGTGCAGAGGGATATATCTCTCCAACGATTATAGAGGAGCGCCAGCTTAATGTGGCCCAAATGGACGTATTCAGCCGCCTTATGATGGATAGGATTATCTTTCTGGGCTCAGGCATCAATGATTATGTGGCCAATGTGGTACAGGCACAGCTCCTTTTCTTAGAGACTAGTGATCCAGGCAAGGATATTTCTCTTTATATTAATAGTCCTGGTGGTTCTGTTTATGCCGGGTATGGTATTTATGACACAATGCAGTATATTAGTTGTGATGTTAGTACTATCTGTACTGGTATGGCTGCTAGTATGGGCGCAGTACTCCTTGTGGCAGGAGCCCAAGGCAAGCGCTATGCCCTTCCTCACTCACGTGTAATGATTCACCAACCATTGGGCGGTGCTCAGGGGCAAGCCTCCGATATGGAAATTACAGTAAAGGAGATTATCAAGGTAAAAAAAGAGCTCTACGATATTCTCAGTAAGCATACGGGCAAGAGCCTTGAGGAGATAGAAAGAGATAGTGACCGTGATTACTGGATGACTGCGGATGAAGCTGTTGCTTACGGTGCGGTAGACAAGGTACTTGTAAGGGATACAGAGAGGGATTGATCGGAGACAAGAGGAATGGCGAAGAGAAGTAGAAGAGAGGGAGAGGGACACGAGGAAAGGTGCGATATATGTGGAAGACCAGCAAGTCTTGTGGATTATCTCGTACCTGGACCTGTGGGAAATCTGTGTGATGAATGCGCTACCACTGTGCACAATGCTGTGGAACGTGCTAAAAACATGGATATGGAGCGGGGGAAGTTTGAGTTGCCAAGCATTGCTGAGCTCCCCAAGCCAAAGGAGATTGTGGCCTACTTAGACCAGTATGTTATCGGTCAGGACGATGCAAAAAAGACCCTCGCTGTAGCTGTATACAATCATTACAAGAGGTTGATATACAGAGACCAACAAAGGAGTAAGGGGATACAAGAGGAGGACGATGTAGAGCTAGAGAAGAGCAATATTATGGTAGTGGGACCTACTGGAACTGGTAAAACGCTTCTCGCTCGCACGATTGCCCACATGCTCAATGTGCCATTTACGATTGTGGATGCAACGGTCTTTACCCAAGCGGGCTATGTGGGTGAGGATGTTGAGAGTATTCTCTCTCGACTACTACAGGTTGCGGACTATGATGTAGCTGCAGCCGAGAGGGGTATTGTCTTTATCGATGAGATAGATAAAATAGCTCGTAAGGCAGACAACCCAAGCATCACCAGAGACGTAGGTGGTGAGGGTGTTCAACAGGGTATGCTCAAACTCCTAGAAGGGACAGATGTCAATGTCCCACCCCAGGGCGGGCGCAAGCATCCTGAGCAGAAGATGATAGTTGTCAATACGGAGAATATCCTATTTATCTGCGGTGGAGCCTTTGATGGTCTGGAGAAAAAGATTGCCAAGCGCCTTAATACACGTACTGTAGGCTATGCCAATGAGCTTCGCCATGCCAATGTAGAGGAAGGGGATAGTCTCTTGAAGTATGTAGTGCCATCAGACTTACGTTCGTTTGGTCTTATCCCAGAGTTGATTGGGCGTGTACCAGTGCTCACGTATCTTACTCCACTTGATAGCAAAGCGCTTAGGGCTATCCTTACTGAGCCAAATAATGCCATCGCTAAGCAGTACAAGAAACTTATGGAGCTGGAAGATGTAGAGCTAAGGGTGGATGATGAGGTGTACGACCTCATTGTAGCTAAGGCATTGGAACTCAAAACTGGAGCTAGGGGTCTACGATCTATCTTTGAGGAAATTATGCGAGAAGTGATGTATGAAGCTCCTTCGTCTCATAAGAAGATAGTACGTGTGACTAAAGCCTTTGCTGAAAAGCACTTGAGGGTCAAGGATGTGAGGCTTAATTTGATTGGCTAGCCTTAAATTATGCCTCGTTATAGCATATCTGTATATATTTTGGTACCTTTAAGCTGTTGAAGCCACTGTGGCTTCAACTATTGGGTACAAATAAATATAAGACCTGCATCAATGGATACAAAACGGAAGGAGAAAATATTTGAGGTACTGAAGCTATTCTTTGGCTTTGATACCTTCAAGGATCAACAACTGGATATCATCAATAGCATATTGGATGGTAAGGATACGTTCGTCTTGATGCCAACAGGTGGTGGCAAGTCGCTTTGCTATCAGTTGCCAGCATTGGTGAGCGAGGGTACAGCCGTAATCATCTCGCCACTTATAGCATTGATGAAAAACCAGGTTGATGCCCTCCGTGCTAATGCCAGTGATGAGAGTATTGTGCACTTTATGAATTCGTCTCTTACCAAGACGCAGCTCGATAGGGTGCATGACGACCTTCGTGAGGGTGTGACAAAGATGCTATATGTGGCTCCTGAAAGCCTGACAAAGCCCGAAAATGTGGAGCTACTCAGGGAGATACAGGTCTCTTTTTACGCAGTTGATGAGGCTCATTGTATCTCGGAGTGGGGACACGATTTCCGCCCTGAGTACAGGAGGATAAGGGAGATTGTAGAGGAGATTATGGTGCGTCCTATTATCGCACTTACTGCTACGGCTACTCCAGTTGTACAAGATGATATCATCAAGAGCTTATGTATGGTAGAGCCTAATATATTCATGAGTTCTTTCAACCGACCCAACCTCTACTATGAGGTGCGACAAAAGAACGAGAATATAGACAAGGATATCATCAAGTTTATTAAGAGCAATCCTAATAAAACTGGTATCGTGTACTGCATGAGCCGAAATAAGGTGGAGCTATTTGCCGAGGTACTCCGTGCAAACGGTATCAAGGCAATGGCTTACCATGCGGGGATGGAGAGTTGTGTGCGGGATCAGGCTCAGGATTCATTTATTAGTGAGGATATTGATGTGATAGTAGCAACCATCGCCTTTGGGATGGGAATTGACAAGCCAGATGTCCGCTACGTGATTCACTACGATATCCCCAAGAGTCTGGAAAGCTACTATCAGGAAACTGGCAGAGCTGGAAGGGATGGAGGAGAAGGGAAGTGCATAGCTTACTACACACAGGAGGATGTCCTAAAGATGAGTAAGCTACTGCAAAGTAAGAATAAGAGTAATAATGAGCGAGAGGTTGGGCGTCAGCTACTTGATGAGATATCAGGATATGCGAGTTCGCCCATCTGTAGACGCAAGTACTTATTGCACTATTTCGGAGAGAAGTACGAAGAAGATAATTGTCATAACTGCGATAACTGTTTGAGTAATAGAAAGACGGTGGAAGCAAAAGAGGAATTAGTATCAATACTTCAGACTGTAAAGGAGCTGAAGGAGGAATTTAAGACGGAGTATATCATCAACTTTGTCCAAGGTAAGCAGACTGCTGATATTGAGAACTACAAGCATAATGAGCTGGAAGAATTTGGAAGCTGTGCTGAAGTAGAAAAAGATGTGCTGGAGACAATCATCCGACAGGCGCTCATAGAGGGGTACATGGAGAAGGATATAGAGCGCTTTGGGGTACTTAAGCTTACTAAGCAAGGGAAAGCTTTTTTGAAGACGCCTAAGACATTCAAGATACATATAGAGGATGACGAAGAGATAGTCGATGAGGCAAAGGGTAATGCAGGGGGTGGTTCTGGAATAGCAGACCCACAGCTGTTTTCAATCCTTAAGGATCTAAGAAAGAAGCTGGCAAAGCAGCTAGACCTGCCACCTTATGTCATATTCCAAGATGCGAGTATGCAGGATATGGCTACTTTCTATCCTATCAATGAAAACGAGCTACAGAATATCTCGGGTGTAGGATTGAGCAAGGCAAAGAAGTTTGGAAAGCCATTCCTTGAGGTTATAAGCGAATATGTAAGGGAAAATGAGATTGAGCGTCCCGAGGATATCAGAATAAAGACCGTACCAAATAAGTCTAAGCTCAAGGTGTCTATCGTACAGCTTATCGATCGTAAGGTATCGCTTGAGGACATCGCCAATACCCACGACTTAGACTTCGGCGAGCTACTTTCTGAGCTTGAAGCTATCGTCTATAGCGGCACGAAGATAAATATTAATTACTTTATCAGTGACGTAATGGAGGAGGAAGCTGTAGAAGAGATTTTCGACTACTTCAAGCACTCCACGACCGACGATATTGAGACTGCGATGGGCGAACTGGAGGTATACGAGGAGGATGAGATTAGGCTCATTCGTGTGAAGTTTATAGCAGAAATGGCTAACTAAGCGTATGAAAAGGATCGGAGTACTTGCACTACTATCCATAGTCCTAGGGATGGGACTGGTAGGATGTAATAAGAAGGGACAACAGAGTCATCTCAACGAGTATATTACTTGGCAGAGGATAAGTGCCTTTGCTGAGTATACCGATCCTTTTGTACTTGAGAACTGGCCTAAGGAGGAAGAAGCGACGATCCCCAATTGCTGGGTGCATGTGGATATCCTCTATCCTCAAATAGAGGACAAAAGCTACATAGCGCTAAGAGATAGCCTCGTGAAGGCTATGACGTTGCGAGTGTCTTTACAGCCCTCGAATGACTTCTCTAAAGACAGTATTCAGGCTTTTGTCAATAGCTATGTCGATGCTCAGGTATCGGACTACAAGGCGGACTTAACACAGGCGAGCGAACTAGATTTCGACGTATTTTCATACAGTGTATTTAGCCGTAGGATAGACCTCTGTGACAGTTTGGTATACAATCAGAATGGTATAGTATCGATTACTATGCTATCGCAAGAGTATACAGGCGGAGTACATGGCAATGAGTTGCTGACAACACTCAACTACGACTTAGAGCAGAATGAAGCGATAACGTTGTCCGCTCTATTTTCCGATCCTAAGGATAGCAGGATAGAAGAGCTCTTACTGGGCAGGCTTATGGCGGAGTTCGATGTGAGTACTCCTGAGGAGCTAGAGTATGCAGGTATCTTCAATTATCAGATGCTAGAGGTAACCAATAACTTCTACTTTACCAATGAGGGTATTACCTTCTATTACAATCCTTATGAGTTGGCAGCCTATGCAGTAGGCTCAATAGAGTTGTCCCTTACTTATGAGCAACTGGCACCATTCATCAATGGTGCATACACCAAACTTATACCCCGATGAATAGTACCGATAGATCTATTTTCTCCCAGTATTTTCCCGATCTGACTCCGCTCCAATGGGAGCAACTGGAGCAACTGCCCCATCTCTATCAGGAATGGAACACGAAGATTAACGTAATATCTCGGAAAGATATAGATAACATAGTGCCTAATCATATCCTTCACTCCATGAGTATAGGTCTGTATACCCGCTTCAAGGAGGGCACAAATATCTTTGATATCGGGACAGGTGGGGGATTGCCAGGAATTCCTTTGGCGATACTTTTTCCTGACTGTCAGTTTACTTTGATTGATAGCATAGGGAAGAAGATAAAAGTGGCAGGGAGTATTGCAGAGAGCTTAGAGCTGCACAATGTAAGAGCCATACAGACGAGAGCTGAAGAGCTGAAAGGGGAGAAGTGCCATTTCGTAGTCAGCCGAGCGGCTATGCCGATGTCTGAACTGATGAAGATTGGTGCCCACTTAGTAGATAGGCAAGAGCAATTCAATGCTCTCCCTAATGGCGTCATCGCACTGAAGGGTGGGGACTTGACAGAGGAGCTTCATCCATTTCGTAAGATAGTATCATCGGAGGATATATTGGGCTTGATGCCTGATATCCCTTTCTTTGAGACCAAGAAGATTATCTATATTCCACTTTAGAGTAATGCTACAATACCGTAGATTTATCTGCAACATGGTGCAGGTCAATAGTTACCTTGTCTGGGACGAGAGTAAGTTGGCGTGCGTAATAGATCCTGGGTTCTCCAATGTATCTGAAGAACTAGAGCTTATTGACTTCTTAGATAAGGAGGGGCTACAACTATCACGATGTATAGCCACACACCTGCACTTCGACCACGTAATGGGTGCTCGGTTTATCCAAGAGCACTTCGGTATTCCATTAGAAGCTCCTAAAGGGGAGATTGATGGCTTGCCTAGCATAGACCAGCAGCTAAAGGCTTTTGGTATACCAGTTGAAGAAGGTAAGTACGCATTTGAAGTTCAAGTCCTTCCAGAGACAATAGAGGTAGGTAATACAACCTTCGAAGTCATCAAGACCCCTGGGCATTCCCCTGATCATATTACATTGTACGAGAAGGAGAGGGGCGTCATCTTCTGTGGGGACGTTATCTTCAAGGGAGGTTTTGGTCGCTATGATTTATGGGGTGCCAGTTATGAGGTGCTCATGAACTCCATTGATAAGTTGCTTGCCCTTCCTGAAGAGACTGTTGTACTCTCGGGACATGGCATGGAGACTACTATTGGAGCCGAGAGGAAACAATGAGGATTACTGAATTGTTGTATATCTGAGGTGTAGAGATAGTTTATAAATACCATACATATTATACTTATCAAACATGAATACAAATGATTTTACTATCCGCCACGTGGGTGTAACCTCCCACGAGGATGAGCAAAAGATGCTGAAGAGCATCGGCGTTGGTAGTGTAAAGGAGCTTATTGACAAGGTAATACCTTCCGATATTCGCCTAAAGGAGGAGCTTGATCTCCCCGAAGCTATGACAGAGCGTGAGCTAATTGAGCATATCAATGAGCTCGGGAATAAAAATAAAGTATTTACCTCCTATATCGGTATGGGATGGTATGATAATTATACCCCTGCTGTTATTCAGCGCAACGTCTTGGAGAACCCAGGTTTTTATACATCGTACACGCCATACCAAGCTGAGATTTCTCAAGGACGCCTCGAAGCTCTATTCAACTTCCAGACCGTTATTACCGAACTTACGGGCTTGATGCTGACCAACTGCTCTCTCCTCGATGAGGGAACCAGTGGGGCAGAGGCAGCAGCAATGATGTTGAATATCCGTAGCCGTAAGCGTAAGGATGCCAATAAGCTATTTGTTGCTACCGATGTATTTCAGTCTACACGTAGTGTAATACAAACTCGTGCTGCACAATGGCATATTGAGGTTGTAGAAGGCAAGGCAGAGGACTTCGACTTCTCCGACGAGTATTTTGGTGCTATCATCCAGTACACGAATGATCATGGTGAGATCAAAGACTACAAGGAGTTTGTAGCTAAGGCTAAGGAGAAGGATATCCGAGTGGCTGTTGCTGCCGATCTTCTATCGCTCGTACTGCTAACACCTCCAGGAGAGTGGGGCGCAGATATCGTATTTGGTTCGGCACAGCGCTTCGGTATTCCAATGTACTTCGGTGGTCCATCAGCTGGTTTCTTGGCCTCTACCGACGAGTACAAGCGCGTTATTCCAGGTCGTATCGTAGGTATCTCCAAAGATCCTAATGGCAAGGAGGTATTCCGTCTTGCACTTCAGACTCGTGAGCAACACATCAAGCGTGAAAAGGCAACCTCAAATATCTGTACCGCTCAGGCGCTACTTGCTACTATGTCTTCATTCTATGCAGTATTCCATGGTCCAGAAGGGCTCAAGGATATTGCTGGTAGGGTACATACTGTAGCAAGGGTTCTTAACAACGGACTTACCAAGCTAGGATATACTCAGAGCAATAAATACTTCTTCGATACCCTATATCTCACCGGTATCAGTAAGGAAGAGCAGGCAAAGATCAAAGAGATAGCGCTCGACTGTAAGGTAAACTTCCGTTACTTTGAGGATGGCGCTATTGGCATCAGTGTCGACGAGACTACACTTCTTTCCGACCTCAGTGTCCTATTCTATATCTTTGCAACTGCCAAGGGAGTAGAAGTCCCAACCCCAGAACTTCCTGAGAAGCACGCGGAGGTAGATAATCAGTTCCGTCGTACCAGCAACTTCCTTGAGTATGAGGTGTTCCAAAAGTACCACACCGAAACTGAGCTTATGCGCTATGCTAAGCGTTTGGAAAAGAAGGATATCTCACTAGCTCAGAGCATGATTTCACTGGGTTCATGTACCATGAAGCTCAATGCTGCTGCCGAGCTATTTATCCTCTCAAATCCACAGTTCGCCTTCATACACCCATACGCTCCTGCTGATCAGACCGAAGGATATATCGAGATGCTAGATAATACTGCGAGCTTACTAGGAACCATTACAGGGCTTCCTGGCGTGAGCTTCATGCCTAATTCAGGTGCTGCGGGAGAGTATTCTGGTATCCGTGTCATCTCCGAGTACCTAAAGGCAAAAGGAGAGACTCAACGTGATCTGATTATCCTTCCAGCATCTGCCCACGGTACTAACCCAGCTACAGCTTCGCTTGCTGGCTTTGAGATTATCATTGCCAACACTGATGCCGATGGTAATATCGATGTCGAGGACTTCGTAAAGAAAGCAACTGAGCACAAGGAGCGCTTAGCTGCCACTATGATTACTTACCCAAGTACCCATGGTATCTTCGAGGCAGAGATTCGCAAACTAATAGATACCGTTCACGAGATGGGTGGTCTCGTATATATGGATGGTGCCAATATGAATGCTCAGGTCGGATTTACCAATCCTGGTGAGATGGGGGCAGATGTCTGCCACCTCAACCTCCACAAGACCTTTGCTATACCTCATGGAGGTGGTGGTCCTGGCGAAGGCCCTATCTGCGTGGCAGAGTTCCTCAAAGATTATCTTCCAAGCCATGCTGTAGCTTATGGGCACAACTTTATCCCTGTTGGTAGTGCTCCATTTGGTAGTGCCGTCATCGTGGGTATCACCTATGCTTATATTCGTATGCTCGGTACCGAGGGACTGAAGCGTGCTACTGCAGGAGCTATCCTGAATGCCAACTATATGGCTTCAAGGCTTAAGGACACCTATGGTATTACCTACAGTGGCAAGACAGGTTATGTAGGTCACGAACTCATACTTGAGTGCCGCAATGTGAAAGAGATGAGTGGTATCGACGAGACAGATATCGCTAAGCGCTTGATGGACTTCAATTATCATGCACCTACACTTTCCTTCCCTGTACATGGTAC
The DNA here is from genome assembly GCF_000379925.1 of Porphyromonas levii DSM 23370. GTDB lineage: Bacteria > Bacteroidota > Bacteroidia > Bacteroidales > Porphyromonadaceae > Porphyromonas_A > Porphyromonas_A levii. Next base: position 5,730 of record NZ_KB904274.1, on the reverse strand, counting down.
GCTTATGATTGAGCCTACCGAGAGTGAGTCGCTTGCTGAGCTTGATCGCTTCATCGAGGTGCTGAATACTATTTGGAATGAAATCCAAGAGGTGGTCAATGGTACTGCCGATAAAGAGGATAATGTGCTCAAGAATGCGCCACACCCACTCTACGAGGTAGCGAGTGACGAGTGGAAGCATCCGTATTCACGTGAGAAAGCTGCCTTTGCTCTCCCATACCTCAAGGAGGATAAGTATTGGACCAATGTAGGTAGAGCCGACAATGGTTTTGGTGACCGCAACTTGGTCGCTACTTACAGTTGCTGTCAGTTCTAACAACACCCCCTATTATATCCGAAAAGGGCTATGCAGGATTGATTCTGCATAGCCCTTTTCGCTTTATCGATAACCTGTAATGCCTTTGCTAGTACTGAAGTGGTTACGGTTTGGATGGTTGGTTGATCATATCATGACTAGCATCCATTGTCGATATGAAGGCTGAGTAATCGACAGACTTGACGCAATCCTTCAGAATAGGCAGCTTCTTACGCTCCACTATCGTAAAAATAATCTCTCGCTCTTCATCCATGTACATGCCACGCCCCTTGATAAGCGTACCTCGAACGCCTAGTTTGTGCACTAGAGCCTCCTTAATCTCATCAATCTTAGAGGAGACAATGAATACCGCCCTCTTGGGGTTTTCAGGCTGAAGAAAGTTTACGACCTGACCATAGACTATGATTGTGAGCCAAGAATAGAGCGGCACCGTCCAATCTCGAAAAGCAATCAGACCGAAGACTACTACAATAGAATCAATTACGATAATCGTATCGCTCAACTTAAAGTTGCGTCCACTCGCAATCACTCTACTCAGTACATCAGTCCCTGCGCTAGTGCTGCCAGCTTTGAAAATCAGATATACGCCGACACCAATAACAGCACCACCATAAAAGGCTGAGAGGAGCCGGTCGTTGCCAATTAGCCCCATGTCCTTAGTCATCGAACTTATAAAATCGGTAAATAGAGATATAAGTAAGAAGGTAGCGACTGTTTTACCAGCAGAGGAAATCCCCAACTTCTTGAGCGCTAAGAGGAGTAGGGGGACATTAAAGAATAGAGCGGTAATACCAATAGGGAAACCTTCTGGTGCAAAACTAAACATCCCCTTCGTGAGATGGTTCAGCGCAATAGTGATACCATAGACGCCACCAGGTACAATATTGGCTGGAGCAATAAAGATAGAATAACCTATGGCCTGAAATAATGCCCCCAGCAGTATGTATATCGCATCCAAAAAGGGTTGGCTCTTCATCAGCTTGGCATGCCAAGGACGTTGGGAATAGGGGGTAGGAGATAGAGCTTCATTCATCATCTTAACATCTTAATGTTCTATTAATTCACTACGCAAAAGTAGTTGTTTTTTCCGAGTTGGCATAAATAGATTCCCAACCATCCCTTAGGTTTCCCTAGAAAAGGTCGAGGGTTTTGATCAAAAAGGTCGAGGGTTTTGAACGAAAAGGTCGAGGGTTTTGATCGAAAAGGTCGTGGGTATAATACTCCCCATAAACTAGACAGCTCAAAAAGTGTTTGATTTAAGAGTTGAGATGGTATTAATTGTCATTTGCTATCAAAAAAAGGAAATGAAGTTTATGGGGAGTATTATGTCTCTGCTGCGTATCCTATATTCCGATATATTGGTACTTTTGTGCTATGATAGACAAGAACATTGACCCACGAAATATTAAGATTGAGGATTATACCTACAATCTACCAGACGATATGATTGCTAAGTATCCGCTCCAAAAGCGAGACGATGCTAAGCTTTTATACTATAATGGTGAAGAAACTAGTACTCATATTTTTAGTGATATGCCCAAGCTGTTACCTGAAAATGCGGTACTGGTGATGAATACCACTAAGGTAATTAGAGCCCGATTGGAGTTTTTCCGAGCTACTGGTGCTCGGATAGAAGTGTTTTGCCTCGAGCCTTATGCCCCCGCCTTGTATGAGCTATCACTCGCTACCAAGGGGAAAGTTGTGTGGCATTGCTTGGTTGGTCAGGCGAAGAAGTGGAAGGAGCAATACCTTGAGCGGACATTACCTGAGGGCGGTACTCTGCGTGTCTCTCGTGTAGTCGATGGGCACCTTATTTGTTTTGAATGGGATAGTGACATCACTTTTGGAACCCTTTTGGAACAACTTGGTGAGCTTCCTATTCCGCCATACCTTAATCGTAAGACAGAGGAAAGCGATCTTTCCGATTATCAGACCGTCTATGCCAAGCAGGAGGGTAGTGTGGCGGCACCTACGGCTGGGCTTCATTTTACAGACGAATTATTGAATAACCTGAGAGATAAAGGGATAGAGACTATTCCTTTGACCCTACATGTAGGGGCTGGCACTTTCTTGCCCGTCAAGAGCGACACCATGGGTGGTCACGAAATGCATACGGAGGTTATAGAAGTGCCACTTAGTTCTATTGAATCTCTCAGGGATAGCGTGATGGAGGGGAAGCCCATTGTGTCGGTAGGGACTACCAGTACGCGCACGCTCGAGAGCCTATATTATATGGGTGCTCAGTTGCTCCTTGGAGTAGAGCATGCATTTAGTGTAACTCAGTGGCTGCCTTACCAACTCCAAGAGGAGCCTACGTTGCTCCAGTCGTTGGAGGCAATCATAGCAAGGCTGAAAGAGGGAAAAGCAGAGAAGTTATTTGGGCAGACCCAACTCATGATTGCCCCAGGGTACCGCTATAAGGTTGTAGATTACTTGGTAACTAACTTCCATCAGCCACACAGCACACTACTATTGCTTGTTGCAGCTTTTATAGGAGAGGAGTGGCGCAAAGTGTATGACTACGCACTAGAGAATAATTATAGGTTTCTTAGCTATGGCGATGGCTCGCTTCTCAAGAAGAAGTAAATGGCAGATGCTCTGAATCGACGAATCCTCAAGCTAGCTTTCCCTAATATCTTGAGCAACCTCACTGTCCCTTTGCTTGGGATAGTAGACCTTGCCCTCTCGGGTCATCTCAAAGATGCCTATGCGATAGGTGGAATAGCTATTGCTACTACGGTGTTCAGTCTGATCTATTGGAACTTCTCCTTTCTCCGAATGGGTACCACGGGGCTTACCGCTCAGGCTCATGGTCGAGGGGATAAGGAGGAGATGGGGCGTAATCTTATACAATCACTATTCATTGCTATTATTGGAGGCATCTCCATTCTCCTACTCCAGTTGCCACTGTTTAGGATTATCTTAGGAGTAATGTCCCCCGAGTCCGCTCTTATTGACTACGCTACCATTTACTATAATATAGTGGTGTGGGGTGCTCCTGCCATGCTCTGTACTTATGCGCTCAATGGGTGGCTTATAGGGATGCAAAATACTTGGTGCCCTATGGCGGTGAGCATAGGTACCAATCTTATCAACATTGCTACTAGTGCCAGTCTAGTCCTCATTTGGGGTAGGGGAGTGGATGGTATAGCTATTGGAACCCTATCCGCACAGTGGATAGGCGTGATTGCTCTTGGTTTAGGCGCATATTATTTATTCCTTAAGCGAGGAAAAGCGCACGTCCCTACTCAGTTGGGACATCTTAGGGTAGGGCTACGGCGCTACTTCGGTACCAATATTCATATCCTATTCAGAACAATGCTCCTTGCATTGATTTCTGCATTCTTTACCTATTCGGGAACCCAGCAAGGTGCACTTACTTTGGCTGCCAATGCACTTCTCTATCAGTTCTTCAACTTCTTTAGTTACTTTATAGATGGGTTCGCTTTTGCTGCAGAAGCACTCGTTGGGCACTTCTATGGAATGAAGGAGCGCAAGCTACTCCGAAGCTCTATCCGAACCCTTATTATCTGGGGACTTGGTATAGCGGTGGCTACGAGTATAGTCTATATGATTATTGCTAGTCCATTCCTCTATGTCCTTACGGATAAACCCAAAGTCATTGCCTATGCCGAGCACTATCTACCATGGGTATATGTACTTCCATTTACAGGCTTCCTCGCATTTCTTTTTGATGGAGTATTCGTAGGGGTAACGGCGACTAAAGAGATGTTTTTGAGTATGCTTACCGCAGTACTTGTCTTCTTCGCCCTCTACTATCTGCTGCCACTTTCAGATCAAAACCATATTCTGTGGGCTTCCTTTATTACCTATCTAGGGGTTAGGGGAGTGATGCAGATCTTGATTACACGTAGGCTTAGGGGGATTGGTCTTCCTTTCGAATATACCTACTACTTTTCCATTGGTTCTACATTCCTCGATAGTGAGCGAAAGATTCGAGACCTCATTACTCATTCATTCCCGCATGGGGTATTTTCCTCCTTTTATTCTACGCCCGATGCTACGGGCAAAAGTGATAGGATCTATCTCAATAGTGTACTCCGTGTAGAGAGTGCACTACCACTAGAGGAGGTGATTGCTCTTACCAAATCGCTAGAGGAACAAGCAGGGCGTGATAGGAGTTCACAAGATGTGTCGCTCGATGTAGATGTGGTGATGCAGGATAGGCTTATCTTGAGGGAGAAGGACTATAGACGCAATTATTTTCAAAACGGTTATAATGAACTAATAAATCATGGACAAACGTACAACTAAACGAGTTTATCTCATCACGGCTAGTTGGTTCCTACTGGAGCTTGGACTGCTACTTGCCAATCACTTCTTGTTTGAAATCACATGGCTTCTGCAGATAGCAATGATGCTTCCAGTGATTTCCTTGCCACAGCATTTAATATATCTTAGGCAAAAGAATGAGGTCGCCTATACCGATACAGAACACCTTCTTATCTGTGTATTTGCTTTTGTCGTATCTTTGATCGTGGGATTGCCTTTTTACTTTATATAAAAGTTAAGAGAGCGAAGGAGCTTTGCTGCTTCGCTCTCTTTTCCTTGAGCCTCTTGTCGGACTCGAACCAACGACCGTCTGATTACAAATCAGGAGCTCTACCAACTGAGCTAAAGAGGCGGGTGGGTAAGCAATCTACATCGCGCCGCTCAACCAGCTACCCTTGCTGCGATCAAACCCTGGGGGAGTTCACCAGGAGCTGGCCGTGCAGGACTTACCCGTTTTCGGTGCAAAGATACAATATTTTTCTGAATAACCAAAGATATTCCTAACTATTTCTTCCTCTCTTCTGTGAGATTTTTATGTACTAATGTGATTTATAGCATGTTATATTTTTTGACATCTATGACGCTCTTTGTGTAATTTCGCTAAGCTTGAGAGTAAAGACAGAGAATATGGTAGGGCGAAACGTCAAAATATAATCCCTCTTCCTCATTCAGCCTCGATAGTGAGCTCACCAGCCTAATGTGTTTCCATATATAATTGTCACAATCTACTTTATTACAGTACATTTCACTATTGATAAATTCTCTTAGGCGAGCGCCCGATGTGGCTCGCCATATCAGCGAAATTTATTCCTAGGAATAAATTTATTTTTCTCTAGGAATAAAAATATTTATCTGTACAAATAAATTTATTTATTCCTAGGACCTAGATTCCGCAAAGTATAGATCGGCGCTGTTGGGGGTAGTATTTGGGGGTACTTTGGGGTGCTCTTTGCTGTATTTTGGGAGGTGTTTGGCTGTTTTGGAGATTGGTCTTTGTCTTTTTTATCTATTTATAAGCTACTGAATACCACAATTATTGTAAATGGGTACACTTTGGGACACGAGATTGCCAGCGGGCTATTTGGTTAGCTCGCTACTGAATGTTTCCAATTGTTTGTTTC
>NZ_KB904273.1 GCF_000379925.1 Porphyromonas levii DSM 23370 | reverse complement strand
CGACATGCCTATTTTCTCCCAATATGAGATGAAAAATTGAGCTCCCCCGATTGCAGTCTTGCGATTTGTGCTAATAAATTGTACCTTTGCCATAACAAGTCCTCTATAATTTTTTGTAATATCTATACGAACATAAAGATACAAAAAAATCTGGACATAAGCCCTGTATTCTCCTTGAATACAGGGCTTTAATTATCAATAGCGCCACCTACTAATAATCAGGGGCTAACGCATACTTTGCGGAATCTAGGTCAGACCATCTCGCTTCAGTACTACGATAGCCTTATCTATGTATTTGTCTTTTCGGTTACTTACATTCATATACTCTACCTAGCTCTAATTGATTACACGGCAAATATACACTTTATTTACTTACATAGTATAATTGTTGAATTTTAATTTGTTTTTCGATGCAGGTATTTGCTCCATGCACCCACTCAGGGTTGACGACTTTGAAGAGTTTATATGTTGAAGTTCAGAGTATTGTAAAAACTCATTTCTATTGTATGATAAGGAGTATATGGTCTCGGTAATCGTGGGTATATAATATAGAGCGGCAGTTGTTTTATGGCTCAATAATCTCTGGTATATAGAGAATGTTGCACGAAGTGCCCATTCTCGCCGATTTGCTTGCAAATCGGCTGAGACGTTGCACGGTGGTGAAATACAAGGCACTGAGACTGAAGCTGACGGGAGCGTACTCACGTACGTGACCGAAGCCGAATGTCGAAAGTAACGCAGTAGTTCGCCACCGTGCAACAGTCTCATATAGTCTAGTAGGAATTGATTCCATAGGGGGGGGATATTTCGTTGTTAGCCAAGCTGTTTTTAATACGTCAACTCTGGCAGTTTGTTTTTAACACTTGTGTTGTCCCCCGAAATGGGCTCCTATGTGTCATAATAGTACAAAGCGAGAGTTAGACAATTTTATTTGTTTTATGACGATAAAATCTGAATATAATCAAAAAATAAAGAGACGTCTCTATGCTCTTTTAGTCGCTAAGAAAGTAGGTGCACTGAAAGATGTAGAAATAGTGGAGTTGCGGCAGCTACTGAAGGAATTCCCAGAGATGCAGCCTATTCATGATAAGTTCATAGAGGATGAGTCTATTTCAATGCAATATAGGTTGTGGAGAGAAACTCGATGGAGTTCTAAAGAAGGCAGAAGTTTAGTATCAAAGGTCTCTTGGCAATTTAGGTTTTTAGAGCAGTCTAAGATTTGGCGACCAGTAGCTGCTGTATTGTTCCCCGCATTGTTGTTAATGGGAGGTTGGCTATTGTGGCGGCATGATGTACCGGATGATGTAAATGAGCCAAAGAAAGTGATATATGCGTCTTTAGATAGTACTAAATGGCTTGAGAGTGTTATTCTCAGTGAAGTAGAACAGAGTGGGATTCCGGATGTTGCTGGTTCAGTTTCAAGAGATCATCTTGAAGAGGGTAAGACCTATGAAGTCGAGGACTCTGGACATCGCAAGCAATTTAGTTCAGATGAAAAGGAGTTCTTGGTAGTCCTTGAGGATGGGACAGAAATGCACTTGGGATATAACACGGTATTGACTTATCCTCCTCGCTTTAATGGTCCTACACGTGAGGTCACTTTAAAAGGAGAAGCATATGTAAAAGTTGCAAAAGAGTCTCGCCCATTCATCATACATACAACAAATGGTAAAATTAAGCAGTTTGGGACAACGTTTTATGTGTGTGCTAAAGCTGAAGACACGAGTACGGAGGTGGTATTGATAGAGGGAAGCGTGGGAATACAGAGAAAGAGCAGCACTTCGTCTGAGATGACTATGCTAAACCCTAAGGATAGGGCAATTTTTGGAGATGCTGGATCTATTTTTATAGAATCAATTGACCTCCTTCCTTATACATCATGGGATGCAGGTAGTATACTATTTGATAAAATGCCACTGGTGCGTCTGATGAATGTATTGTCGCTCTGGTATGATGTAAAGGTTTCGTTTGCCGATACAATAACCAGCCAGAAGACTGTCTCGGGATCACTAAGTAGAAAGTCTGGGATTACCGATGTGCTTCAAGCACTGTCTGCGACTTCTGATATAGAGATGGAGTTGAAAGATGGAGTAATTTTGGTAGGACGTAGCAAGTAAGTTTGTTCGATGCAGTATAATAAACGTAGATGAGTAGTGGAATTAAATATGTCATAGATGTACTCTATATTATTTCCTATATTCAATGGGTTATAAGATTAGTTGTCTGCTGTGATTAGTATTCTAAATAACTTCAATAAATGAAAATGAAAAAATCATTGCTTTTTAAGGCGGTTGTGTGCCTCTACTTGGTACTTTGTCTGCCTCTTCTGGCTGATGCTTATGCATCGGCATGGAGATTTGACCTTCAGCCCCTATCTCCAATGTGTCAACAGCCTCATAATCCGAAGGTGACTCTTAACCTTGAAAAGGCTTCTGTTGCTACTTTCTTTGAAGAATTGAAGAAGCAAACATCAGTAGATTTTGTTTATTCAACCGACCTCTTTGATAGGAACGATCGTATATCCATTAAGGTAAATGCCGTTCCCATGTCTGCTGTGTTAGATGATGTCTTGACTCCTCGCGGGCTAACTTATATGGTGACAGGTCAGATTGTAACCATAAAGAAAAACTCTTCTAAAAGGAAGACTCGTATAGTAAGTGGTCTCATATTGGACGACAAATCGGTACCATTAACGGGCGCAATAGTGGCAGATAAAAAGACAAAGAAATATGCTATTGCAGATGCCGACGGCCGATACCAGTTGGAGATTCCTTGTGATGAGGAGGTGTCTCTTAAGTATTCCATGGTTGGTGTGGAGCCTACAGAGATAAAGATTAAATCTGGAGACAAGGATGTAGTGAATAATGTTACGTTATCCGAGAGTGTAACGCTTGAGGAAGTAGTGGTAACAGGTGTGTATACTCGCCCAGTGGGTAATTATACTGGCTCTGCACTCTCCATTGCAGGAGACGATTTGCGGAAAGTGGGAGGAAATAATGCCCTTTCAAGTCTCAAAAATGTAGATCCAGCTATATATATTCCAGATAATTTTTCACTAGGATCAGACCCAAATAAACTCCCCGACGTGTCACTCCGCGGAACATCAAGTATCTCGATGACTGAGGGAAACTCTCTGAAGAGTGGCTATACCAATAATCCTAACCAGCCACTGTTTATTCTTGACGGTTTCGAAGTAAGTATAGAGACGGTTATGGATATGGATATGAATAGAATAGAGTCCATGACTACTCTAAAAGATGCATCAGCCAAGGCACTCTATGGTTCTAAGGCTGCAAATGGTGTCATAGTTATTCAAACGAAAAAGCTTAAGGGAGATGAGCATCGGGTAACCTATTCAGGAATGATGACATTGGATGTCCCTGATCTCTCCAGTTATAATCTAACGACCGACGGAGTAGAAAAACTGGAGGTCGAGAAGCTTGATGGCGTGTACGAAAACAAAACATCAGTGCGAGGGCAAGAAGTGAAAGATCAGCTTTACAATAAGAGAAAGCTTCTTGTATTGCAAGGGCTCAGCACAGATTGGATTTCGAAGCCTATTCGTGTGGGATTTGGTCATAAGCATAGTATCAGTGTGGAGTTAGGTGACTCTAAAAGCCTTAGGGCTACAATCGATTTTACCTATCGGCTTCTTAATGGTGCTATGAAGGGGTCATCCCGTAATAACTTATCTACCTCAATGAACCTCTCATACAGAAAGAATAATCTCCTCTTTCGAAATGTACTGACCGTCACGTCTAATGTAGCGGAGGATTCTCCTTATGGTAAATTCAGCGACTACGCACGTATGAACCCGTATTGGCAAGCACAGGATGCAAAGGGAAATGTACTAAGGTGGGCAGAGGAGAATATTCCTAATCCCCTATATGATGCCACAATTGGGACTTCGCTGAAGAGCAAATATTTGCAGATGATTGACAACTTCTTTACTGAATGGACAATTACCCCTAACCTCAAGGCTAATTTCCGACTCGGTGTGATGGCGAGAAAAAATGAACTGGATCATTTCTTACCACCGCTGCACTCTTCTTTTGCACTTATCTCAGAGGATAAGCATGATACACGAGGAAGCTATACGGTAGAGAATGGCTCGAACAGCAATTACTCTGGAAATCTCAATATAAACTATAATACCTCTATAGGAAAGCACTCTTTCTTTACTAATGCGGGCGTATCTATGTCTGAAGCAAAAGGAAGTACATATCAGCATATAGCCAGAGGCTTTGCCAATGCTTCTGCTACTGATATCACCTTTGCTAAGGGATACCAAGAGGGAACGAAGCCAGTGGGGTACTCTACACTTACGCGCGATGCAAGTATGCTACTATTTGCATCTTATGACTATGATAGCAGATACTTACTTGAAGGAACATTTCGAGAGAGTGCATCATCACTCTACGGGAGAAACAATAGGTGGTCACCTAGTTGGTCTATTGGACTTGGCTGGAACATGCACAATGAGAAATGGTTGTCAAATAAAAACCTGCAACGTCTAAAGGTTAGAGCGTCTCTTGGACTTACTGGAAATCAGAACTTTACTACCAATTCGGCAATTCCAACATATAGATACTACTCTGGTGTAGTATATGGAAATCAAACAGGTGCATACCTCAGCATTATGCCTAACCCGGATCTCAAATGGGAGCAGAAGATGGACTATAATGTTGGAATGGACCTTATGCTGAAGGGTCTTTCAGTTACATTTGACCTCTATACTTCTGACACACGAAACATGCTTACTGACTTAGCAATACCTACAATTACAGGGTTCTCTGTCGTAAAAGACAATCTTGGTCTGATACGTAATTCCGGTCTTGAAGCTCGTTTCTCATACAATATATGGCAGAGTGACAAGGGCTTTTTCAATGTGTTTGGCTCTGCTGTGACTAATAAGAACTATATCGTTCGTCTGTCAGATAGTCTTCGAGAGTACAATGAGCGTATGATGAAGAAGTCCAAAGAGTCAAACTCATCCTCTCCTGTACCATTATTTCAGGATGGTCAGTCTATGACAACTATATTCGCTATAAAGTCTGCAGGAATTGATCCTACTAATGGTAAGGAGCTTTTCATTAAGAGAGATGGGACACTGACTTATGACTACGATCCTACGGATCTTTGTCCAGTGGGGGATACAGCTCCTAAGCTAAGAGGTACTTGTGGAATCAATGCAGAATATAAGGGATTCGGCTTAAATCTAACGCTTGGCTATCTAATGGGAGCTCAGGCGTACAACGCTACTTTGGTGGACAAGGTAGAGAATGCAAATATTACCTACAACGTGGATAGACGATTGGCACAAGGTAGATGGCGCACTCCAGGGCAGGTTACGAAGTTCAAGAAATTTGACTCTCACTCTAGGACCAGACCTACAACCAGATTTATTCAGGAGCGTAATGAACTTACTATTTCGGCTCTGTCACTTTACTATGACATTCCCTTGAAATTTTGTAAGCCACTTCATATGCAGCGACTGAAACTTTCTTGTAATGCGAACAATTTACATACATTCTCGAGCATAGAGATTGAGAGAGGTACAGCTTACCCTTTTGCACGTCAGTTCTCATTCTCCATGATTGCAACATTCTAATCTAGTCGGATGAATAATATGAAAAAATATAACTTGATTCCTCGAAAGATAGACCTGACACTGAATAGAGCCAGGCTCTTGGTCTTATCACTTACCGTCACATTATTATTCACCTCATGTGAGAAGTGGTTTGATGTGACACCGACCTCGGAAATGCGAGGCTCTCAGCACTTCGATAATGTTCTTGGTTTTAGGCAGTCTTTGACAGGATGCTATATTGCAATGGCTCATGAGAAAGCCTATGGCAAAAATCTAACTTGGTTTGCCACTGAGTTAATGGGGCATCAGGTGCAGAATAAGATTAATCCCCTCTCTAGTGCACTTTCTGCACATGCATACGATAAGAATGAAGTTATCCCCGTCGTAGAAGAAATATGGAGTCAGTTGGCTAATGTAATTGCGAATGCGAATGATGGTCTCTATAATCTTGAACAGAAACAGAAAGACCTATCGCCTATAGACTATGCTGTACTGAGGGGAGAATTCTTGGCTGTACGTGCATATGTGCATTTTGATCTCCTAAGGTTGTATGGCTATGGGAACTATGGGAAAAGAAGTACTGAACTAGATGCTAAGAAGACTGTCCCATACATAACACGTGTACATAAAGATATGGCTTCTCAGGTTACCGGTGCAGAGTTTTATGCTGCTTTGATGAAGGATATTAAGGAAGCAGAGGAACTGCTAAAGCCCAATGACCCAGTCTCGGCAGAAAAGGATCTTTCCTATATATCGGAGGTGAATGCGGAAGGATTTTATAAGTTTCGTGATCTGCACCTAAACTATTTTGCAGTAAAAGCTCTTGAGGCAAGGGTACACCTCTGGTTTGGAACTCCTGATGCTATGGATAAGGCGTTGGAGGCTGCAAAAGAGGTCATTGCCTTTGTTGAAAAAGGAGATGGCTATAAGGAGCCTAAACTACAAACGGAGATAAGACTTCTTTCGTCAAGTGAAGTAAATGAGAAAAATTCTTCAATGACTCCTGAAGCTCTCTTTGCTCTTCAGGTACAGGACTTGGGAAGTAAGACTGATAAGTACTATGTACCTTCATTTGCTGGAACTCACGGCTCCGCTCTTACAATTCCAGAGGATAGGGTAAAGGATTTGTATACAGATTTATCTAGTAAGGATGTTCGTATAATTAAGCTTTTAACTCGTAATCAAACTAGTAGCCCAGTTTCGTATGTCTCTATGAAATATGATCAGTCTTCATTGTCGAATACTAATAGAGGTCGTGTTAACCTAATTCGAATCCCCGAGGTATATTATATTGCTGCAGAGGCAAGCCTTAACAAAGGAGATATTCCTAAAAGTATTGAATTCTTAAACAAAGTTCGTGCGAAGCGAGGTAATGACTCTCTAGGAAATGAGTTAGATAAGGGGAAAGTACTCGAAGAGATAAAAAAAGAGTACGAGAAAGAGTTTGTAGCTGAAGGAGTACTATTCTTCCAGTACAAGAGGTGGGGTACAGATAAACTCCCATTGAGTAAAGAGGCAGAGACGATGACTAACAAGGAGTATGTTCTCCCATTCCCAGAGATAGAGAAGAAAAGTGGTTATGTGCAATAAGTTAAATATAGTAGAACTATGAATACTAATACCATAATGAGGGTTTATCCGTGTATACTTTTCCTACTGGCTTTCTCAATCAGTAGTTGTAAGAAAAGTGAGATCTCCGAATTTAATAAAGCATACGCATCGGTGAGATTCCCTCTAAAGACTCACGACAATAAGGAGCCAGGAGGATACAACGATGGAGACAAGATGTTCGTAGTCTCTCACTCATTTGTAGCTACTCCCGATAGCCCATACACTCACGTGGATATTCCTGTGATGCTGGTAGGGCCTACAGAGGATAGGGATCGAACAATACCTGTAGAAGTGCTGAAAGATGAGACCTCAGCTACTGCCAAAGAGTATGAGATAGTATCAGCTATTATTAAGTCCAAGGAGTATCAGGGGAAAATCAGAGTAAAACTGATCAATACCCCCCGACTAAAAGAGGAGGATCTTAAGATAAGATTAAAATTGGGTTCAAATGATTTCTTCTCTGGATCGGTAAAGGACTATGGCGATGCTACTGTCTACTTCGGTATCAAGGTACCTACTCCTACTTATACTGAGCACATTTATACCTACAATCGACTAATCAAAGGGGATAATGCTTATTCCTCTAGTCTCGACTATTATAGCCCTGAAGCTATGCGCGTTATTGTGATGGCTCTAAAATGGAGTGATTGGGACAGTAAAGAGCAACATGGAAATGAGTTCAATGGTGAAAGCTATGGAAAGTATAAGTATCTCCCAAGATATAGCGTTATTGCTCAGGGTAATAAGGCTTCGGCTTTTGCCAAGAATTTAGATGATTATATCAAGAAGTATAATAAGGAAAATCCAGATACTCCACTTGTGCATGACGCAGGTAAGCTGAAAGGGGAAAAAATAGAGGCTAGGCTCTGATGAGTTTAGACGGATTTGATGATTTAGAAAAGAAAGTTTTATGAATATCATAGCAAAATACGGCAGTGGTTTAGTATTATCCTTGATATGCCTTTCTCTAGCTTTCGGGCTCGGGAGTTGTGTTAAGGATCGAAGTACGTTACCTGATTCCACCTCTATTCCACTGGTGGAGATTGAAGGAGGTGAGAACAAAGATTTGACGGTAGAGTATCAGGGGACCTTGATTGTGGAGCCAAAGGTAAAGGCTTCCGAATCTACGAACCTCGCATATCGATGGACATTGACCACAACGTCGAATCCAAATAAGATTGATAAGGATACTATAAGTGAGGCACCAATTCTTGATTATGTGATGAAACGAGAAAAGTCCACATCTCCTTATACCCTCACATTCACAGTCATTGATAAGGATCATAACAACCTTGAGTACAGCACTTCATGGAACGTATATGTCAATGGCATTATCATTAGCGGACTTGTAATTGCGGATACAGATGATGAAGGGACTACAAGCAATCTTAGTTATATCAAAAGTTCTCACCTTTCACGCACCTATTCAGGGGAAGAGAAAAAAATGATGCACCTTTTTGGGTCTGAATCTCATAAAAAAATACAAGGTTCAGTTTCAAGGCTTACCTATAGTATCGAAGGTAATAGTCTCTTCGCATATACCCCTCGTCTCTGGACAATAACGAAGGATGGGAAAGTGACTCTCTACGAGGTCGACAATGATAATTTCAAAGTAAAACATACATCTGAGGATCAAAGTATATTTTTATACAAGTCGAATCCATCGTCTTTCAAAGTACATAATCTTTTAGTTACGGGTTCTTTACTTTCTGCATATACTTCAGAAGGAATCTATACGCTTAGTCCTAGAAGTCGTACGGGCCAATTCTCCCTTCCTATTTCCGAGAAATCTAATCCAAGCAAAGGTATAATTGCTGGACAAAGTATTACAAGTTCCAAAGATGATGTAGCATGCTGGTATGATGAGGATAAAGGAGCTTTTATGACCTTAACAAAAACAGATAACTGGGGCAATGTTTTTGGATTTGGAGTCTTTGATAGTTCGAACAGCTTTGATCCCAATAATCTTCACAATCATGAGGCTTTAGCAATTGAGATAGAGGATTACTCAAAACCTATTTCGATGTATGCTCTTCTTAAGAATAAAGGAGATGGTAAGCATGCTATTTATGAGTCTACTCTTAAGATAAAAAAGGATGAAAAAGGTAAAGCTGTAGGGAAGTATACTTTTGATGAGGCTGGAGAATCTACTCTTAAGGAAGCAAAGTCGTTATTTTTTGCAAAGAAAGCCAAGGTGCTCTATGCTGTCACCGCTACTGATGTATTTGCTTTCTCTTTTGGAGGAGCGCAGTCTGTTGCTAAGCGGTCAGAATCTCTTTATAAACTTCCACAAGGGGAGAAGGAGTTTCGGTTTGGGAAACTTTTTATACAAGGAGAATATAGTGTAGAATCCCAGTATTTAAGTATGCTCAAGCCAAAACCTGCAGAGCTACCGCTGAACCTCCAAGCTATTATCTTGGTCTCTGGCAAGACTGACAACAAAAACACTATTAGGATTATTCCAGTGGATAAAGAGAAGTTAGGGACAGGAACCTTGGTAACGGAGGCGGATAAAATCCTGACCTACGATGGATTTAATAAAGTACTTGATGTGATACATATTGGACAATAAATAATTATTTTCAAGGATATGTGACTAACTTTAGGGAGCTTTGTCCTTTGCAAACATAGCATTGGTTAAGCACTAAGGGGTTATGTGTGCTTGAGGAATTAACCTCAATAAGATAAGAAATTATTATGGTAAAAAAGTGGTTCGTTGCACTGCTCTTTGTTGCTATATCCGTTGCGGGTTCAGCACAGACTGCGTCTCATTATGATACGATGAAGCAATTCACAAAGAGCGCGAACAAGAAAAAGTCAGAGAAAAAAACTGACGCAGACAAAAAGGAAGAGGGAGAGAAAGACAAGGACAATGAAGAAGAGGAGAAGGAGGAGGATAATAAGGTTGAAGCCTATTCCAATCTCATTAAGAAGGCAAAAGTCTCCCGTCGAGGTGTGATGGATTTGCACATTATTGAGGGACAGGTATATCTCGAATTACCATTAGAGCTATTGGGAAGAGAGATGCTTATCGGCTCTACCGTAACGCGAACTTCTGACAATGGTCATAGTATTGTTGGCTCCAAACCCAAAGACCCCTTGCATGTGACATTTACACTTGAGAATGATCGTGTGCAGATGCGACGCATGAGTAGCCTTTATCTCACGGATGATCAAGATGTGGCTGAGGCTCTGAAGACTGGGATGTCCCCAGCTATATTGTCTAATATGAAGGTGAAAGCTTATAATCCTGATTCTACTAAGGTCGTTATTGATGTAACAGATTTTTTTGTTAGTGATAATGACCTAATGACTCCATTTGACACCGGAGGTGGTCTTTACTCATCTTTGAGGTTAAATAAGAGCTTCAGAAGGGACTTGTCTTACGTAAAGGGTATCAAAGCATTCGAAGATAATGTCTCTATTTCATCAGTTCTTTCCTATAACTCTGGTCTTAGTACGAGAAAAGGGATTACTTTAACTAAAGATGTCCCTTTTACAATAGAAATGACCAGATCTATTATTGTATTGCCGGAGAAAACTTATCGTCCGAGATTGGCAGATTACCGTATTGGTGTATTTTTCAGTGGCCGGGAGTTTATCTCATCCGATCCCAATAATGGAAATCGCAAGTTCTTTGTGAATAGGTGGGATATACAGCCCAAAGATTCTGTTGCATATCTTAGAGGAGAGAAGGTAGAGCCGGTAAAGCCTATCGTATTCTATATTGACAATACATTCCCAGAGTGGTGGAAGCCTTACGTCAAGGAGGGTATTACTCAGTGGAACGAATTATTTGAAGAGATTGGATTCAAAAATGTAGTACAAGTGCGTGATTTCCCTACAGATGATCCGACTTTTGACCCAGATAACCTGAAGTATTCTTGTGTTCGCTATGCTCCGATTAGTATTCAAAATGCTATGGGTCCCTCTTGGATGGATCCAAGAAGCGGAGAAATTATAGCCGCATCGGTTTATGTGTACCATGATGTTATCAAGCTATTGGGAAGTTGGTTGTTCACCCAAACCTCTCAGGCAGACCCAAGCGTACGTAGCTATGATATTCCTCGTGAGAAGCTAGGAGATGCTCTTCGCTATGTTATTTCTCATGAGGTAGGGCACTGCTTAGGACTAATGCACAATATGTCTGCATCTAGTACCATTCCTGTGGATTCACTCCGTTCGCCATCATATACCTCTAAGTATGGTACCACCACAAGTATCATGGACTATGCCCGTTTCAATTATGTTGCACAACCAGGAGATATGGAGCGTGGTGTAAAGCTAACTCCACCTCGATTTGGAGTCTATGATAAGTTCGCGATTGAGTGGACTTATAAGCCAATTTTTGAGGCTAAAACACCTGAAGAAGAGGCTATAATTACTTCTAAGATAATTACAGATGCTGTAGCACAAAATCCTATGTTTAGGTATGGTAAGCAACAGTTTGGAGGTACTGTAGATCCACGTGCTCAGTCTGAGGACTTGGGAGACAATGCAGTACAGGCTACAAAGTATGGTATCAAAAACCTAAAGTATATTCTTGGGAATATGCATCTATGGTTGGCTGATAACGATGAGGACTATAGAAAAGTGACCAATCTATACAATAGTATCCTCCGACAATATACACTATACATTTCGCATGTGGCAGGGAATATTGGGGGGTGTTATATGAATGAAGTGAAGTCAGATGATAAGATGCCAAAATACGCCCCTATCTCACGCGCACATCAGAGAGAGGCGATGAGGTATCTCTTTGAGATGTGTGATGATTTGGCTTGGCTTGATGAGGCTCCAATACGTAAGCGAATGTCTATTACTGGTTCTGTTTCCAACTCATTCAGGAATATGATTTTCTTCCAGATGATAAATTCGCTTATCATGACCTCGAAATATGAGTACTTAGGAGACGATCCATTTACATTTGAAGAAGGGATGGGTTTATTATACGATTATGTATGGAATTCAAAATCTGGTCGAAATCTTACTGAAGGGCACATGAGTCTTCAGGAACAGTACCTTAATGTTATGTTGCAGCTTGGAGGACTAAACAAAGGGGGAGCTGGCGGCTCTAAGGCTCTCGTAGATAATTCTACTTACGACGCATTGTTAAAAAACATTGGTGTTGAGCCGGCTATGGCTTCCTCTTTTCAGTTTGAATTAGAGAATAGACCAGTATCTGGATTTGAATGGCTCCCTGATAATAGGTTCCTTACTTCTTCTATTACTCCAGCACATATATATGGTTACCTCATTAAGCTAAAGAAGCACCTTGCTCAGAAGAAATTCTTCTCTTCTGGCAATGCGAAGATTCACTATAAACTCCTTTACGATACACTTGATAAAGCCTTATAGTAATGCTAAAGATAAAAAATAATGTTATGATGATTACTTACATGTTTCCTTTATCAGTACTTCGTAAATCTCTGCTCTTTTTCCCATTCTTAATGTTAATGGGAGTGTTCGCTCAACCAGCATTGGCAGATGGGAAGAGTGTATATGACAAGCTCTTCAAGGATAAAGCTAAACTTAAGACAGAGAAGGGTTTTGTCACGGTTCACCAGTATGATGAAAAGATTTACTTAGAGATCCCGAAAGCTCTGATGGGTAGAGACTTTCTGATATCTTCTGTCATCACAAACAGTAGTGAGCTCACACTCGCTGGAGCCGAGGCTGCTCCACAGCGCTTTCTGACTATAGATTGTACAGACTCGCTTGTCATCTTTAAGCAGCTGCGTCCTACCATATTCTATAAGAAAGATAACATAGAGCTTCAGAATGCTCTTAAGTTGTCCCAGGCATCAGCTATTCTCCAGACATTCCCAATTAAGGGATATTCAGAAGATTCTACCGCACTGGTCTTTGATTGTACATCTTATATAGATGCTGGCTCTAAAAGTGTATTCGACTTAATCGGGAGAAATTATGGAGGATATTTCACTACGATTGAGAGCGCAGAGGTCGATAGAAGAGCTTCCTTCTATCGAGACTTTAGGATGTTCGACTCTTCTGTTGCCTTTTATAGCACAGTAACAGCGACTCTCACAACTAGTATGCTTGGTCTTCAGACAACGAAGTTACCAGTACATACTTTTGAGTGTGCATCGTATTTTCAGCTCTTGCCTGAGGAGAAGATGCCTATTCGTATTTATCATCCCGAAATAGGTTCATTAAATGTTGGATTTGATGATTACCGAGATCTATCGGATGTGAAAGCGAACTTTATGGTTAGTCGCGCCGACCTACAGCGCAAAAATGAGTTAGTCTACTACGTAGATACACTTTTACCTCCCTCTTGGCGTGATCTTATCGGTGTGGCTATTGAGAAGTGGAATCAGGCATTTGAGCAGGAAGGACTTGGATCACCGTTAAAGGTTAAGCCTTTCCCCTCTGACCCCTCGTTTGATGCTCTCGACCCTATGAATTTTAAGATCGTATCCCATCCAAATCCATCTAAGGGAACCTCATACTTCAGTGTTACAGACCCTCGTACTGGTCAGATTATGGGAGCAACGATTACTTTAGGTCAAGGCATTCATAGTGCTATTCGCAGTAATGGAATGATAAGGATGTCTGCTGTAGATGAGCGTTTCCGAAATTACTATATAGATGATAAGGCAGTTGAAGATGTACTAATTACCTATTTGCTTAAAAACATAGGTCGTTCGCTTGGCTTAACTACCAACCTCGCTGGGTCTATGGCGTACACTCCAGAGCAGTTGCGTTCGCCTGAGTTTACACAGGCTAATGGTATTTCTGCTTCTGTCATGGATGATGTATTGTTTAACTCTTTAGCGCGTCCTGGAGATAAGGAAAGAGGTGTCAATCTATTTATGAATGTAGTAGGATCTGCCGACAGACTCGCTATTTTCTATTTGTATGCAGATATTCCTAAAGGTGAAGACGAAACTGAATATCTTCATAGGAGGGTGCGCTCTCATTATGGTGATCCAGCTTATCGTTTCCTACAGTTGAGCAATCCTTTGCTTCAAGACCCTAGGGGTCAATTCTCTGACTTGTCTAGTGATCTTATACAAGCTGCTTATAATCGAATTGACTTACTTCGTTACGTAACTAAGAATGTAACTTCTTGGCTTAGCTCCGATGAGATCCCTGCAAATTATAAGGAAACATTGCCAGCCTATATATTCTCAGAGGCATACTTCAATTCGATGATTCCACTTCTATCATATATCGGAGGTGTATATACAGATGGTAGAGCTACTGTGGATGGCAAAACACAGTTTAAATCAGTTAGCAGAAAGGATCAGAAAGTAGCTATGCAGACTTTTTGTAAGATCTGGGATACTCTAGACTTCTTGAATGAAAACAAAGAACTTCTTGAGTACAATGGAGGTGGAGACTCTATGACTAAATGGGCAGTTTCCGTAGGGTTGCCAATACGGGATGTTTTTGATAGAGTAAAAGCTATGACCGTTAGTGTAGCTTATGCTGAGGACGGTGATATCTACACGGAAGAGGAGATGCTAAAAGACTTTGAGGATTTCTTATTTAGCGATGTGAGGAAGGGCAATCCTTTGTCCGATAATAAACTGAATATGATCAATCAGTATATAACTTCACTCATTACTCTTTCTCCTAAACTGAAAGCCATTTTCCTATCTTCATCAATGAACAACAAACGCTCATTCGTGTCATTAAGTGATAAGGAGAAAGTTTCTGGCATGAAGCTGCTATCCGCAGATATAATGCCTAAAACTTACGATATAGAAGAAAGAAGAGGTGCCGCCATTAATTCTGTACCTTTCTATGTCCCTAATGACCTTACAAAGGTGGGTTATAAGATGCTTCAAAGTCTTGAAAAGAGACTTAAGAAAGCTCGTTTTCTGTCAAATAACACAACGTATAAGTCAAGGATTGATTACAATCTTAGAATGATATCTTTTGCTTTGGGTGTAAATTGATTGTGACACAGAGCTTAAACTCTACGTATTTTACTTGTAACAATGAAAATATGACAGCATGAAAGAGCCGTTTAATAAGAGGGGGAAGGAGAGGAAGGCTCCAGCTAGTTGAATGTTAAGTGGATTACGAGGCATTTTATTAAGTTTGTACCTTCGTTACAACTTTTCAGAATAGGGAAATACTGCTTGCAGTATTTAGATAACTCATGGCTAGTGATGACAAATTCAGCATGAACGAATATTTGTTCCAGCAGATTTATTCGGCACATTTTGCTGAACTTGTTCGTCATGCCATGAGGTATGTTCAGAAAAGAGAGGTTGCAGAAGACATAGTACAGGATTTATATACGAAACTTTGGGACAATCGTGACAGTCTAATCGATGTTGAGACTATAAGGTCTTATCTTTATCGCTCAGTTACAAATAAGTGTCTGAACTACGTTAGAGATTTTGAGAGCAGAGTGTCGACAATTGATGACAAAGAGATAGTTATTGCACAAAAAAGCATTGATGAAACCAATGCTAAAGAGCAGGAAGATGAAGAAGCTCAAGTGTACGAACAACTCTTCCTCTCTTTTGATCAACTTTCTCCGCGTGCGCGTGAAGTAATACTCTATGCTTTGGATGGTTACACCACTACCGAAATAGCTGAACAGATGGGAATCAGTTATGAAACAGTGAAGACATTGAAGAAGCGAGCATATGCCTCCATTCGTGCATACTTAGGCTTGGACTAAGTTCTTGTTAAAAGTCAAATAGCAGTGAGATAACGTTCTCAAAGCGACGTATAGCAAAAAAGAAACAGAGCCTGTAGAAGGGAATAACTTCTATAGGCTCTGTTTTTAATGTGAATTCAATGGTAGAGACTGTTGCACATTCGAGTTTAGACGTTTTTGACTGACTTTTTTCAGATTTTCGTCTTGTCTAGCTTGAAAAATCGCCTTGTTTTTTGATTATTCTCCTCTGTAAAAGCTCTAAATATGAGCTTTTACAGAGGATTTCTAGTACTTATCTCATAACAAGTGCTCCTCTTATAGAGGCTTCTTCATTTTGCAATAATGTATTGAGGTATAACTGGGGAGCTCTTTTGATGTTGTAGCAAATGGCTTCAAGTATATTTTGTATAATACTCCCCAAAAACTAGACAACTCCAAAAGTGGTAGATTTGAGAGTTGAGATGGAATTAATTGTCATTTTCCGATGAAAAGAGAAAAAGAGAAGTTTATGGGACGAAGAAGTAAATACAGTTCAAGCTTTAAGGCACAAGTTGCTTTAGCCGGCTTGAGGGGCGATGAGACGATCCAGAGTTTAGCGAAGCGATACGAAGTGAGCCCGAGCAAGATTACAGAATGGATGCGAGAACT
>NZ_KB904272.1 GCF_000379925.1 Porphyromonas levii DSM 23370 | reverse complement strand
AACGTCACGAACTTCTTCTGGCGTCAGACCAGACCAAAATCCGACGTTGAGCAGAATACGCGAACGCACTCTCCCCAACTTATCCCGAAAAGACTCTTTGATACGGTAGTACTTTTCGTCCCTCCCAGAATCCGGATTATATCTTGTCTGCGAAATAAAATGCATAGTGCCACAAAGGTAAGGATAAAAAAATCCACCGCTGTGTACTACATTTCGATTTAAAAAACAACTACCCCGATGAAATCAGCATTTCACTCCTCAAAATGCCAAAAAAAACACCTCAAAATATACTCTAGGGGTCAAACTTGGGCTAGATGGCATATTGAATGTGTAAGAGACCTCATTTCCCTTACGACTAACTGCCATTGGGTTATAGTTGTATCCAACAGAGTTCTGAATACCCCATGCTGGGTTAATAAGGTTACCAATGTTCATGACATCAAAATTAACCTGAAGGGTATTCCTCCTACCCATAACATTGAAGTAGAAATCCTGTGCCAGATGGAAATCAAACTCGTGCTCGAAAGGAGCCATGAGTGCATTACGTGGGATATATGTTCCTCTGTACTGAGCGTAGTCCTTTTCAATCCACTTAGCGAAGTTTGCTCTTTGCTCCTCAGGATCGGTCTTGACCGTCCTATTGGTTACAAACTTCATACCTTGTAGCTCCTGCTCGGTAGGAATATACATTAGGTCATTACCATTTGCGCGGTCGCCATTGATATCGCCATTGTAGACCATAGAGTAGTTACGCCCACTGAGACCTGAGTAGAAGAGGCTCACTGACGTTGCAAAGTTCTTAGCATACTCTACTCGATAAGCTATATTTGCGATGATACTATGAGGGCGATTGAAGTCGGCAAACGAGATGGTTTGGTCATCATCACCATTATATATCTCATTGTACTGCCAGTTTGAATAGGCTTGGCTTGAGGTTCCGTCATTGATAGCTCTTGCATCTCCATAAGTATAGGCGAGCATAGTAGACAGACCGAAGTCGAAATTCTTCTCAAGCTTAGCTGTAATATTATAGCTATACCCCTTGCTAGAATTTGTTAGGTAGATGATTCCATTGTACGCTTTGGACTCTGCCCTCTGGGTGTACAAGAATCTCTTATCCCCTGTGCCGTTGTCTAGCTGACCATCCCTCTCGAAAGAGAGATTCTTAAACATTATGTTATTAAGCGTTTTGGAGTAGATTCCTTCGAGTGTGAAACGGATATCGTAAGGCAATCTTTGTTCCCAAGCCAAGTTCAGACGTAGTACTTGTGGGAACTTGAACTTCTTATCCAGCACATCGATCTCAGAATTCCAAACTTTTGAAGGCTTGTATTGATTAGCTGGGTCCATCTGGAACTTGAATCCATCGGCGATAGCACCTGCAAAATCATTCTTCTGAAGTCTAGTTCTGTTGTACTCAACACCAGTATTGGAGAAGCTATTAGAGATCCACACAAATGGTACTCTACCTGTGAAGACACCTACACCACCTCGAAGAAGTGACGCTTTGCTCTCATTTAGGTTCCAACGGAAGCCTACTCTAGGTGAGAATAAAGGAATAGAGGCAGGCATCTGATCGGTTGCCACCTGGAAGTCTTTAGCAATATTGGTAGCATTGAATGCTTCATTGACACTTGGCTTATCGAAGAAAATTGGCACGTCTACACGAAGACCATAAGTGAGTCTGAAGTCATCGGACACTCTCCAGTCATCCTGAGCATACAATCCTACTTGTGCAGCACCGAACCTTGGAGACCATCTACGGTTACCATCCACGTCGGAGAATGAGTAGTCATACTGCTTTGGGGCAACCTCTTGAGGAGTTCCCACAGAGAGCCAGTCCGCAATACTACTGTACCTATATTCGCCTGTGTTTTGGCGAATAAAGAGGTTCCTCATCTTGAAGAACTCGTTGTGGGTACCAATAGTCACGGTATGGTCGCCGAGGAATAAAGAGAGGTTATCAGCAAGAGTAAAGATGTCTTGGTCTAGCTCATTAGCTGATGAGTAGGGATCTGAGCCGAAGGATATCCTTCTATTGCCATCAAGCTCGATTGATACAGTCGGCATAGCAATACCTACCATCTCACGGAAGTCCCTAACACGGGTAAAACCAAAACGGAACTCATTGCTAATGGTCTCGGAGAATCTAGACTGAAGCTCTGTAACCAATGAGTGCGTTGTACTATTCATGTAGTAACCATTGTCCCCAAGCCTCAAATTGTCCTTACCACGGCTGAAGTTTAGCTTACGACCCTTTGTGAAGTTGTATCTAAGGGTCATCTTATGGTTGTCGTTTATGTTCCAGTCGAACCTCGCTAGGGCTTTGTAACCACGTGTATCCACGTTCTTGGCGTCGTATCCACCACCGTCGTACCCATTAGCTAGGGTCTTGAGGTGATTAATAACTTGGTCTGCTTCATCCTTAGTAATCAAAGAAACACCTGGCGAAGCAACATACTTCTTGCCATCCTTCTTGGCATCACCCATATTATAAGAGGTTGGGTAATCATCTCCGGTGTACTCGAAGTTAGTGAAGAAAAATAGCTTATTCTTTACAATAGGGCCTCCTAGGGTAAAGCCAAAAGTCTGGCTATTCTGCTTCCCTAGGCGCTCTCTGTTCTTCACATCCTTACCTGGGGTCTTACCAATCAGGTTTTGGTTCTGATAATAGGTATAGGCTGTCCCATGGAAAGTATTGGTACCGCTCTTAGTAATCGCATTGATACCACCGCCGGTAAAGCCACCTTGTCTTACATCGAAAGGAGCAATAACCACCTGAATCTCTTCAATAGCATCGAGTGAGATAGGTGTTACACCTGCTTGGTCGCCGTTGGTACCAGCGCTAGAGAGACCAAATACATCGTTATTGACCGTTCCGTCTATCTGGAAACTATTGTACTTATTGCTCGAACCAGCAAAAGAAGTACCGTTACCAGTAGAGATTGCTGAAGGAGTAAGCTTTGCCACGTCAAAGATACTCCTGGAGATCATAGGTGTAGACTCGATTACTTTGGAGGTAAAATTGTTGGCAGCTCCTGTCCTTTGTGAGTTGAAGACTGATGAACGGTCAGCGAGGACAGTAACCTCTCCTAGCGAGAACGAGGTCTCGTTCATCTTGATATCAACAGAGTTGGTCTCGCCAAGGGCTAGATTGATATTCTCCACCTTGGTGTCTTGATAACCCAAGAATCGACCAACCAATTCATAAGGACCGCCTGGTCGCATACCAATGATACGGAAGTACCCCTCCGCATTGGAGATAGTACGATACACTGTACCAGATGGTGTGTGGGTAACGGTAATCGATACGCCTGGAAGGAAGTCGTTGTTCTGGTCAACGATCTTACCTGAAATTCCAGAGGTAGTTACCTGTGCCATTGATGGGATACTCAGGAGGAGTGTCGCCAGCATGGCAAAAAGCATTTTCTGTAGTTTCATACAAGAAAAAAGTTAGTTAATATACTCATTATACATCCGCTCAATTAAAATATATTCACGTGGGAATAGCTACCCACCCGATATAGCGACGCAAATTTAACGAAACATTAAGAATTAGAGGACTCTTTGGGATTACCAAAACAATACAATTCTGTTACGACCCCACTAAAGAGAGGTCTGAAGCAAGACATTTGAGGTTATCCAACGCATAACAGAGGGTATATTTTCGGAGAACAAAGATGTTCCGCGAAAAAGGTCGAGGGTTTCCGTGAAAAAGGTCGAGGGTTTCCGTGAAAAAGGTCGAGGGTTTCCGTGAAAAAGGTCGAGGGTTTCCGTGAAAAAGGTCGAGGGTTTCGGGCGAAAACGTCGAGGGTATTTCTGCTATAGGTAAGATTTATGCTATATTTGCCCAAAATACGAGAGACCGATACAACACCTAAAAGTAATAGACTCATGATGAAAAAGATGATTTTCTCAGTGGTACTAGCACTCATAGGCATGAGTGCTCAGGCACAAACGGTTGCCGAACTGGATAGCATCACCAAGCACTTGGAGGAGATTGGTTATTTCTACGAAGCGCTCGACCTCTTGGATCAGTGTGAAGAACGCACGCCCGACCTTTCCCGAAGGCAAGGTACCCTACTCTACGCTATCGGAGAGTACCCTGCATCTATCGGGGTGATGAGAGAGCTTGTTGACGCAGATACCACGTTCAATATCAAAGACTACCTCCTACTCGCAAATAGCTATCAGGCGCTGCTCATACCCGATAGCGCTATATACTATAGGGAAGCGATTGCGAAAGCGTACCCCTTTAACGAAAGCAACCTGGTGATTCTGCTCCAGCTCGCCCGGTCAAATAACATGTCAGAAGAGTACTTGGGGTTATTGACCGACTTCCTAAAGGTACACCCAGGTTCGAAGCCTATTCGGCGTGAGCTTGCCCATACGCTATACGCCATGAAGCATTACAGCGCTTCGCAGGACGAATTCCAAACACTATACGATGCTGGTGATAAGAATGTGAATACCCTTTACTACCTAGGGAGCCTCCTTCTGATGGATAAAAGTCTTAGGTCTTCGATGCGAGCAGAGAAGGTACTTACAGAAGCGGTGGAGTATAGTCAGGGTGGAACGCCTCTGATTCTCTCCGATTTAGCTTTAGCAAAGACTCGACTTAAACTGTTGGATCAGGCCATAAACCTGATAGATGAGGCAGACTCCCTAACCTTTCGTACGCCCGAAATACTTACCTTTTCGGCGCAATTGGAGGAGCGAAGGGCGCAAATCTATCTGGAGCGTCAGCAATGGAAGTCGGGGGTTAAGTACCTAAAGCGTGCCTATGAGATAGACCCGAGCAATAGGCGAGTACTCTACATGATAGCGCGCACCTACAGAAAACTCAACGATTGGGACAATGAGGAGCGCTACCTCAATGCACTACTCAAAGAGACCGACCCGAATACCATAGAGGGTAGCGAATGGGCAAAGTATGCTAAGAGCCGTCTACTCTCTATCAAGGAGGAGCGATTCATGCAGAAAAAGTAAGCACAAGGAAGAGCCCCACTGACGCAACTACACCAGTGGGGCTCTTCTTTGTGCTTAATCTAGAAGTCGAGATGAAGTGCGATATGTGCGCAAGCCTCCGCATCGGCAAGGGCATCATGGTGCTTTTCCAGACAAAAACCACAATGCTGTGCTACGAATGGCAAGCTATGAGAGGGCAGCATATCATCCCGAAATTGTCTACGAGAGGTAACTAGGGTGCAATAAAAGGGATAATCTGGATAAGGCATCTCGTAGTATTCGAAGACGGACTTGAGACAGTTCTCATCGAAACTCTTATTGTGGGCAACCAATGGCAGACCACCTATATAGGGCTCAATCTCTTGCCATACCTCTGGGAAAGGTGGTGCCGTATCGGTATCTTCCGCCGTGAGACCATGGATTTCGGTGGTCCATTGAGTATAAAAATTGGGTGCAGGGCGCACCAATCGGCAGACCTTTTCTACAATCTTACCATTGCGGACTACTACAATACCCACGCTGCATATACTATGGCGGTGCTGGTTGGCAGTCTCAAAGTCTATAGCGACAAAGTCAGTTAGCTTCATAATTTGCAGTAGCAGAGAATGAGATACCCGCGCCATCGAAGCCCTCAATAGGGGGCGCGAGCTTGGTGATTGAGAGGGTGGCTTGGGAGATAAGCGGAAATTCTTCCTTGAGGTGCTCCAGCATACGATAGCAAAGCACTTCCAATAGTTCTGTAGGAATCGCCATTTCACGCTCTATAAACTTATAGATAAGCGCGTAATTGATGCCCTCAGCGAGGTCTCCTGTTACCATTACTTCAAGCGCCGGAAAGTGGAACTCCAGAGAGACTTCAAAGTCATTACCCACGCTCTTCTCCTGCTCCAGTAGTCCATGGTAGCTATAGAAGTGCAGCTTTTCCAGCTTAATAGAGGTGTGTGTCAGCTTCATTATTTCTGTAGTGCGACTGAATCATCATGAATAATTGCATAGAGGTGGCGAAGGAGCCCTTCGGGAAGGTCGTACAACCCGGCAGCAGCGGTTAGGTCTCTGAGCTTGCTCAGGTATTGCTCCTCCTGATAGGGGGTGAAGCCGTAGACCCGCTTCACGGCACCTATCTCGTGCGATAGTTTTCGGCGAATGGAGAGTAACAATAGGAGTCGTTCGTCAATCCCACTCAGCTCATCGCGGAGTAAATGAAGCTGTCGCTCCGATGCCTCGGGCAGATTCGCCATCGTCTCTGCTAGCTTGGCAGGCGTTATCTGCTGGTTTCTGTCGCTCCACGCCTCATCAGGATTGAGATGACTTTCGATCATTATGCCATCATACTTCAGGAGGTGGGCCACTTGGATGAGCTTATCTAGATAATCCCTCCGCCCTGCAATATGACTTGGATCTAGGTAGATGGGAAGATGGGGGAGTTCTCGCCTCATATCCGAAGCCACACTCCAAAGAGGGGTATTGCGGAGGCTTTGGGGCACACCGATGTCGAAGCCCCTATGGATAAGCCCTACCCGACGTACACCAGACTCTATCAGACGATACACTGCACCTTTCCAAAGATCTACTGAAGGGTTGAGCGGGTTTTTGACCAAGACTGGGACATCGCTACCACCAAGCACCTCGGCTATTTCCTGAATGGCAAAGGGGCTGGCTGTGGTCCGTGCGCCTATCCATAGATAGTCCAACCCAGCGGCAAGTGCCTTCTCGGCATGGAAAGCAGTACCGACCTCTGTCCCCACAAGCATGCCTGTCTCCTCTCGAGCCTCTATGAGCCAAGAGAGAGCTTCCTCTCCTACGCCCTCAAACCCACCTGGGTAGGTGCGCGGTTTCCAGACACCTGCTCGAAGAACCTTTATGCCATTACTGTGCAACGCTCGAGCTGTGGAGAGGAGTTGCTGGCGGGTCTCTGCGCTACAGGGCCCAGCTATCAGAAGAGGTGATTCTCCTTCCTTCCGGACACCCTCCGCCCAAAGTGGCGCTGGAGTATAGTTATGGTACTTATCCTTAGTCATTATCCTCTGGGTGCATCAGCTTTACCGCCTCCAACACCATATCATATACGCTATTAAGTGAGGCATATACCTCCGCACCAGCCGCATTGTGGTGCCCGCCACCATTGAAGAACTTGCTGGCAAACTCGTTTGCAGGGAACTTTCCCTTGGAGCGTAGCGATATCTTGGTATACTTCGCCTGCTCATGAAGGAAGATGGAGAAGTGAATATCCTTAGCCGCTAAGGGCTCATTCACTAGTCCTTCGGTATCCCCAACCTGATACTCGAACATAGACTTCTCCTTCATACCCATGGTGATAATCGCAGTATGGTACTTAGGAAAGAAGGTGAGGTTATTGGCAAGGAGGTAGGCATTGAGCCTGACCTTATCGATCGAGAAGCTACGAGTGATGAGGCTGGTGATAGCATCCTTCTCTATTCCGTGCTCCAAAAGTACGGAGAGGGCGGTATAAAGGCAAGGGTCTTCCGAGTTATAATTAAAGCCTCCGGTATCGGTCATCATACCTGTATAGATACATTCGGCGACCTGTTTGTCCATATACGTCTCCCATCCCAGAGCCATAATAAGTTCGTATGTGAGTAGACATGTTGCTGCTTTCTGAGGATATGAGAAGCATACATCTACCATCCCAGTAGGATGAAGATGGTGGTCAATCATCACCTTGAAGGCTTTGGATGAGATTAGGGGTTGCTCTAGTTGCTCTACTCTTTTGGGTTCGTTGAAGTCCATTAGGAAAATCATCTCAGCTTCCTCCAAGAGCCTATTAGCTTCTTCGGGGCTATGCTTGGCAATTACGACCTCTGATGCCCCCTCAAGGAAGCCAAAACTATGTGGATATGGCGTAGGATAGAGTACATTTGTGGAGTGCCCTTGCTTACGAAGGACACGAGATAGCGCCAAAGTAGAGCCGACAGCATCACCATCGGGAGAGACATGCCCTAGGAGAACTATTTGTCGGGAAGAGGATAATTCGCTCTGTAGTCGTAGGAGATCAGTTGGATTGTACGTTATTTCCATTTTGCTCTTTGCTCTTTTTCTTCTTGTTGTACCTCTTCTTCCTATGAGTATTCTGACCAGGTTGGCCTTCTACTCTACCCTCTCCCTTCTGCCTATTCGGACGATTGTCTTTACGTCTATGCGGTCGATGTCCCTTGCCAGTAGACCTTTTCTCATCAGACACTCCACTAGTAGCCAGTTCGGTAAATCCTTCTGGGAGCTCATTGCGCTGTACATTGTAGCCAAGGAACTTCTCAATATCTATAAACCGTCCATTGTCCTTATTATTTACCAAGGTGATTGCGGAGCCACCAAGATTGGTTCCCCTAGAAGTTCGTCCGATACGATGCACATAATCCTCGGGGTCGCTAGGCACATCATAGTTAACAATCAGTTGTATATCATCGACATCAATACCACGAGAGATGATGTCTGTAGCTACTATTATATGAGTGCGCCCATTCTTGAAGTTGAGCATTACTTCGTTGCGCCGCTCTTGATCAAGGTCGGAGTGCATCTCTGCCACTTCAAAACCATTGGAACGCAAGAGTCGATGTGCCTGCTTCACCCGATCTTTTGAACCAAAAAAGGCAATCGCCTTGGATGGATTCTTTTCCTTGAATATGTCCATTAGGAGGGCGAGTTTCTCATCTTCCCCACAGAAGTAAACGCTCTGGTCGATAGACTCAGGAGGTCTAGAGATAGCAATATTGACCTCTACAGCATCTTTAGTAATCTGCTTAGCCAGTTTACGTATCTTATCTGGCATAGTGGCAGAAAACATTATCGTCTGTACATCTCTTGGTAAGAGCTTGTACACCTCTACAATATCCTCGAAGAAGCCCATGTCGAGCATTCGATCAGCTTCGTCCAATACAAAGAAACTGACCCTAGACAGGTCTACGGTATTCAGGTTTATGTGCGAAAGGAGTCTCCCAGGGGTAGCAATAATCATATCTGCTCCCATCTTTAATGCTCGCTTTTGTTGTTCCCACTCTATCCCTCCCGTACCACCATAAATAGGTACCGCACTTGCACCCACGAAGTAGGAAAACGCATCTATTTGCCTATCAATCTGCTGTGCTAGCTCTCTTGTCGGTGCCATAATTACGGCATTGACATACTCCTCGGGGTATTCTCCAGAGGCTAGCTCACTAAGTACAGGCAGCACAAATGCTGCCGTTTTTCCTGTGCCCGTTTGAGCGCAAGCAATCACGTCTTTTCCCTCCAAAATACTGGGAATAGCGGCCGCTTGTACGGGCGATGGCTGTCTAAAACCCATCGCATCTAGTCCGTCTAGCACTCGGTCGTCCAGACCGAAATGATAGAAGTCCTCAAACTCTTGAATATCTTTAATGTCCAATTCTATCTCACTTATTGCTATTTATTATTCTCATCCACTCACGGCTCCCCCGATGGGCTACAATTGCGGTATCGAGCATATTCCGAAGACGATCATCCGAGTCACGGACTAACCAAACTTGATGCAAATCAAAACCTACGTCATGCGACACCTGAAGTGTACTATCTACAGCTACGATCGATTCTGCAATTGCACTATCACACATTAGATAAGTGATACGCCTCTTGGATAGCTCTGCACCTAACTCCAATGGAGAAGCCTCCCGCACCTCTATCCTTAGGGATGGATAGGTAAGCTCCGATAGGTTTTCTAAGATAGTCACAGCTGCCTGATCCCCCTCAGAGACCACCACTGTTGATGTGCTATCGCTTGAAAAACGACTTGCCCAATTCGCATCGCCCTCATGAAAAAGGAGCGAAAACCGAGAAGTATAGAGCCACTCAGTGGCTGTGATCCCATCCATATCCTCTACAGAGGAATACGGCATAGATGTCGCATAGAGCTGTACCTCACCAGCCATTAGGGCTACTAGAGCCTCCGCTCTTGTGGTAAATGGAACCAGTTCCTTCTCTTGATTTGGGAGGAGCAAGTCTAGTAGCTCCTTCGGTCTTCCCGAAAGTTCCCCAAGACTATCTACCTGTAGTCCATTAGGTGCTAAGTCTACTGCCACTTTTAGTACAGATATACTCTCTGTAGAAGCTGTCTTCTCACCTCCTCTCTTGCTTGTAAAGAGCCACATCATTAGCGCTACTGCTAGGATAGCAAAAGCATTGGCAATTAGCCTTCTCTTTGTTCTCTCTTGAAGTCCCATATTCTGCCCTATCAATTGCGTAAGTCTATCGCTACACCCATTCTAAGCACAGGCGGATATGTCGGGTACATAGGCATCGAAAAGTTATTAGGCTTGGCGATAAGAGCCCCGATATTATAGTACTTAAAGAAGAACTTGGTTCTCTTCAGGTGTAGATTTGCATAAGCATTCACAAGTGGTATGCCACCGCCTATCATCACATCGGACTGAGCGCGGAATAGCTGCGTACTCGGTTCGTAGTAAGGTGCATGATAGGCAGTGTGCCACTTAGCATCAGCGCCCAACTGTAGGGTCATCACCTTAGCAATCAAGAAGCGCACGTACAAGTTGGAGTACACCGATAGCTCTGGCAATGGTGTGATGGACTGATTGCTGCTCTTCTGCCATACGATGCTATTCTCCCAGTTGATAAACCTCCAGCTAAGCTTCTGATCCAAACCCACCGCCAGTACCCTAGTATTAGTACGCTCCTGAATAGGCTCACCCTTCTTGTTTGCGAACATTGGATTTTGAAGGGTCTCTACGCCCACATGCACTCGCGTCTTCGTAAAAGGTATATCCAATACTCCTCCAATCCTTAGCATTTGAATCATAGCAAGATCTTGATTCCACTCGTGCAGGCTCGCTTTATAATGTCGAAGGAAGTAGGATGGTCGAGTATTGAGCAAATCGACCGTAGCCGATAGTCCTACCTCCTTTTTCATTAATGGGATATGGGTATTAAGCTCACCCTTCACCTCAATCTCACCTGCTTGAGCTCCTGCAACACCCAATTGTCCCCAAACATAATAGTCGAAGTACTTAAATGATTTACTCCCTATACGTCCTCCCACGTACACTGTGTTCTCGGTTGCTTTTAGCGTCTCAATCTTATCTACTTTGAGTCTCAGTGCGTCCTCCTCATCCATCAATGGTTGAGTATAGCGCACAATATCATACGATACAAAGGCTGCAATACCCATCTTCGCCCATTTATGGAAACCTTCCATTAGTTCTACTCCCAGAGTATTGCTAATCTTCAGTACGTGGAAATAGTCATTGGGGAAGTAGCGCCCTCCTGTAGGCTTCGGGATAATAGGCTTCGGATACTCCTTCTCAAAAGCAGGATCAAGCGAGAGCCATCTTCTAGACCCTTGCTCTAGCTGGAAGTCGTGGAAGAAACTTGTAACAGGGATGAATATCCTATTATCCTGCTGCTCCTCTTCCTCCTCACCTTCCTTCGGAGCATCTGCCTGCCCTGAAGACTTGCCTGTACGCTTCCGAATACTTGGCGCGCTAGTAGGTTCCATTGCTGGGATTGTATCAGAAGGAGCCTCTAGCTCTGGCAATATCGGTGCTATGGAGTCCTTTGGAGCCTCTAGCTCTGGTTGAGGTTGAGACTCAGGCTTTGGCTTGGGTTGAATAATATTGCCCTCACTATCCAGTTCGCGGTAGAAACCAAGACTATACTTGTGGTACAGCCTACCAACCCCATAGATTACCCTATTCCAGGTCGACTTATACTTAGTGGGGATATCCTTAGGCTGGAGTGTTCTACGTCCTTCATTGAACTCATCCGGATTGGTGATATACTTCATATCCGTCACACCCCCACTCTCTTGGTTAACCGTATTGGTATTGCCGATAGAGGCATACGCTTGGTAACGATTACCTCGATAGTAGGAAAACACCCGATAAGTAATGTTATTACTATTAGTAGATGCGTAATAGCCATTGGCGTAATCAATATCCACATCTCCTCCAAGACTCCACCGCTTGCCTAGGTTGGTACTAAAGTCAAACGTAAAGTTTTGCTCCTTATTCTCTCCAGCCCCAACCGTAAGATACTTCAGGAAAGTATAAGGCACCTTGGTGTCATACCACTGCATCCGCTTGCCACGACGTATCAAATGATTGTAAGGATTGGTAAAATAAAATGCACCCCATCGATTGAGCGGTCGATCGAAATATATCTTCGACTGATAGGGCGATGCCTGAGTGCCAGTATAAGCCTCTGCCACATTTAGTCCCTCCACAAATGCCCTATGATAGTAATTGAGCATCAAAGTATCAGCCCATGCATTATTGATATCACCCGTGCGAGGACTCAAATAGAAAGTGTTAAACTTACCATGCCTATCTCTATCCGAATCATCATACGTATCATGATGCTCAGCACGCTCTCTGAGCTGACGTTCCATATCAATCTGAGCCAAAGCATCAATGCCAAACACAGACAACGCTATCAGCACCAATACTCTAAACCAAAAGGCACCTCTCATCATCTCCAGTTCTTGTGATCGAAAGTTAGTGGACGAGCTGCTATACCCATTGTATCCTCCACTACTTCTCCAGCTTTTACCACCTCATAGCCATTCACGAAAGTATACTCCACCTTATCCCTGAAGGTCACGCCCTCTAGTGGACTCCAGCCACATTTACTAGCAATATTCTCTTTACTAATAGCCCAAGTGCTACTAGGGTTTACTAAAACAATATCAGCATAGTAACCTTCTCGTATAAAGCCACGTTCTTCTACCTCAAATAATGTAGCAGGATTGTGGCACATACACGCTACCACTCGCTCTAGTGTGAATACCCCCTCCCTTACCAGCTCAAGCATCATCAATAGAGAGTGTTGCACCAATGGTCCACCCGAGGCTGCTTTTAACGCTCCACCCTCTTTCTCACTCAGTAAGTGTGGGGCATGATCTGTAGCCACGATATTGAGGCGCCCATCCCTGACGGCAGCTCTAAGAGCCTCCCTATGCTCCACCCCCTTTACAGCGGGGTTCCATTTGATACGGGTTCCAAGACGTGCATAGTCTTCATCAGTAAACCATAAGTGGTGCACACATACCTCCCCTGTGATAAGCTCCGAAGCATCTAACAATGAGATTTCATCAGCTGTGCTTAAGTGGAGGATATGTAATTTGGCTCCACTCTCAGTTGCGAGTTGAGCAGCCTTCTGGCTACTTGCATAGCACGCTTCAGCACTTCTTATTATGGGGTGCCATTCTACACCAGCATCCTCTCCATGGTTCTCTATGACTTTTGTCTTATTGCGCTGTATCACCTCCTCGCTCTCACAGTGGGTGGCAATAAGCAATGGAGACTGTTCAAAGATATTCTTAAGTGTTTCCTCTCTATCCACCAGCATATTACCAGTTGAAGCCCCCATAAAGACCTTGACACCAGGCGTATACTTTAAATCCAACTGATTTAGAAGTTCGCTATTGTCATTGGTAGCGCCAAAGTAGAATGCATAATTAGCATACGAATGGTCGCGCCCTCGCTCCATCTTATCCTTCCAAGCCTCAAGCGTGGTGGTTTGCGGATTACAGTTGGGCATCTCCATATAACTGGTCACGCCACCCAATACAGCCGCTCTGCTCTCCGTGGATATATCACCTTTATACGTGAGACCAGGCTCACGAAAATGCACCTGATCATCAATCACCCCTGGCAAACATAGTAAACCCTCCGCATCTATCACCCTATCGGCATCTGGAAGTGCCTCACTCTTCCGATATATTTTCGCAATCCTCTCGCCCCTTATCAATAGCGAGGCTCCCTCCAGGCGTGCACCCTCGTTGACTATTGTTGCTCCTTTGATTAAAGTATCCATAGCTACTTCCTTTCTATTGTCCCCTTCTGTGGAAACTTTCGCACCCAACTCCACCAACGAAGTTTCATTACTCCAAAGAACGCTTCTCCAAAGATACTCGTATTCATCTTGCTCGTACCCAGCACACGATTCACAAAGATAATCGGCACTTCTTTAAGGACAAAGCCGCATAATAGTGCAGTGTACTTCATCTCTATCTGGAAGCCATAGCCCTTGAAACGTACATCATCAAGGTCAATGGTTCTCAATACCTCTGCTTTGTAGCATACAAAACCTGCCGTTGCATCATTGATACCCATCCCTGTTACTACACGGACATACTTAGAGGCGAAGTAAGACATCAATACACGACCTAGTGGCCAGTTCACCACATTTACACCGTTAACGTATCGCGAGCCAATTGAGAGATCCGCACCCTCCTCAGCACAAGCCCTATAGAGTCTAATCAAATCCTCAGGATTATGGCTGAAGTCGGCATCCATCTCTAGGATATAGTCATACCCCTGCACCAGTGCCCACTTAAAACCAGCAATATAGGCTGTCCCGAGTCCCTGCTTGCCCTGTCGTTGGAGGATATGAATCCGCTGAGGATACTCCTCCATAAGCTTAAACACCTCTGCAGCTGTTCCGTCGGGCGAATTATCATCTACGACCAAGACATCAAACGCCAGCTCTAGGCTCATCACAGCCTCGAGTATGGCGCGAATATTTTCAATCTCATTGTAAGTCGGGATGACCACCAACCGTCTATCCTCTATTTCCATCTTTTCTGATCCTCTTTTTTCAACGCCCTATCCTTGGCAAATACCGAATAAATATAAAATACTGTACCAACAGCCAAGATAACTAGCCACGAACTCGACCCCTGTATCATAAACCCTCCCGATACAATAAACATCAATAGCCCCAAAAAGATCATGCGATCCAAACGCCTTACTCGTGCACTTCCCTCTCGTCCTCTAATAGACAGGAGTAATGCCCCCAAAGCCCCAAGCACACCACCTAATGCTATCACCCAACCAGCATATGCAGTAAGCAGTGGGAAACTATATATTATAGCCCCAATTACCACCAAAATAGGGCCTATCGTCAGTAGCACCTGCTGAAATACGGTAGAGTGCACCCTACCTTCTGGCTTGCTATTGTATTTGTTATTACTCATCAATCAAATAAATATCCTCATCCTCCTCTTTCATCAAGTAGCGTTCACGAGCAAACTTCTCCAATCTATCTCGTTCAACTACTAGAGCCTGCTTCGCAGCTGTCGCACGCTCAATACGCTCTTCCAGCTGTCTTATCTCTCGCTCTTGTCGAGCTATCTCTCTACTATACTTAAGTTGATTCCAAATACTATACTCACTAGGAATCACCACGACGATAACAAAGACAATAGTAAGGAGCAGGAAAGGGTTTACCTTCCTGAGCCATTGCCATAGCCCCCCGATAGGGCGAATGATTTTACGAAAAACACTACTCATAATACACCCCAAAGATACCACAATTCAGGGACTTTGCCACAGTGTATATTGATTGGGACTTCCTCTAAACGAGAGCGAAATCAGACACTTCCAGCTCTTCCACTCTCCTCACACCAAATAATTGAAGCTTCTTCTCTTATAAAGAGGAGCAAAAGAAAAAGCTACGAGGAGCGCTTGGCACTCTTCGCAGCTTCTAATAGTTGACTCACAAGGATTCGAACCTTGACAAACAGGACCAGAATCTGTTGTGCTACCATTACACCATGAGTCAGTCATAAAGTGTGGTATCTCTACCTCTCTTACGAGCGCAAAGATACCACAAAAATCTAAACTACCAAACTTATCGAGACAAAAACTTCACTTTTTCGTTCTCAAAATCGAGTTCAATAGGCTGGTCGCTGGAGACCTGCCCCTCGAGCACAGCAACAGAGAGTGGGTTGAGCACCTCTCTTTGGATCACACGTTTTACAGGACGGGCACCATACTGAGGGTCGAATCCGAGTGTAGCGATATACTCCACAGCCCTATCCGTATATGTGAGTTGGAGGTTATTATCAGCCAAAGTCTTTACCACTCTATCCAATTGGATACGCACTACCTGAGCGATCTGCTCCTTGGTAAGCGGACGAAAGACTATTGTCTCATCAATACGATTGAGGAACTCGGGTCTGATTCGCTCTCTGAGGAGTGCCAACACCTGTCGTTCTGTCTTCTCCACCATATCAGGAGCGCCCTCCTCAAAATTACGCTGTATCACATCCGAACCCATATTAGAGGTCATTATGATAATGGTATTCTTGAAATTGACTGTTCTACCCTTATTATCAGTAAGACGTCCATCGTCAAGTACCTGAAGAAGCACATTAAAGACATCGGGGTGTGCCTTCTCTATCTCATCAAAGAGCACTACAGAGTAAGGCTTCCTGCGAATAGCTTCAGTAAGCTGTCCTCCTTCTTCATAGCCCACATATCCTGGAGGCGCTCCCACAAGGCGGGAAGCGGAGTGTTTCTCCTGATACTCGCTCATATCGATACGGGTCATCATATTTTCATCATCAAAGAGAAGCTCGGCAAGCGCCCTAGCGACCTCCGTCTTTCCTACCCCTGTAGTACCAAGGAACAAGAACGACCCTATAGGCTTCTGAGCATCTTGGAGCCCAGCCCTACTCCGTCGCACAGCGTTGGCAATAGCCTCTATTGCTTCATCCTGACCTACAACCCGCTTATGCATCTCATCTTCCAAGTGAAGTAGCTTCTCTCGTTCCGAAGTCATCATACGTGATACAGGGATATTGGTCCACTTAGACACCACCTCTGCGATATCCTCAGCATCTACGACCTCCTTAATAAGAGCGTCGTCTCCCTGAACTTCGTGTAGTTTATGCTCAGCCTCCTCAATGCCTTTCTGGAGTTCCTCCAGCTTGCCATATCGGATGATAGCCACCCGCTCATAGTTACCCTCACGCTCTGCCTGTTCTGCCTCTAGCTTTAGGCGCTCAATCTCAGCCTTATTCTGCTGAATCAGCTCCATCTGAGCCTTTTCGCTATCCCACTTACTCGTGAGTTCGGATTGCTCCGTCTTTAGCTCCGCAATCTCCTTTTCGAGGAGCGCGACCTTGGCAGTATCGCCTTCCATCTTGATGGCTTCGCGCTCTATCTCTAGCTGCTTCATCTTTCGGAGCACCTCATCCAATTCCTCAGGGAGCGAATCTACCTGCATCCTCAGTCTTGCCGCAGCCTCATCCATAAGGTCGATGGCCTTATCAGGCAAAAATCTATCGGTAATATACCTACTAGATAGGCGCACTGCAGCGATGATGGCATCGTCGAGGATACGCACCTTATGGTGGTTTTCATACCGCTCCTTGAGTCCTCGCAGAATACTAATACTTGAAAGCTCATCTGGCTCATCGACCATCACCACTTGGAACCTACGTTCGAGCGCCTTGTCTTTCTCAAAATACTTACGGTACTCATCCAATGTAGTAGCACCGATGATACGTATTTCGCCTCTTGAAAGGGCAGGCTTGAGGATATTGGCTGCATCCATAGCACCTTCGCCTCCACCCGCACCCACGAGTACGTGAATCTCATCGATAAAGAGGATCACCTCTCCCTCAGACTTCTTCACCTCGTTAACCACACTCTTAAGCCGCTCTTCAAACTCTCCCTTATACTTGGCACCAGCCACGAGGGCACCCATATCGAGAGAGAAAATCTGTTTTGTCTTGAGGTTCTCAGGCACATCACCTCGTACGATACGCCTTGCTAAGCCTTCAGCAATAGCGGTCTTACCGACACCTGGCTCACCAATCAGTATCGGGTTATTTTTGGTACGCCTACTCAATATCTGTAGTACGCGTCGAATCTCATCGTCACGCCCGATAACAGGATCGAGCTTTCCATTCTTTGCTTTTTCGCAAAGGTTAATGGCATACTGACCCAGAGCATCGTAGGTATTGTCTGCACTGGGGTTATCCGCCTTTGCTCCGTTTCTTATATTCATAATGTTTTGTCTTAATTGTTGTGTCGTAGTACCACTGCTCTGTAGAAGTCTACCAGCAATGTCTTTTTGCTCTGCTATAGCGAGGAGCAAATGTTCCAAAGCTACATACTTATCGCCCATCTGCTCCGATAGTTTCTCAGCACTCTGAAGGAGCTTTGCAGCGTTATTACTCAGATAAGGTTCGCCACCCTGCACCTTGGGCAAATGACCAAGCTCTTGCTCGGCTTCCTGAAGCACCTTGTTAGCCTGAGGCAACACCGCCTCCACAAGATGCCCTCCACCCGTGAGGATAGCAACTAGAAGGTGCAGAGGCTCTATCGACTGCTGCCCTAGTGACTGTGCATTCTGTATCGCACTTTGCAGAATCTCCTGCGCCTTGATTGTGTATCTATCCCAATTCATATCTATTACTATTTTTACTCCTAGTTCTGCAAAACATTATCCAACTGACAAAAAGAAAGGAGTGACAGGCCAAAAGCCTGCCACTCCATGTAACATTGTCTTCAAACTCTGTCAGAAGTAATTACACATCCAGTCACTTACATAAATAACATGTCGTATCTTGCGATATGGTCTCCTACCAAATCACTATTTCATCCGCAAATAGGAACTTTTGAGAGATAGGCAAGTGGTATTCTATCTTGAGATACCTCGCCATTGTATTGGGATAGAAGGTAAATGTCTCGAACCTAAGACGTGTATCCTTAGGGTCGGTCTGTGATAATACCCTATCTACCACTTGGTAATCCTTGCCATCGGCAGACACAGATAGCTCTACCCACTCAGGCATGTGTATCCAAGGATCAATATCGTGCATACACTTTGTGCTCACTTGAGTCAGCTCAGTAGATGCTCCAAGGTCAATGACACCAATAGTACTTTGGGTGGCGGCATTGCCGAGCCAACGACCATCAAGGTAGGTAATACTCCCTCGCAGCCCGTCTAGCAAAGCAGTTTCCTCTCCTCCTGCAGGATAACCTCCACCGAGTTCGTGCTGCCACTCCACCTTTTTTCCTATCCCCTTGTGGTAATCCAGGCGTAACCGAGTAGGCTCCCCAAGCAACTGACCATCTCTAAATATCCCTGCCACAAGCGTCATACTATCACGCATGGTAAGTGTATCACCCTCTGTGTAAATGGGATCTGCCATAGTAGGTACAGCTCCATCCAAACGATAATGGATCTCATGTGGATAGAGCTCAGTGGTCATGGTTACAGAAAATTCTTGACGGTCATAATTAATCTCATGCTTGATATTAAGAAGAGAAGAGAGTGGATAACTATTAACACCTCTTGCATGTAGCTGAGGAACATGCACATTGACTCTCTTACGAAAGCTCTCCCAATCCTTCAACTCTGGTTTTGTCCACGCCACTTCTGCTAAAGCAAGTACTCTTGGGAAAAGCATGTATTGAGCATGCTCTTCATTCATAATATACTCTGTCCAAAGGTTTCCCTGTACACCATATATATACTTCTGCTCTTCAGGGGTCAGTTCACTAGAAATGGGATTATAGCTATAGGTCTTCTCCAATGGCACGAAGCCGCCTATCTGCTTTCTTTCCGATGCAGTAGGATCTTCTTGATAATAATCAAGATAAAGGTAAGTATTCGGTGTCATGATTACCTTATGCCCAGCGCGAGCAGCCGATAGTCCGCCCTTTTCTCCCCTCCAGCTCATAACAGTAGCTTTGGGAGCTAGTCCTCCCTCAAGGATTTCATCCCATCCAATAATCTGCCGTCCTTTACTATTGAGGTAGGACTCTATCCGATGAATCATATAGCTCTGAAGTTCGTCCACCTCCTTCATCCCCTCACGCTTCATCAATGCAGTACACTTGGGGCAACTCATCCAAGCAGTTTTGCTTGCTTCATCTCCTCCTATATGTATGTATTCAGAGGGGAAAATCTCCATCACCTCATCAAGTACGTGCTCCAAGAAAGTAAAACTTTCCTCATTGCCTATGCAGAAATCACTCTCATATTCAAGCGCCTTACCACTGCAGCTCAACTGAGGGAAGACATGGA
Organism: Porphyromonas levii DSM 23370; assembly: GCF_000379925.1. Taxonomy (GTDB): domain Bacteria; phylum Bacteroidota; class Bacteroidia; order Bacteroidales; family Porphyromonadaceae; genus Porphyromonas_A; species Porphyromonas_A levii. The sequence continues at coordinate 40,612 of NZ_KB904272.1, read as the reverse complement.
GTACCTCCTCGCTGTGACCAGGCATCTCTATTTCAGGAATTACCGTGATACCACGCTCCGCTGCGTAAGCTACGATCTCCCTAGCCTCATCTTGGGTATAGTAGCCACCATAAGCGCCAGGAGCATCCTTATCCAAATACTTTCGATCTTTCTCTATCCACCACTTCTGCCAATCTGTATCGGTTCGGTATGCTGCCTTATCGGTAAGCTCAGGATATTGCTTTATCTGAAGCCGCCACCCAGCTGCGTCTACAAGGTGCCAGTGGAAACGATTGAATTTGTAGTACTGCATTTCATCGAGGAGCTGCTTGATAAAGTCTACACTCATATAGTGACGACTCACATCCAGCATCACTCCCCTGTACTCTAGCCGAGGAGCATCGGCAATCTTTACCTCTGCAATACCCTTATCCGTTACCAGTTGCCTAAGAGTTTGTATCGCATACCCCACTGCTGCAGTGCTACCCGCTATAATGCGCACCTTTTGAGAAGCATCTGTATCTAAGGTATAGGTATCCTCAGGCAACTCCTTATCCATAACCACTCTTATTGCTGCCTTAGCATCATTGGTTGTAAGTGCTATGGGAGACCAACCATGGGCGGATAAAGTCTCATTGAGTTGCTCTACAAGTAACTCTCTATTAGGCACCTCCTCAGGAATGGACACCATACTCTTACTATCCAATGTCAAAGCTCGTAAACTTTTCCACTCCAACTGGTTGGGGAGTGGAATTAGCGAAGGATGCTCGCTTAGCTCTTGGACGCTCGATTTATTACACGACAAGAGCAGCGCCATTAGCACTGCTCCTATCACAAAGACTCTTATCTTCATGCCTCTTTCTCTTCTATCTCAGCATCTGCAAAACGTGAAAAATACTCAGTCATAGCCTCTACTAGGAGCTCATTGGGACGAGCCGAAACAAAGCCGCATATACGTACTTCATTGGGCTCGAGGTCTAGGTCGCTACTCTTAACGCCTACCTTGATGCTATACTCATCCCACAGGAAGGTGGCAAGCTCCTCAGCATTCCCTCTATTCATGCGCACAATAAAAAATGGGGTAGCTCCATACACAACCTCAACATCGCACTTCTGCTCTAGCTTTTCGCCCAACTCCATGGAGTCTCTCAACCACTTGCGCACTGGGATAGTAAACTGTGCAGGATGAAGTAGTATAAAGCGAGTCGCTTCCAGTGCCAAGGTACTTACACATCTAGGCGTATAATTTTCATGGAAAGCACTAATACGCTCTGCCACCGCTACTGCATAGCCCACGCGGAGACCAGGGACATTGAAGGCACGTGAAAACGAACCTACAACGATAAGGTTAGGGTACTTTTTGATATCCGAAGCCTTAATATTATCCTCCACCACATAATTAGCCATCGAAAGGTCTACCACCACAGTAACCTCTGGATGCTCACGGAGCAATGTGAGGATAGATCTACGACTGAACAGCCTACCATCGGGGGTATTGGGATTACAAATCCATAGGTAATCTATACCCTCAAGATCAAGCTTACTTAAATCCTTTACCCCACGCTCCTCCTTTATGGTATGCCCTGCCCTACTGAGCGCATGGCGAAACTCCTGATTGGTAGGAGGCAATATCAGTGAAGTAGCACCCCTAGAGACACTCGCAATCAAGTGCAATGCGCCTGTGGCTCCGTCGGTAACGATGACTTGATCCTCCTTGACCTCGAGACGACGAGAAAGCAAGCGACCAATACTCTCAGCTTCTCGCTCTGGATACTCTTCGATGAGATCGATATTGGTCAGAAGATGCTCTTTCAGACCAGTTAGATCAGCTCCTTTCCATGATATAGAGCCAAAGTCATACACCTCACGAGACACTTCTGCCTGTCCCTTCTCTTTCTTATGCATATTCCCTGTAAACATGTGATTAAAAATACATTTCTCCTTTGGAGGTCAAATTTACCCATAATCCCCGACATATCACCTCTTTGGACAAAACCGACTACTCGCTCATAGACCGACAGCAAACCTCTACTCCCTACCCCACTCAAAGCTAGTATACCTCTCAGTGATTTTGACGAGCGAGAGCGAGAAAATTTATTCCTAGGAATAAATTTATTTTTCTCTAGGAATAAAAATATTTATCTGTACAAATAAATTTATTTTTCTCTAGGAATAAATTTTGGCACTCTGCGGGGACAACTTCTCCCCTATACTTATTTACTGAAAATGTGGTACCTTTGAGGAAAGAAATATCAATACATTATTCCAACCAATAATTATTACAATTATGTACGGATCAATCAAACAGCACCTACAAAAGGAGCTACAAGACACCAAAGAGGCTGGACTCTACAAGAATGAAAGAATCATTACCAGTGAGCAGTATGCAGAAATCACGGTAGACCAGAATGGGAAGAACCAGAGCGTACTCAACTTCTGCGCCAATAACTACCTAGGTCTTTCCAATAACCCACGCCTTATTAAGGCTGCTAAGGAAGCCATGGATAGCCGTGGCTTTGGTCTCTCTTCAGTACGCTTTATCTGTGGTACTATGGATATCCATAAGCAACTCGAGGAGGCTATTAGCAAATACTTCCATACCGAGGATACAATCCTCTATGCAGCTTGTTTCGATGCTAATGGTGGTGTATTTGAGCCTATCATGGGTGCTGAGGATGCGATCATCAGTGACAGCCTCAACCATGCTTCTATCATCGATGGCGTAAGGCTTTGTAAGGCTAAGCGCTACCGCTATGCCAATGGCAATATGGAGGAGCTGGAGCAGTGCCTAAAAGAGGCTCAGGAGCAACGCTTCCGCATTATTGTGACCGACGGTGTGTTCTCTATGGATGGCAATGTGGCACCTATGGATAAGATTTGTGCTCTTGCTGAGAAGTATGATGCACTCGTAATGGTGGATGAGTGCCACTCTGCTGGGGTGGTAGGTAAGACTGGTCATGGCGTAGCTGAGCAGTATGATGTATACGGCAAGATAGATATCCACACTGGTACACTAGGTAAGGCCTTCGGTGGTGCTGTAGGTGGTTTCACTACTGGACGCAAGGAGATTATCGACCTACTCCGTCAGCGCAGCCGCCCATACCTATTCTCCAACTCTCTACCTCCAGCCGTAGTAGGTGCTGGTATCGAGCTATTCAAGATGCTTGAGGAGAGCGACGACCTACACACTAAGCTAGTGGGTAATGTGGAGCGCTTCCGCACCAAGATGACCGCTCTTGGTTTCGACATCAAGCCAACCCAAAGTGCTATTTGTGCTGTAATGCTTTATGATGCACCATTGAGCCAAAAGTTCGCAGCTCGGATGCAGGAAGAGGGTATCTTCGTGACTGGCTTCTACTACCCAGTTGTACCAAAGGGTGAGGCGCGTATCCGCGTACAGCTATCAGCGGCTCACGAGGTAGAGCATATCGATCGTTGCGTGGCTGCCTTTGAAAAGGTTGGTCGCGAACTCGGCGTGATCAAGTAATTCTCTATGACTGAATAAACAACCAAAGGGGCGTGACAAGTAGCATAAACCTTGCTACTTATCACGCCCTTATTTATTATCATTGCACCACCACGACACCAACGAATGAAGCTTAAACGCTATATCCCCCTAGGGATAGTACTTCTTGTAGGCGTACTATTGTGGGTCAATTGGAGCAACTGGTTTGGTGACTTACCCGAACCAGACTTTGAACTACCCGACACCCCACAGCGACTTTTCATTACAGCAGGAGAAGATGGTTTGAACGACCGATCTTTTAGTTGGGTAAGTGGTAGTGAGCAACCTTTTAGTTTTACCCTCGTGAAGGACTCCCTAGCACAGGTCTACCGGCCTTCGCACGAAGCTATCACAACAGGAGGTGGGACGACACACATTTATAATGTAAGGGTCAATCACCTTTCCGAGGGAGCATACAAGTGTTTTGTGACTACGGAAGCGCCGAGAGATACCCTACGAGGAGACTTCACTATTTACCCTAATGATGGTGTCATAGACTTATTATTCATTGGTGATATCCAAGATAGATCCGACACTGGTAGTCGCGAGCTATTTCAAGAGATATATTCCCGCTTCCCCGACATGGATGGCTGGTTATTTATCGGTGATATGATAGAGCGTCCTCACAACCAGTGGTGGGATTTCTTCTACCACACTGTGGACAGTATTGCGCCCCATACAGTCTTCCTCCCTACCCCCGGCAATCACGAATACGAGTTGGGTGGTCTTTGGAGCCTAGGGAGTAGATATGTTGCGACTTTCCCAATGCCACTCAATGGTAATAAGATCACCAATTATTTTGTAGATTATCCTACTGTAAGGGTGATAGCCTTAGAGACGAATAATCTCCTTTGGGACTACTCGGGTAGCCGTAAGTGGTTGGAGCAATCGATAGAGACAAGCCCTGCACCTTTTACCATTGTAATGGGGCACCATGGTGTCTACTCCGTTCGAAAGTGGAGGGTCAATCCGGACATGAAATACGGCATTAACCCTATTCTAAAGGAGCACAGTGTGGATCTACTGCTCCAAGGGCACGACCATGCCTTCAGTCGCAATGGTGTAGCTCCTGATAGACCAATCTACATTACCATGAGCACTAGCGATAAGCAGTACCCTGTGGGCAATCCAAATAACCATACCGTCTCGGAGAGTGGCAACCGCTACTACAGCCACATCAGAATCACCAATGATACCCTCTACTTCGATACGTATCGTGGCGATCATTCATTAATTGATAGTTTTGAGCTTCCCCGTAAGTCATGAATACATCTTCGCCATACCGTACCTTTACACGAGAGGAATGGAGCCGATTAGATAGCCATCCCGACTTCCCTTTTTCTCAGATAGACCTCACTAAGCTACAGGCACTCAATGAGCCACTTACCGAAGCCGAGATCAGCGATATCTATCTGCCGCTCTGTAGACTACTGCAGATCCATATCACGCACTTCCGAAGGTTGCACAATGAGTATGATGTGTTTTTCCACAAAGCAACACACAATGTACCCTATGTTATCGGTATAGCGGGGAGTGTTGCCGTAGGGAAGAGTACGACCGCACGTGTGCTCCAGAAACTGCTCTCAATGGCTGAGGGATGCCCAAAGGTCGACCTCCTGACTACCGATGGCTTCCTCTATCCCAATGCGGAACTAGAAGATAGGGGCATACTAGATAGGAAGGGGTTTCCCGAAAGCTACGATGCACGCCGTCTTATCAACTTCCTATTTAGTGTCAAAAGCGGACGTAGGCTACTAGAAGTACCCACCTACTCCCACCTCTTCTACGACATTATGCCTGAGGAGAAACAGCTTATCGACCAACCCGACATCCTTATCATTGAGGGTATCAATGTGCTTCAAGGAGAGCGAAGCAATGCCCGTAGGCAGATCTTTGTCTCGGACTTTTTCGACTTCAGTATCTATGTCGATGCCCAAGAGTCCGATATCAGACAGTGGTACATCGATAGATTCCTAAAGCTACAAAACACTGCTTTTGCTAATCCTGAGAGCTACTTCTACCGCTTCCACGACCTCCCACACACAGAAGCGGTAGCACTCGCCAATAAGATTTGGGAGGAAATCAACCTAAAGAACCTAGTAGAGAATATTGCGCCCACTAAGTTTCGCTCCCACCTTATCCTAGAGAAGGGCGACGACCACTCAATGCGCGCGGTACGACTAAGGAAGGTCTAGCAAATACAATCGACCTTCGGGGCCAAGATTGAGGAGTAAATCCAAGGAAGAGAGGTAGGGCTGATAGCCATGCCTCTTTTCAAATACTTGCCAATACCTAGGAAGTGACGGCAGGGTCTCGAGATGGGTAGGCTCGATAAGCTCAGGGCAAAACGTCAGCTCCAAATCGGTAATCGGTGGTGTATCGAACCCCCAAATACTACATAGGAGAGCTAACCACTCATGATTGTATGTAATAATACGTGGCTCAGGACAATGAAGAAGATGCTCTAAGCGGTCGGCATAGTGAACCCAGTAGGGCGAAGACTGGTAACTACTCCTCAGTAATTGCCATAGTTTTCTACGCCATTCCCCATGCTCTGAGATTAAGACCTCTCGAGTAGGAGGAGAGGGATAGCCTATTTTCTGCACTGGGATGGTAAAACATTCTCGCCCATGAGCCGTGAACAGCTCTGTGCGATTGCGGAAGCTCTGTTTGTTATACTGCTCTCCCACATAAATGCCCGCCACTGCACCTTGGGCTATTAGCCGTAGATAGTGGGTATTAGGAAGAAAAGCTGATGGTAGTGTAATCATAATCTAAGCCGACCTATCACTTTGCCCTTGACCTGTGCCGATACGATCTGAATAGGTTCGCCTCCTACCTCAACAAGTAGTCGCTCTCCGGATTGCTCTCTATACTCAGCAGGAACAATCTCCCCCTTGGCCAGCTCCACAAGCAGCTCATCTCCTACTGCATGCGGCATTGACTGTATCGCCACAAAGAGCAAAGCCCTTGGCGATGCTACGTAGTAAGTTCCAAGCAAAAAAGACTTTATAAGTAGTAGAAGCAAAGCCAGCAGTAGTAGCCAAGTCCATACCCAGCCACGCTCATTACTGTGCTTTGTGCTACCGAAGTTCATAGGCTATCGTGGCACTTTGAAGAAACGGTTCCAGCGCACATTACCCTTATCCTTATCCCATGAGAGCCATATAAATAGAGGCTTACCTACAATGTGATCCTCAGGCACTAGTCCCCAGCTACGAGAGTCCAAACTATTGTGTCTGTTATCGCCCATCATCCAATAGTAGTCCATCCCAAAAGTATAGGTATCAGTTGCGGCACCGTCAATATAGATGATGCCCTCCTTTACCACTAAGTCATGCCCCTCATAGTTCCGGATACAGCGCTCGTAGAGCTGCAAGTTATCTGGGGTAAGTACGATGGTAGCACCTGCCCTTGGAATCCAAAGAGGACCATAGTTATCGCGAGTCCAGCCCGTAGCCATATTGATTGGATAGGTCAAAAACTGATCTGGTGTAGGGTCTGGCTCAATAGCAATACGATGGACATGCGAATGACGATCAAGCTGAGCCTTCATATCCTTAGTTAGAGGAAGATGATAGATAGCGCCCCTAGGATGAGTTGGCTCCGAGCCTTGGTTAATCACGACATCATTGGAGAGGAGTATGACATCATCATTGTTGACCCCCAACTCTTGAAGCTCGCTAGGAGAGAAGTGGTAACCATCAGTCTCCACAAAGTAATTGTACTGGAGGAGCTCTGGCTCCTTTAGCTTCTGCCCATTGATATAAACGGCATTATTTATGATTTGGAGCGAATCTCCTGGCAGACCTATAGCACGCTTCACATAGTGATCGCGCATATCTACTGGACGATATACCACCTTACCAAAGGTGCGCTCATCGAACCATACACGCTCTCTCCCATACTGCTTTACCAACGTATAGTAATCTGGTTTGGTAACCTGGAGTGCCACAGTATCACCAACGGGAAAATTGAAGACCACAATATCGTTGAGCTTGACCTTGCCTAACCCTTTCAGTCTTTTGTACTCCCATTGTGGATGGTCAAGATAAGCCTTCCCTCCACCAGGGAATCGATTGTGCATGAGGGGGAAGGCTATCGGGGTCATGGGTACACGTGGACCATAGCTTAGTTTGCTCACAAATAGATGATCACCGATAAGGGCAGTCTTCTCGAGCGAACCACTAGGAATCTTGAACTGCTGGAAGACAAAGAGGTTGATCGCATGCACAATAAGCAATACTACTACTAAATCCTCTACTAAACCCATTATGCCTCTGACAAATGAGCTCTTGGACTTTTTCCACCAGCGCCAATGTACAATGTTACTAATATATATATCGAAAAGTATAGGTAGTAATAGCAAAGCCCAAAGGCTCCTCGCCCAAAAACAAAAGCCGATTAGTATTATCACCCATATAGCGAACTTTATCCAGTTCCCTTTAGCTACCGATTTCCAATCAATATTCTTCATATCTAATCTTATCAATCTAATGAAATCAAATCCTCCATCCCGAAGAGTCCTTTCTTGCCTTGCACAAACTCTGCTGCGAGCACAGCACCTAATGCCAAAGCTGCTCTACCCTTTGCCTCATGTTTTATCTCGATACTATCCTCTGCACTCTCATAACGAATAATATGTGTACCTGGCACTTCGCCCTCACGTACCGAGCGAATCAGAAGCTGATTAGGGGTATGCTCTGGCATCTCACTTGGAGCGAGATAAGCAAGCGTCTCCGTCTTGGATGCCAATTGTTCTACCACCTCGTTGGCAAGCGTAAGCGCAGTGCCACTTGGATAATCGAGCTTATGGATATGATGTACCTCCTCTACCATAGGTTCGTAACCAGAGAAACGATTCATCATGCGCGCCAGCTGACGATTGATTTGCCTGAACAGATAAATACCGACACTGAAGTTGGAAGCATAGAAGAGAGTACCATTATTCTGATCGACTGCGTTTACTGCCTTATCCCAGTCGAGCAGCCACCCCGTAGTACCAGATACCACTGGGATCCCCTGTGCTAGCGCTTTAGTGATATTGCCTAAGGCTGAATCAGGCTGTGTAAACTCAATCGCTACATCACACTGAGGGAGCTCATTCCATGCACCATCTATCTTGCCTACTATCTCATGACCACGAGAGAGCGCCACACGCTCTATCTCATGACCCATACGACCATAGCCTACCAAACAAATCTTCATCGCGTATATCTATTAAATAACAAAACGTTGCCAACAAAGATACCACTTTTACCCAAACTACAGAGACGCACCCGACCAATGGCTCAACCAATCTTTTTAGTATTGGTATAGTGTAATCTTTTCTGTAACTTTGTGGACAGAAGAAATGGATTGTACTGTATTTTAATAGATAAAATAGAATTCGGAAAGAATATGGAATGGAACAAGATCCCGCCAAGGAAGCCACTCGCGACGAGTCGCAATGAGGGCGGTGAATGGAATGAGTATAGCCGTGAGGCTGGTGATACTTCCAGCAATGCCTCTTACGATACTCCCCACAGGAGGTACGCAGGAGAGGAGGGCTCAGAAAGAGGGATAGATGGACAGCCAAGGCGTCGTCGCCGTATCAGCGAGATGCAGAGAAGCAGTGGGGCTCCTGAAAGATCTTACCAACAGAGGGAGGGTTATCGCTCTGAGGGTGATGGTTATGGCAATTACCAAAGAGAGCGAAACAATGATCGCTCTGAGCAGCACTCTTATTATAAGGAGCAGTACAACCAAGTAAGGGAGGCTAAGCGCCAACGCTTGGGGCAGAACTATGAGGGAAATCAGGAGCGCGCTCCTAGAGGTAATAACTATGGGGACAGACGTACCCAAGGTGGGGGTCAGCGGCCAAATAAAAGAGATGGTGGGGGTAAGAACTTCGGCAATAAGCCTAGACGTCAGCACGAAAATAGACCTCCTGTGTACGAACAGGATCCTATAGATATTTCGGAGGCTATTCGCCTTAATAAGTTCCTATCGAATGCAGGGGTTTGCTCTCGCCGTGAGGCGGACGAACTGATAAAGGTAGGCGCAGTGCTAGTGAATGGTTTGCCCGTGACGGAACTGGGAACTAAGATTACGGCTCAAGATAGGGTAGAAGTCAATGGACGTGAGGTGAAGCCTGAGAATAAGGTGTACGTACTCCTCAATAAACCTCGCAATTGTGTGACGACAACAGAGGATCCACAAGAGCGACTAACGGTGACCCACTTGGTGCGTAATGCTTGTAAGGAGCGTATCTATCCTGTGGGAAGGCTAGATAGAAACACCACTGGAGTGCTGCTTCTGACTAACGATGGTGACTTGGCTGCAAAGCTAGTACACCCTTCATTTAAGAAAAAGAAAATCTACCACGTGTGGCTAGATAAGGAGGTAACAGCTGAGGATATGCAAAAGATTGCCGACGGCGTAGAGCTTGAGGACGGAGAGATGCATGCCGATGCGATTAGCTATGTGGCTGATGATGACCTTACTCAGGTGGGTATAGAGATACACTCGGGACGTAATAGGATTGTTCGCCGAATATTTGAACACCTAGGTTATCATGTAAAGAAACTCGATAGGGTTTACTTCGCAGGTCTGACCAAGAAGAATCTTGGCAGGGGAAAGTGGCGTTATCTCACGCAAGATGAAGTTAATACTTTATTGATGGGTGCTTTTGAGTAATTCAGATGATTATACAGATGGAAAGGACTAAGATTGTAGATATACTAATCGCTCCTGAGGCAGGTAGCGATGTGAACATTAAGGGATGGGTAAGGACTAAGCGAGGATCTAAGGGCATCAGCTTTGTGGCAGTAAATGATGGTAGTTGTATTCATAACTTACAGGTAGTAGTAGATCATCAATCCTTCGACGAGGAACTACTAAAAAAGATCACTACTGGTGCCTCCGTAAGTATTACTGGGCTTCTCACTGAGTCTCAAGGCAAAGGACAGAGCGTAGAGATACAAGCGAAAGAAATCCTATTGTACGGAGAAGCCGATCCTATGACCTATCCACTACAGAAGAAGGGGCACGGGATGGAGTTTCTACGTGAGATAGCGCACCTGCGCCCTCGTACCAACACCTTTGGCGCTGTATTCCGCATCAGACACCATATGGCGATAGCAATCCACAAGTTCTTCCACGAAAGAGGATTCTTCTATTTCCATACACCACTCATCACGGCTTCGGATGCCGAGGGTGCAGGTGCTATGTTCGAGGTAACTACCCTGAATATCGATAACCCTCCTCGCCATGAGGATGGTACAGTAGATTACTCCGAGGACTTTTTTGGTCGTCGAACCAATCTTACTGTATCTGGTCAGCTAGAGGGAGAGCTTGCGGCCACTGCACTAGGAGCTATTTATACTTTTGGTCCTACCTTTAGGGCAGAGAACTCCAATACCCCTCGCCACTTGGCAGAGTTTTGGATGATTGAGCCAGAGATCGCCTTCTACGATATTGTAGATAATATGAATCTTGCTGAGGAATTTATCAAGTACCTAGTGCAGTGGGCGCTGGACAACTGTCGTGACGACCTCGAGTTCCTCAATAACATGATAGACAAAGAGCTTATTGCTCGTCTCGAGTCTGTAGTGAGCAAGGAGTTTAAGCGCCTGACTTATACCGAAGGCGTGAAGATACTTGAGGATGCTGTGGCAAAAGGACATAAGTTCGAATACCCTGTCTTCTGGGGTGCCGACCTTGCTTCAGAGCATGAGCGCTATCTCGTAGAAAACCACTTCAAGACACCAGTCATCCTTACCGACTACCCTGCCGAGATAAAGGCTTTCTACATGAAGCAGAATGAAGATGGCAAGACAGTCCGTGCTATGGATGTGCTCTTCCCTAAGATTGGTGAGATTATCGGTGGTTCCCAAAGAGAGGAGAGCTATGAAAAGCTAGTAAGACGCTGTGATGAGACAGGTGTGCCTACTAAGGAGATGAGTTGGTATCTCGATACCCGCAGGTTTGGTACTGTCCCCCACTCTGGCTTTGGACTAGGCTTTGAGCGCCTCCTACTATTTGTAACAGGGATGGGCAATATTCGAGATGTGATTCCATTCCCACGCACACCTAATAATGCAGATTTCTAAGATGACAAAGGGTAAGATAATCGCAACTGCGCTCCTATTGCTTATTGCAATGGGCGCAACTAGTTGCCGCCAGAAGCGCATCTCCTATACTGATATGATAAAGAGGGAGAGCACAGAAATACAAGCGTTTATGAACGAAAAGGGCTTCACTATCATAGACAAGCTCCCTCAGGATCTCAAGATGCAACCCAAACAGTTCTATGAGATTAAGAATGATGCTGGCGTAGGCCTTGGGGTATATATCAATGTACTCACCCCTGGTAGCGACCTCAAAGATATGGCCGTGTCACAAGAGACCTCAGTAAGCGCCCGTTTTTCATACACAGTAATAGGGAAGCGCATGATTAATGGTCCTGTGAAGATGAGTAATATCGGTGCTTCGGACAGCGAGACACCTGCTGCTACCTTTGTTTACCAAGGTAATGTGAATACCGATATGCAGCAAGGGAGCTTCCCAGCTGCCCCAAATTCTACAGTTGGCGAAGAGGGGATGGCGCAATTCGTATGTAATGCGATGATGCTTGCTCTGAAGCATGTGCCACTAGGGTCTGCAATACAGATGATAACATCATTTAGAGAGGGTCCAGCATTTACCTTCCAGGCAGGCTCTTCGTTTGCCAACGAAAACGAGGCAGGCGTGGCACTGTATTACGATAAGCTTATATTCTCACATAAGAAATAACCTAATCTCAACTACAAAGTAAAGTCATGAGTTTGATTACATCAATATCGGGCATAAGAGGGACTATTGGAGGAGGGCAGAGCGACGGGCTCAACCCTATCAATATCGCAGAGTTCACTGCATCTTATGCTCAGTTTATCCGCAAGAATAGCCCAGTAAAGAGTGGAAAGATCGTAGTAGGTCGTGACGCCCGTATGTCGGGAGATATGGTTCGCCACGTGGTAATAGGAACGCTCCTAGGCATGGGCTTTGAGGTCGTAGACCTTGGACTTGCCACAACACCGACCACAGAGCTGGCTGTGATTCATGAAAAAGCAGACGGTGGTATCATCATTACAGCGAGCCACAACCCAAGGCGCTGGAATGCCCTGAAGCTCCTCAATCACAATGGGGAATTTCTATCAAGTACTGAGGGAGGAGTGGTATTAGAGATGGCAAAGGACGGACAATTAGAGTTTGCTGATGTAGATCAGATTGGCAAGGTCACCCAACGCTCCTATACCGATCAACATATTCAAGATGTCCTCGCACTTCCCGAGGTAGACGTGGAGGCTATCCGTAAGGCTGGCTTTGTAGTAGCAGTAGATACCATCAATTCGGTAGGTGGCGTTGTGATTCCACAACTTCTAGAGGCGCTTGGCGTAAAGGAGTACCATATTATATATGGAGAGCCTACTGGCGACTTTGCTCACAACCCAGAGCCGCTACCTCAAAATCTAGTTGGTCTCTCCTCTTTAGTCAAGGAGAAAGGAGCACATGTAGGTTTCTCGGTCGACCCAGACGTCGATAGATTGGCTATATACAGCGAAGACGGAACGCCTTTTGGTGAGGAGTACACGCTGGTGAGTGTTGCGGACTATCTCCTAGAGCTCTATCCTGGGGGCAATACCGTTTCCAATCTTAGCTCCACTCGTGCGCTCCGTGATGTAACACTGCAGCATGGCGGCGAGTACTTCGCAGCCGCTGTAGGAGAAGTAAATGTCACTACGAAGATGAAGGAAGTGGGAGCCCTTATCGGTGGAGAAGGCAATGGCGGAGTCATCTATCCGAAGTCGCATTATGGTAGAGACTCTCTCGTAGGTATCGCTCTATACCTCACCCTTCTAGCCAAGCGCAATACTACTCCTACTAAGCTATTGGCGACTCTACCTACCTATTACATGGTGAAGAAGAAGGCAGAGCTTACCCCAGACCTTAATGTAGATCAGATACTCAAGGAGATTGAGAATGAGTACAAGGGGAAAGCCGAGGTAACCACTATTGATGGAGTGAAGCTCGACTTCCCAGATAAGTGGGTACATCTAAGGAAAAGTAACACAGAACCTATCGTCCGTATATATGCCGAAGCACAGAGTAACGAAGAGGCTACAGCCATAGCGGACGAGATAATAAAAAAGATAGAGAGATGAGACAACCAGTAGTTGAGCGTTTCTTACGCTATATCGCTATAGATACAAAGTCAGACCCAGAGTCTACCACAACACCTAGTTCGGATATCCAATGGGATCTTGCTAAGCTCCTAAAGGAAGATATGGAACAAATGGGGCTACAAGATGTATCGCTAGATGATAACTGCTACCTTATGGGCACCCTACCCGCCAATTGCGATTGGGATCAACCTGTAATAGGTTTTGTTTCCCACATGGATAGTGCGCCCGACATGAGTGGCAAAGATATCAAGCCTCAGTTTGTCCAATATAAAGGTGGCGATATTATCCTCGACGCCAAAGAGGACATCCGTATCTCAGTAGAGACATTCCCCGACTTAGAGGATTACAAAGGGCAAGAAATCATTACCACAGACGGTCACACCCTACTCGCTGCTGATGACAAAGCTGGCATTTCAGCCATACTAGAGGCAGTGCAGTACCTTATCGATCATCCAGAGATTAAGCATGGTGCTATCAAGGTGGGCTTTACACCCGATGAGGAGATTGGTCGTGGAGCTGATAAGTTCGACGTCAAGAAGTTTGGAGCCGACTTCGCCTACACCATCGATGGTGGTAAGATTGGCGAACTACAGTTTGAGAACTTCAATGCTGCAGGGGCAAAGGTAACCTTCAAAGGGCTCAACGTACATCCTGGCGATGCTAAGGGCAAGATGATCAATGCCCAACTCCTCGCCATGGAGTACAATAGCTATCTTCCAGAGGCATTGCCAAGCAATACTGAGGGCTACGAAGGTTTTTACCACCTTGTAGGCATGAGTGGAACTGTGGAGGAAGCCGAGCTTCACTACATTCTCAGGGATCACGATAGAGAGCAATTCGAAATCAAGAAGAGCTGCATCACTGAGATTGCTAGGCGTATCAATGAGATTTATGGCGCAGGCAGGTGCACCGCAGTCATTACCGACCAGTACTTCAATATGCGCGAAGTGGTGGAGGATAAGATGTATATCGTAAACCACGCTGCGGAAGCCATGAAGGCAGCAGGTGTAGAACCAGTCATCGAGCCTATTCGTGGAGGTACTGATGGCGCTAAGCTCTCATACATGGGGCTGCCATGTCCGAATATCTTCGCTGGTGGACACAATTTCCACGGAAGGTACGAGTACCTACCAGTACCATCACTAGAGAAATCTATGGAGGTTATCATTAAGATTGCCTCTACCGAGGTCAAGAAATAAGAATTTAGTACTAATACTTTTATAGAAAAGAGAACTATGGAATTGAAGACTACTCCATTTACCGATATCCATATCGCACTTGGAGCCAAGATGGCTCCATTCGCTGGATACAACATGCCAATCCAATACGAGGGTATCAACCCAGAACACATGAATGTGATTGACAATGTAGGCGTATTTGATGTATCACACATGGGAGCCGTCATCGTTAGCGGTCCTAAAGCACTAGAATTTCTACAAGCTGTAACTAGCAACGATGTAAGCAAACTAGAGGTTGGCAAGGCTCAGTATACCTATATGCCAAATGGCAAGGGAGGCATCGTAGATGACTTCATCATGTATCAGCTAGAGAATGGTAGATATATGTGTGCAGTTAATGCTGCCAATATAGAGAAGGACTTCAACTGGATGAAGCAGCACCAGTACGAAGGTGTTGTCCTAGAGAACGACTCCGAGCGAGTTAGCATCCTAGCTGTCCAAGGTCCTAAGGCCAAAGCAACCATTCAGAAGTGTGTCGATGTCAATCTCGACGACATTGCATACTACCACTATGCACTAGGCAAGTTCGCTGGACTTGATTGTATCATCTCTAACACTGGATACACCGGTGCAGGTGGCTTTGAGCTCTACTTCAAGGATCTCAAGGATGCTCGCCTTGTATGGGACACTCTATTCGAGGCAGGCAAAGAGTTTGGTATCAAGCCTACTGGTCTAGGTGCTCGCGATACCCTTAGGCTCGAGATGGGCTTCTGTCTCTATGGTCACGATATCGATGATACCACCAATCCTCTCGAGGCTGGTCTAGGCTGGATTACTAAGTTCGTAGACGGCAAAGAGAAGATGACCGACCGTGACTTCCTGCTCAAGACCAAGGAAGAGGGCATCAAGAATCGTCTCGTTGGCTTCGAGCTAAAGGAGAAAGGCGTACCACGCCAAGACTACGAGATTGTAGATGCTAATGGTAACGTGATTGGACGTGTCACCTCAGGGGCACCAGCACCAAGCCTTGATGGCAAGGGTGTTGGTCTTGGCTACGTCAAGAGAGAGTTTAAGGATCCAGGTAGCGAGATCTTTATCCGCATCCGCAAGAAGGATATCCCTGCAGAGGTAATCAAGCTTCCATTCCGCAAGTAATCGTTACTTGTTATTATACATAAGAGCCGTGAAAGCCAAGTGCTTTCACGGCTCTCTTTATTGCCCTGAAGGAAGAGTGCTAATATTTACAATATTATAGTGGCTATACAGGCGATTGCCCACATAGCCACTATAATATATTGTATCAGTAGGTCTCTACTTATTACTTAGCTGGAGACACCTTAATAAGCTCGCACTCAAACTTGAGTAGACCAGCAGGACCATTCGTAGGAGTACCTAGCTCTCCATAAGCGAGGTTACCAGGAATCCATAGGGTGAAAGTAGAACCCTCTGGCATGAGCTGGAAGCCCTCAGTCCAACCAGCAATCACACGGTCAAGTGGGAAAGAAGTAGGCTCATTGCGATCATAAGATGAGTCGAAAACCTCACCCATAACATCCGTACCCTTGTAGTGCACAGTTACAGTGTCCGTCGCATTTGGCTTCACGCCTGTACCTAGCTTAGTCACCTTATACATAAGACCACTCTCAGTCTTCATTACCTCAGAATCAGCTGCAAGCTCGGCAAGGATCTTATCCTGAGCCTCTATCTGCTTAGCCTCCTTAGCCTTCTGCTCTTCCATAGCCTTTTGCTGCATCTTAGCCTGGTAAGAGTTCATGAATGCCATTGCCTCATCCTCAGTCATCAGACCCTGATCCCTAAGCATATCGGCAAAACCAGCTACGAGATTATCGATATTTACAGTGCTATCCTCCTGAGTACCCCTGCGGAAGTTCTCGCCGATACCATAGCCTTGGTTGTAAGAAGAGCTCTTACCACCCTTGTCATAAGCACCGTCAGCTAGACCCTGAAGGAATTCTTCCATGTTAATGGTAGAATCCTGCTCCAGATAGCCCTTATACTGAGCACCGTTAAGGATACCAATTGCGTAAGAAACGCTGTCGTTATCCTGAGTAAAGCTAGCGGATTTAATCTTACCTCCACCGCAAGAAGATACGAGCAGACCTACGCCCATAAGGGTAGCTGCAACACCTGTGAAAGTCCTTTTCATTATCTTTCCAATTAATTGTTATGATTGTGTATATTACTTCTCGATACTTAGTAGCTCGATATCGAAGATCAGCGTACTATATGGCTCTATTGCCTGACCAGCCCCACGCTCTCCGTAAGCATGCTGATAAGGAATGGTCACCCTCCACTTAGAGCCTACAGGCATCATTTGGAGGATCTCTTGCCAACCCATAATCACGCCATTCACTGGGAATACCGCTGGCTCGCCACGCTCTACAGAGCTATCAAACACAGTCCCATTAATCAGCGTACCATGATAGTGACACTTCACCTTGTCGGTTGCCGAAGGCTTCTCGCCCTCTCCCTTTTGGAGCACCTCAAACTGTACACCCGATGGAAGAGTGGTTACCCCCTCCTTCTTGCCATTGATCATCTGATACTCAGCACCTGCTTTCTTGTTGAGCTCCATACGTTCCTCATGTAGCTTTGTGAAGTAGGCATTAATTACCTGCTTAGCCTCATCGATAGTCATCTCGGTCTCTTTCTCTTGGAGCACATCCAGCACAGCCTTACTGAAATCCTCAGGGCAATTTATCTCTATACCTTCGCCCTTAAAATTATGACCCATGCTCAGACCAATAGCGTAGCTTATCTTATCTGTCATCTTATTTCCTTCAATTTTCTATTATTCAATATAATTCGCCTGCAAAGATAGCAAAAAATAGAGTAACTACCCCTACCCTCAAGACCCCCGATATCAAATACCGACCATGCTCACCTATCTCATTTTCCTTTCCTCTGTAGAAAATCGCTCAGCGGTCTACTAGTTCTACAGATTCCCTCTCGGGAGGGACTCCAGTTCTTCACGGGAGGGACTCCAGTTCCTAGCCATATAAACTCCAGTCCCTCGCGGGAGAGACTGTCCTAGATATACCGAGGACTTTTTTGCCTGTACTAGAGCCACCAATGCTAGTCTAGCGAAAAACATCACCGAAATTGTATAAAATCATCCACTACTATTGTTTTAGAAGGTGGTGAAAAATATGTATCTTTGTGCTGGAATATAAGTTGCGATGAAGGAAAAGATTGAAATTAAAAAGGAGAATAGCCCTCATCTCTCCAACATAATGCCAAAACTCTGGAGCCTACTTACAGACTCAGAGCGAGAGGAGCTCTTGATATGGTCTAGCTACTATATCTACAAGCGTGGTGAGGTGATATATGATGCTAAGGTTATTCCACAAAATGCTTTTATCCTGGTCAATGGTCAAGTAAAGATCACCCAGGAGGAGGATCGTACCCAGATATTAAGTCTGATACGAGCCAAGGAGTTTTTCGGCTATGAGGCTCACTTTGCCTCCGAATCGCCTCTTACCAGTGCTACCGCTATGGAGAATAGTCTTATCTGCTTAGTTCCAATTAGGAGCCTAGAGGGTATCCTGCGTAGCAATCCTAGAGTAGGTCTTTATTTCATGGACGACCTTGCACTACGTCTGCGAGAGCGCAACCAAATGATCATCACCCTGACTCAGAAGCATACGAGAGGGAGGCTAGCGGAGTCTCTTCTGCTACTCAAGGACAAATATGGTTCCGAGGGTGATGGCAGAACCATCCATGCCTACTTGACACGCAACGAACTAGCGGATCTCAGCAACATGACCACTAGTAATGCAGTACGCACTCTTCGTTCGTTTCAGGAAGAGGGTGTTATCAGCCTGAATGGGAGGAAGATTAAGGTATTGGACGAGTCCAAGCTACAACGCATTAGCAAACTGGGGTAACCGCCACAGTGGTCGACTACTCGACCTCATTCCAATTTAGATTCCTAGGAAGGAGGGCTTAGGAAAATGGAACATAACATTTAGCTCGACGAATCGTGTTTGGAAATAAAAGTGCCCAAGGAGCAGGAAGGGGTTCAAAAACAAACGACCTTGGCATACTCCCCATCGGCCATTTACTAAGAAACTATGCATTGCCATCGATTGTAGGATCGATGGTGAATTCTTTGTACAATGTCGTAGACCGTATATTTATAGGACAGGGAGTAGGTGGTATGGCTATTTCTGGTCTTGCCCTTACGTTCCCTATCCTTATATTTCTACAAGCCTTCGGCGTACTAGTGGGTGTGGGCGCCTCCTCTAGGATTTCTATCCTTTTGGGGCAAAAGAAAAACGAAGAAGCAGAGTATTTATTGGGTAATGCCTTTTTGCTCTCCCTTATTTTTAGTCTTAGCACCATATCCCTTACCTACATATTTATGGAGCCCTTGCTGTATACTTTTGGCGCATCGGAGGGCACCATTCCCTATGCCAAAGCCTACTTGGAGATTGTAATACCTGGCAATATCTTTGCCAACCTCACATTCTCCTACAACTCGGTAATGAGGTCTACAGGCTATCCGCTCAAGGCTATGATTACGATGATTATAGGAGCGGTGCTAAATGTCCTTTTCGACTCCCTCTTCATCTATGGCTTAGGCTGGGGTATTAGAGGTGCAGCTTGGGCAACAGTCATTAGTATGTTTGTGGGTATGCTCTTTGTGATGCAGCACTTCACAGACAAGCGCAACCTTCTACTCATTAAGCCTAAGTACTTCAAGTTTAAACTAGGCTATATCGGGAGTATCCTTAGCATTGGCGTAGCACCTTTCGTGATGCACTTAGCATCCAGTATGGTGCAAGTGATGAAAAATACGAGCCTTGTGAAGTACGGTGGGGATTATGCCGTAGGGGCTTACGGAATATCCAATAGTATTGCCACCCTTATCTTCATGCTCATTATGGGATTATCTATAGGTATGCAACCGATTGTGGGGTACAACTTCGGGGCTGGCAATATGGGTAGGGTTAGGGAAGCATTCTCCAAGACGGTCAAGATAAATGTGACCATCGGGCTCATTGGGCTTACTCTAGCTCAGTTATTTCCCGAACAAATAGTACGGCTCTTTACTGCCGATACCGAACTTATCGGGATTGCGTCTATCGCTGTCTCTATCGAGACCTTCGCCTTTTGGGCTGTAGGGTTTCAGGTATCTACGGTTCACTTCTTCCAGAGTATCGGTTCAGCTTGGCGGTCACTTATACTAAGTGTTTCCCGCCAAATTGTGCTCTTGATACCTGCACTGTATATACTGCCACAGTTTATGGGACTCAAGGGCGTATGGTTGTCGACCCCCGTTGCCGATATCCTCTCCTTTACCGTCTCGTTATTTATGATTATCAGATTCTTCCAAAAGCATAAAGAATAAGTATCCTCATGCGCATGCTAATTATCTCGCTGGTGGGTCAGGTCCTTATGAATCTACTCCTACTCACTGCGGTTTGGAAAGGGACAATAAAGGGATCTATTTGGCGTAAAGTCAGTTTAGGTTGGGTAGGGCTAGAGCTACTCTACTTCGTATATATCGTCGTTTCCAGTGCTTCTCTCAATAAGAATGGGGAATTTATGCGAGTAGGCGGACTGATATTCAGCAACTACTACATATATATAGGAGTACTATTAATGCTCCTAGTATTAGCCTACCTTGCAATATGGATACTGCAGAAAACGGGGGTCATCAAAGGCGATATCCCTAAGCGTAGAGCTAGAGGTTTGGCTATGCTCATCCTGATGCCGATAACGCTTATCCTATGTATCCAGGGCTACTACAATACGATGCAACCAGTGGTCACTCGTTACAACGTTTCCCTACCCTACAATGGTTCGTCTCATGACCTCAAGATAGCACTCATCACAGATATACACTTTGGAGATATTATTACCCAGGAGCAGGTGAGTAAGATGGCTAAGATCGTACAAGATGAAAAACCGGACTATGTCTTTGTAGGAGGCGATCAGTTGGACTACTACTTCCACTACGTAGAGGAATATCCAGAGGTTACAACACTGATGCGCGCCCTACATCCCGACCCCTCCAAGATATTCCATGTACTAGGGAACCACGAGTATTATATCGATCTAGAAAAGAAATGCGACTGGCTAAGTAGTATTGGTGTATTGCTACGCGACCAAGTAGTACGACTAGAGGATAGCCTCTATCTAGTGGGAAGAGATGACGCTATGAACAAACAAAGGCTTCCCCTAGTAAAGCTTATGGATCAAGTACCTATAGGAGCTTCCACTATGGTTCTAGACCATCAGCCTAATGAACCTGAGGAAGAGCGTGCTAGTGGTGTAGACCTTGCCATGCATGGACATACACACGACGGGCAGTTTATCCCCTTCAAGTGGCTCCTAGGTATGATATTCGAAAACTCTTATGGCTATATTGAGGAGGGTGGCACACACTATATAACGAGTTCAGGATTTGGGCTTTCCTCTTCTCCGATTCGGATTGGCACCAAGTCGGAGGTAGTTATCATTAATCTACATCTAATACGTCTAAGACCATGAAACCTTTACTATTCCTAACAGCAACAATTATGACTATCAACGTTTCTCTAGCTCAGACCGAAATGGTCGAGGAGCTCACACTATCCAATGGACTTACGGTCTGGCTCTCTCACGACTCTTCGGAGCCTAAGGTTTACGGTACCGTGGCGGTGAGAGCTGGGGCAAAGCATTCCCCCAATACAGGTATTGCACACTACTTTGAGCACATAATGTTCAAGGGCACTAAGCGTATCGGTACAGTAGACTATGCCAAGGAGCAACCTATTCTAGCTGAGATAGCTAATCAATATACGCTTCTTAAGCAAGCCAACAGTGCTGCGGAGCGACAGGAGATACAGAAAAAGATAAATCAGCTCAATATTGAGGCTACTCAGTACGCTATTCCCAATGAGTTCAATAGACTCATCACAAAGTATGGCGGGACGGGACTCAATGCTGGCACATCGTACGACTACACTGTATTCTTCAACACCTTTTCGCCTGAATATCTCGAGCATTGGTGCGAGCTGAATAGCGAGCGCATGGTAGCGCCTGTATTCAGACTCTTTCAGAGCGAGCTAGAAACGGTATATGAGGAGAAGAATATGTACTCTGATAACATGGGGACTCAGCCCATGCAGGAGGTAATGAAGCGAGTTTGCGCACCACACCCTTACCAATTCCCTATTATTGGCAGTACAGAGGCACTTAAGTCGCCCGACCTACATGCTATGAAGGAGTTTTTCCATACCTATTATCGAGCAGGAAATATGGCACTCATACTAGTGGGAGACTTCAAGCGCGAAGGACTAGAAGAGTTACTAGAGCGCACCTTTGGCAAGATAGCTCCTGGCAATGCGCCTAAGGAAGAGATGCCTAAGCCTAAACCATTCAAGGGACATGAACGATTAGATGTAAAGCTCCCTATCCCCTTTGTTAGTGGAGCAGCCTACCTATGGCAAACGGTTCCCAATACACATCCCGACCAGATTACTCTATCTCTCATCCAATCCTTACTCTCTAATGAGGGCAAGACAGGTCTCCTAAATAAGCTCACCATAGAGGGAGACATTATGGGAGCATCGCCAATAGCCACCGCACTCAATGACCATGGTGTCTTCGGGTTCTTTGCCGTGCCTAAGCTACTACATAGTAGAAAGAAGGCTGTGGCGATGGTGATGAAGGAAATCGATAAGATAAAGCGAGGAGACTTCACTGACAAACAGCTTCAAGAGGTAAAGCTCATTATTGAGCGGGAATACCTACAGCAGATTGAAAGCATTGAGAAACGCTCTAATCTACTGAGAGATCTTTACGCTCAGGGGAGGACATGGGATTCATTTAGCCAAGACCTAGTGCGCTTACGTTCTTTGACTAAAGAGGAAGTTATGCGTGTAGCTAACCTCTACCTAGGTAGTGACTTCTTGGAAATCAGGAAGAAGACCGGAAGATATCCTAAGGAGCATCTTAATAAGCCTCCGTACCAGCCAGTAGTAGCTCCTAACCAAGGAGCCCAATCCGACTTTGCCCGGCACATGGATTCTTTGCCTATATCCGACCTTCCCATACGGGCACTAGACTTCACGAGAGATATTGAGCGACGAACTCTTACGGGCAATGGATTGGTACAACTCTTCAAGACCACCAATAAGGAGAACGACCTCTTTACTCTAGATCTCCTCTACTTCCAGCAAGCCACTAAGCATCCAAGGCTAGAGGTACTAGAGTACTACCTAGACCTAGTAGGAGGTGGAGGATGGAGCAACCATGAGTTCAATAGTGAGCTTCAGGCACTAGGTGCTTCCGTTACGTTCGAATCAAGAGATAGCTTCTTTGTCATCAAGCTCACGGGCTTTGACCATCATTTCAATGAGAGCGTAGCGCTCTTAAGCCGCTTCCTCTTCGATGTACGAGCCGAGAAGAAGGCGATGAAGAAGCTCATGGAGAGTAAGAGCTTATCGGATAGAGCCACGAAAAAAGACCCTACAACACTCTCTAAGAGACTTCTCGAGCTAGCCCGCTATGGGGAGGATGCACCCTACAAGATATCCATCAGCAAGTCTGAGCTAAAGAAGATCAAGCCCGCAGACCTCATTGAGGAGCTTCAGCAACTACTACGTAGCGAAGTGGATATTCACTATACTGGTTCTTTGGATATCGACACTATCGCGCCACAGATTGTACAAGCGCTACATGCTAACGACATAACGACCAAGGGCGAAGGCTATAGTCATATTCCGTCGATTGTACAGCAGCAATCACGGGTACTATTTGCGCACGAGCCTAGTGCTACTCAAGCCATTATCAAGATTTATCTCCCCTTAGGGACTCTGAAAAAGGAGCAGAAGGCAGCTATCAGACTATATAATAGCTACTTTGGCAGTGGTATGAGCTCGCTTCTATTCCAAGAAGTTCGCGAATTCCGTTCACTTGCCTACGGCGTGGGTGGGTATGCAGACTTCGCACCTGCGACAATAGCAAATGGCAAAACAGACTACGTTATCACCCTGAGTACACAGGCAGATAAAGTAGTCCAAGCACTCAAGTTGGTAGCAGAGCTTATAGAGAGAGCGCCCGATGATGTAAACCGTTATGCCAACGCCCGACAGGGATTGCTCAGTATGGCAAGAACCTACTACCCTACCCTACGTTTGCGGTCACGACAAATAAGATCACTGGAGCGTCAGGGCTACAGTAAGGATATTTCGCTCATGATTCAGGAAGAGCTTCAGCACCTTACTCAGGAGCAAATCATCTCGGCTCATGAACAACTAGTAAAGGGAAAACCTATCACAATCACCATAGTAGGTAATCGTAAACATATAGACCTCCAAGCGCTAGGTAAACTCTACCCAATCAAAGAGGTAAAGATTTCTCACTTAATTGACTAATTATTTACAATAAATTGTTACCTTTGCGGAGCAATTCGCCGAAGTAGCTCAGTTGGTAGAGCAACGCATTCGTAATGCGTAGGTCACGGGTTCGAGTCCCGTCTTCGGCTCTAAAGTGTATCAAACGATGTTTCATTAACTGTTTGAGGTAAGACACAACAAAGACACAACAAAGCCGATAAGCACTGTAAGTCAAAGACTTGCGGTGCTTATTTTTGTTTCAACAAATTCTACCAAGAAACACAAAAGACACAAACAGAAAAATAGTGTATCAAAAAGTGTTTCAAATTAACACTTACTAAAACCTCTTTGTTTCATTGGGTTACATCTTCTCATTTTGAGAGGTGGTTACAATTTGGTCACAGACAAAAAAGTTAAGATTTTGTGACCACAGCGGTTTTCATCTTATTCTCGTTCGATTTTCGATTTTTTCATCATTTAGCGAATAACAATATGAGAATAGTTATGAGAACCGAGCTTCAAATGAGGGTTAGCTTCTACCCTAGGAACAAAAAAGGGAGCAAAGGAGAAAGTCCTATTATGATGAGAGTTTCTTTGAATGGGTCAAGGATTTCTCTAGGTCAAGTTGGGTTGTCTGTTAATCCTGACATGATAACTAATAATCGAGTGGTCGAAGCGCACCCTCAAGCACTTCAAATGAATGAGACGTTAGAAAAGCTGGAGCAAAAAGTGATTTTTACAGCAGAGCAACTTTTCAATGATAACAATCTCTCTTTAGATACCCTAAGAAGTGCTCTTAACGGGAAAAAGACCCATCTTGTATACATGTCTCAGCTTTTTGACCTTGACGAGGAAGAAATGAGTGAGAAGTTATCTACTGGAAAAATAACAGCTACTACCTATCGCAGACACCTTTGTGCTCGAAGAAACTTCGAAGATTTTTTGTCTTTCAAATATCGACGAAAGGATATTAAAGCTGGCGAAGTCACTAAGTCGGTAATACATGACTATGAAGACTACTTGGGGAGTTATGTCGGTTATGACCGCAATACTGTGGTTAAGTATATGTTTTTGTTAGGCAAGCCCATTAAGTACGCCTATTGCAATGAGCTAATTGACAGGAATCCTTTTTATGGTCTCAGTTTTCCTAAAAAGAAAACGGATCGTGGGTATCTGACTGATGATGAGCTTGCCCTTCTTTCTCGAGCAAGACTCGTCTTACAGCGTCTTGATGTGGTGCGGGATATGTTTCTCTTTTCGTGTTTTACAGGTCTATCCTACATTGATGTCCGTAACCTAACTGAAGACGACATTAAAATAATTAATGGCAAGAAGTGGATTTTCACTCCACGACAAAAAACTTCTACCCCTTGCCAAATACTATTGCTTTCTCAAGCTGAAAGAATCATTGATAAATATAAAGACAAGAGGTGTGAGGGCGGAAGATTACTCCCTTTATTCAGCAATCAAAAAACGAACCAGTATTTGAAAGAGATTGCACAAGAGTGTGGTATAACTAAGAACCTCACCTTTCACCTCGCCCGCCACACTTTTGCGACAATGGCACTTACCAAAGGTATGAGCATTGAAGCTGTCTCTAAGGTGCTTGGTCACACGAATATTCAGACAACACAAATATATGCCCGTGTCATCCCTACTAAAATAGAGGAGGAAATGGGGCGTTTGGCTACACGACTTAATCACGAACAGATAGGTTTAGAATATGGAGAAAACAACGGAGTTGAGACAACTTTTTGATAGTCTTTATGAGTTTTTGGAAGAAAAGGAGTTGGAGTTTGGTCTAGAAGCTCCTTTAACTCGAAAAGACAGCTTTACAGAAGCCGAATTGATGGAAGCTCTTAACTTATCAAGGGCTACACTGTACCGAGCGAGAAGAGCTGGGAAATTGCCTTTTGAGTATCACAGCAATGGTTTTATTGTCTATCCTTATAGTGCGGTCTTGCTTGCTATCAAGACTAACAAGTTTAAGGTGAAAGGGCTGAATAAACTATCAGCATTAGAAAGGCTTAAAGAATTTAAGAGCTTGTTAGAACTATGAGTAAACAGAAATTATATATCAGTGGACCGATAACAGGTCTACCAGAAGAAAAAGTGAGATATGACTTTCATGAAGCGGAGAATAGGTTGCGGAGATTATTTCCTACCTACGAGTTGGTCAATCCATTGAATAATGTTCTACCGTTTGATGCCCCTTGGGAAGAACATATAGAGGCAGACTTACTTAGTCTCCAAGGTTGTAATGCTGTCTACTTCATGGATGGCTGGGAAAATTCTTTAGGTTGCCAGATAGAACATGCAGAAGCAGTTGTTCGTCTCATGGATAGATATTACCAATCACCATTAAAGAGAAGCTCAGTTAGAGGTGCTGAAAGGAGGTTTGAATGAACGAAAAAGAAAAGGTATTAGACAAAATAAAGAAACTGCTGAAGCTACAAAGCTCTGCGGAGACATTAGGTAATGAGGGAGAAGCGTATGCAGCAGCTAACGCTGTACATAGGTTGCTTACAACATATAATCTTTCATTGGGAGATATTTCTGATGAAACATCCGATGGACTTAATATTAAGGAGTCTGATGAAATAAGTTACCGTAGCCCCTATGGTTCCCAGTGGAAACGACATTTGCTTTCATCGGTGGCTAGTAATAACTATTGCAAAATTCTTATAATACCAGCCAAACAACACATGTTAGTTGTCGGACAAGAAGACAATGTCATTGTGGTGAAAAACCTATACAACTATCTAGTTTCTTCTTTTGGCAGTTTGGCTCAAAGGAGGAGAGCAGAGTTTGAATATTACCTTCGCCAAGAAAGGAAAAGATTTACCAGTCAGGGCAAGAATAAGTTTCTTCGTTCTTATTTCATTGGGGCGGTGGCTGGGTTGCAAGAGAATTTCAACAGTCGGAAACCAACCCCAGAAGAAACTGGACTTATGGTCTGTCATACATCCGCAATTCAAGGGTACCTTCGCAATGACCCCTTCTATAGTGGGGAGGTTTTCAAGGGAAAGAAGCCAAATTCTGACTTGATGCTAAAAGCTTTTGAAGCTGGGGAAGAAGACGGGCGGAATATTAGTTTGAACAGACAAATACAAAGGTAAATCATGAACAAAGAAATATCATTCAGAGATAACATCAAACAGAATATTCTTGGTGCAACTCAAAACGGATTAGATGTATTCAATTATTATTTGCCCTATGACCTTCCGATGCGGAAGAACTTTCCAAGTCCCTTCTACGACGATACAAAAGCCTCTTGTAATGTTTTTCAAGGTCAAGATAGGATATGGAGGTATAAAGACTTTGGCGATAGCCAAGATGGTGGTGATTGCTTTTGGTTTGTAGCCACCTTAAAAGGATTAGACTTAAGAAAGGACTTCCCTAGAATACTTGATGTAATCATTACAGATTTGCACCTACCAATTGCAAGTCCAGTAGGTCAAAGAGGCTCTTATCCTACCCGACAGACTACGCCGACTCGCACAATCATGAAGGAGAAGGCAGTTCCTCCCACCCCGAAACAACCTTCTCCCACAGCAAAGTTTGAGTATGTCAAAAAGGAATATACTGATGAAGAGCTTGCTTTTTGGGAACACTACGGAATCACTAAAGCAATTCTCAAAAGGTATAAGGTTTATTCGCTAAGGAGCTTTAGTTCTTTTCGGAGTAGCGATGGAGTTCCTTATACCATCAATTCATCGGAAAATGAACCCATGTTTTTGTATGACTTGGGTACTGCAGTCAAGATATACCGTCCTTTCAGCCAGATGCGTTTTTTGAATGCTGGCGAGAGAACTGAAGTCTTGGCATTTGGATTGGAGCAACTCCCAATGAAAGGCGATATAGTCTTTATTACCGGAGGCGAAAAAGATGTAATGAGTTTATCGGTTAGAAACTTCAATGCAATATCCTTTAACTCTGAGACCTCTTTGATAGATACGAGTATCATTGAAATGCTCAAAAGGCGCTTTAAGCACATACTATTATGCTATGACATGGATGATACTGGAGTTAAGGCTTCGCTTCAGCATGAGAGTGCCCTTTCCAGCTATAAAGTCCTAAGAGTGGAGCTTCCTCTCTCAGGCGACAAAACAGAAAAAGACATATCTGATTATTTTACTATAGGTCACACGCGCGATGATATGCAAGAATTAGTATCTATCACACTTGAGAAGAACTTATATCAACAGACCAAGGTGCTTCTAAGCTCATGTGAGATTAACCTCAATAACCCACCTGAAGCCTCGCGCAGACTAGTGTCTTTAGACGATACGACCCTTGGGAGCTTCGGCAATCTCTTATGTGTCACTGGAGGAGAAGGTACAGGTAAGAGTAATTATGTTTCAGCCCTTATTTCAGGAGCCATTTCACTACACGCTCTTCCAGCCAAAGAGACACTAGGCATGAGTGTTGCTCCAAACACAGAGGGCATGGCTGTTCTGCACTTTGACACAGAGCAAAGCGATGCTCAGCTCTACAAGAATGTGAAGCGAAGCCTTAAGCGAGCACAAATCAATGATATTCCTCACTACTACCACCCATTCTGCCTCACAGCTTTCTCTCGAAATGAGCGCTTGAAGCTTATACAAGAAAGTATGGATATGTATTACCATCGTCATGATGGTATACACCTTGTGGTTTTAGATGGCATTGCGGACCTCATAATAAGCGCCAACAATGAGTCTGAAAGCGTGGCAATTGTAGAGGAGCTTTACAGGTTGGCAGGTATCTATAACACTTGTATCGTTTGTGTGCTCCACTTGACGCCAGGTGGACTAAAACTAAGAGGACACCTTGGTAGTGAGCTCCAACGCAAGGCAGCAGGGATTATCTCTATTGACAAAGACAAGTCTAACCCGGCTCTTTCTGTCGTTAAAGCCTTGAAAGTACGTGATGGCGATCCGTACGACGTGCCGATGATGGTGTATAGTTGGGATAAAGAGCTTGACATGCACGTTTATCGTGGCAACAAATCAAAGAAAGAGTCCGATGATCGCAAATATAAAGAGCTATTGGGTATTGCCAAGAACACTCTTGGTGATAGTCATAGCATGGGTTACAACGACTTTGTCAATGCCATTTCGGAGTATCTTCTGAAGGAGTATAACCTCAAAGACAGGCGCACTTCAATCACCCGAATTGAGTTTATGCTTGAGAATGGCATTATAGAAAAGGTAGATGATGATACCGTTCAACTTTGTGATAATAGCCTATAGACACGGCATGATATTATATAACATTTGTGTTATTGCTACTACTAAAACCAGTCAATTACTTAATTACTGGAAATTGGTACTACAATATGAGATACTTCGCCCCTATAGTGAATTGGCTAATCAGTTTAAGACTAGGATAAAACAAAAAAAGAGGTTCGTAGTCCATTCTTTCAAGCCTCAATACTTGACGATGTACAACGAACCTCCTATGAGGATTATTCCCCGAACTTCTTGAAGCAAAGATACGAATAATAATTGAATTGAGCCACAAAAAAGCTTAATTATGGATAGAGACAGGATATTGGAAGAAAGAGTTAAAGCATTGGAAGATGATGTAAACTCTTTGTTTAAGTACTTAATGAAAGACAATGTCGGAGACAGCAGTCTTCGTCAGAAAAGTGGCGATGATTTTCTCGATGTTTGGGATGTCGCCAAACTTTGCAAAGTTTCACCCAAGACTGTATATAATTGGGTCTACCTTGGTCGCATTGAGTGCACCAAGCTTCAAGGGCGCCTTTTGTTTTCGAAAGACGTCATTGCCGAATATATGAGCAGACACAGAAAAAGCAAAAGATAGACTATGTTTACGAATTCAAAAAATGGCTCTCCTTTTGGAGATTTCCCTAAAGGGCATTGGCTCTCTAGGTACGATGAAACCACCAATGATTTCGAATATATAGAAATGGTGGATTTCGAAGATTTGCTCCTTTCCTCCTACTCCGAAGCTCTCCTACAGAAGATAAAGGGAGAATGTGTGAGTTATCTTGTGACCTTTATTGGCGAGTCTCCTCGCCATCGATTGATGATACCAAGAGAAAGACTAATGGAAATAATAACTGAAGTAAGAGTGTAATATATTTATGAGTACAAAGATAGTAATTACCCCTGCAATTAAGAAGTCTGACATCTTAGACCAATTGGTCATACGCCACTCTAATTGCCATGCAAGGGAGGTCGTGACCCTTGGAGCAGAGCATATAGACCTCTTTGCTTGGCGAGGCACCCGAACCGTTCTTTATGTGGTTATCACCACGGAAGAGGAGTTTAGAGCTGAATTTTCGAAGCGGAACCGCCAAGCTCCGATAGACAGTGTTGGAGCCGAGAAGTATTTTGTATGCCCATATAGAATGATTGAGAACTACGAAATCCCCAAGGGTTGGGGTTTGATTTACGCAGAGCAACACGGCTCTGATGGACTTAATCTAGTCACAGTGGTCAATAGCAGCACTATGCCTTGTGACCTAAGAAAAGAGAAAGACATCTTATTGTCAATATTGAGTAGTCGTTGAACGTATATTAGAAGTATATTAAGATGAGCAAGAAAGAGCAAAAGAGAGGTTTATTAACCTCACTACAAGAGTTTATAGGCGAAGATGAAGTGTATCTAATCGTAAGACGAAACACTAAAACAAACGATATTACTCTTGAGAGTAACGTCTCTCCCGATGATGCTGGGGAAGTGTTATTTCGCCCATTAATAGCATCAGGAACAGGAGATACTTTCGATTATGGTGTCTCCATACTTCGATCACTTGTGGAGGTGCTAGAGCAAATGTCGGGAATGTATCATACTATCAACAAGTCACCAAATACATATAGAGGTAATTAACTATGAGTGATGATAACATGCCAACCCAGCAGTCATTTTTTGAGGATGACACCTTTGTGGAGGAGCCCTCATCTGTAGAGTATCCACAGGGAGGAGACACTACAAAGCAACCTTTACGAGAAGCAGATTCCGCCCCATCAAGTGTCGAGCCTACATCAGGAGATACGCATCAGAGCATTCCAAAGACTTTGGTTCAGGTACATTTTAATGCCGGGAAGTTGCGAAACATCAAAGGTGAGAATGCAAGAAAGGCATTCGAAATCTTGGGGAGTTTTCTTCGAAGCTCCGATGGTAGAATCCTCTGTACATTGATAGCTCTTATAGGAAGTGCCTACTGCGTAGAAGCTTCACCAAGTAACAGCTTCATACAGTTCGTTTGGGGCGGTATATCTGTAGTCTTCTTCTTGGTTCTATTAGCTTTAGCTCTTAAGCTAAGTAAGACTATAAGAATAGAGTTTTTTGATAACAACAAAAAGTAACTAGGCATAAAAAATGAACAGCAAATTGTCAATTAAAAGGACTAATAGCAATACCACCATTACCGTTGGGAGTATGATTTTGGGAGAGGCTACGGCATCAGGCTTTGAGCTAGTTGTAACTAAGCAAGAAAACTCCCTTTGGGAATACTCATATCAACTAAATATTGAAGGTGCTATCAACAAGAGTTTGTGCCCTATTTTACCCAAACTTTACCATAGTGATATTGAGGCAATATATGTAGGTGTGAATAGCATTGAAAGGCACTTGATAGATGCGAGAGAAGATTGTAGGCATCCCGAGTTAGCTGATGCTATTACCCACTTAAAAGATATATACAAGCCTACCATCAAAACTCTTTTTGGAGATAGCCTGATGGATGATATGGTTCAAGAGCAGAGGGAATATAGCGAAGACTATAGATAACCAATAGATATTTTGTTTTCATAGAATTTCTGAAATTTGATTTTCCAATGTCCTTTGAGTAGAGATACTCGAAGGACATTTTTTTCGGGAAGTCGGATTGCCCGATATTGCCCGATTTTACCCGATATTGCCCGACTTCTTGGAAGTGTAGGGAACTATATAGTAATTTGTGCTGTAAGGTATTAGTAACTATATATTTATTTAGATTTTATGGGAGATATTATTTTGGTAGCCGAAGACCGCTCGATGGTCAATACAGGCAATGAGGTCGGCAACCTTCAGGTTGTAGAGAGTATAGACGAGCAGGGAAACATCAAGACAAGAAAACCTACTCCGAAGATTCCTCTTAGAGAGATGGTCAAGATGGATGTCAATACTAAGGGTGATGTACTTGAGAACTTTGTTAAAAGCTTCAACAAGTCTTACAAGAATGTAAAGAATTACCGTCTCTATACGATGAAAGTTGAAGATGGCAATGTCAAGAAATCTGTAGATGCTCTTGAGGCTATGCTTCAGAATCGTACAGAGCATAAGGAAGCTCTCAAGGAGATGAGGGTCAATCCGTATGACTATATGCCAGAGCAGACGGTGACTCCTGAGGTTGAAGCTCTATTGCAGGGTGTTGGATTGAGTAGTCAAGTTCTACAAGAACATGACCAACTTGACAAGTTTCTCAAGTTCCAGTACACTGATGTCCTTTATGTCAAGACTAGCATAGACGACACAGAAGTTATGCACCAAGCGAGAATTGCCCTTCGGAACAATCCTGATGGTGCCCCTACCCTTGACATTCGCTCGGTCAAAAAGGAGCTAGATTTGGACACACCATTTCTTGGCAATCAGTTTAGCGAAACCGACAAGCTTAATCTTGAGACATACGGCAATCTAGGACGTCTCGCAGAATTGAAATTCCCTAATGGAGAAGCTATTACTGCTTTCGTCTCTGTCGATAGTCAGACGAACAATTTGGTTTTCATGCCAACTAAGGATGTTCGTATTCCCAACCACATTGCCGGTGTAGACCTTACGCCAGAGCAAATAGAACAGCTTGCCAATGGATACTTGGTGCCTGTGCAAGGTCTACAAAGCAAAAAAGGCGAGCCTTACGATGCTATACTCCAGTATAGTGCAGAGAAGCGAGGTCTAGATTTTAGGTTTCCCTCCAACAAGCAGTTCCTTGGGAATAGGCGTTCCGATGGAATTCCTAATACCATTTGCAAGGTACCTCTAACGGTCAAGCAACAGAATGCTCTCTCACTTGGGAAGGCTCTGAAGATTGAGGGCATGATTAACAAGAATGGTCAGACCTTCGACTCCTATATTACTTGGAATAAAAACAAGGGCAAATTCAAGTTCTCGAACTTTGACCCAACGAAGTCCAAGAAGTCTGAAGTTGTACAAAAAGCTACCGATGCTGGTATAGACATCACCAAGTCTCAGACCCAAGGCAAGAGCCAAAAGGTCGGTGAGAGTAAAGGCATCAAAGCAGGTATGTAAGGAATGCTAGGTCTTAAAACAATAGATAGGGGAGGTAATGCTCCCCTATCTTATTAAATAAAGCGACTATGGAAAGAGAAAAGGATATAGAGTTTGACCTGATGCTGGATAGGATGATTTCTAGGCTAAGTAATTCCAAAACTACCTCTCCATCTGACTTAGAGCGTATCTCCTATTTTGCAGAGAAAGAGACTGATATAAGGAGAATACTTAATCACCCCAATACTCCTCATAGAGTGTTTGAAAGACTAAGTAGGAGCGATAATCTTAACACAAGGGCTCTTGTAGCTGAAAGCTCTCGATGTCCAGAGGAGGTATTGAGAGAATTG
Source organism: Porphyromonas levii DSM 23370 (assembly GCF_000379925.1). Classification (GTDB taxonomy): domain Bacteria; phylum Bacteroidota; class Bacteroidia; order Bacteroidales; family Porphyromonadaceae; genus Porphyromonas_A; species Porphyromonas_A levii. The sequence goes on along the minus strand of NZ_KB904272.1, from coordinate 6,823 downwards.
TCTGATGATAATAGTGACACTGTTAGGGCAAGAGTGGCAAAAAACCAACTCACACCCGAGGAGACACTTTTTATATTGTCTCTTGATCCCAGTAAGACTGTTAGATTAAGTGTAGGAGAAAATAAGTCTACCCCTAATTACATTATCCGTCAAGTCAGAAATAGTGTTAGTGAAGGTAAAGCCAAGCTCCCTATCATTGCCAAGAAGTCTGACATCGTCAAAAAAGCTGAAGCAGAACTTGGCAAGGATTGGCAAGGGACACGAAAGCCTGACAGACCTGAGAAGTCACAGGGGCAGGGTAATAATACTAAGATAAAGTTATAATATTTATGAATGAGAATATAAATGAAATACCAATACCACCTCCTACTCCTTCTGAGTCTCCTATCAGCTCTTATCTACCCCTTACGGAGCGACTGGAAGAGCAGTTTGAGAGCAGTAGAGTCACCTTCAAAGACCCCGACCGACCTAGCCTTGGAGGGTATAGGACGTTATATATCGATAACAAGCCGACTGGTCTTATTCGGAAATACAATGCACCTATGAAGCTTGACAGGTCAGGTGATATTGGTCGTGCTTTTTGGGATTACATGGAGCAATCATATAAATCCTTTGCTTTAGCTGACCCTTTACTGAAGAATAGTATCGGGACTATTGCACCTGCAGAAGAAGGAGGAATACCAACTCTCATATTCAAATCTACTCTAGACTTCATTAAGGTAGAGTCTGCCTACATGATTGCACACCCCGAGGTCTATAAGGCTTTGGGAGTTCAAGATAAAGAAATGGTGGATTTGTCATTGTCTCTTGCCTCCCCTGTACAAAAGAAGAGTTTCTTCCAGCGTCTGTTCGACTTCTCTGAGAAGATTGAACCAAGGTTGTCTGCAAAGCAACTGGTTGATGGTGTAACACACAAGCAGGTAGAAGCAGAGCTCACTGCAGTACCAACGGTAGAGGAAAAGCAAGAGGTTGTTGAACAGCACTCTCAAAAGGCAGGTATCCCGAATACTATTTACGGAAGAACCTTGCCTCCCACCCTTATTACTGCGCTTGAAGATGGCAATATCCTATACCTCAATGACCTTAAAGACCCTGATACTGGGGTTGCTTTCAGCTCTTATGTATCTTACGATAAGGAAAAAGACAAGCTTAATTTCTCTCAGATAAACCCTAACCAGAAAAAGCAATCAGCCATTGCCCAAGAAGCTGTGAAGGCAAGTATTTCTCTTGACAACAATATAGACAAGTCTGCTCCGACTCAGTCAAAAGGCAGACGCTTATAATCGAATAGATGTATGGCATATAACAAGAAACAAGTACTCCAGGACAACATCAATGCTATTGCAACTGCGATAGAACTAGAGCGCGATAATATACTCGCACCTAGTGATGAGCAGATAGCTATACTCCGCAAGTATAAAGGCTTTGGTGGATTAAAGTGTGTTCTCCTCCCTTGCGAGGTCGAAGATGATTTGAAGCATTGGAGTAAAAGTGAATATGACTTATTCCCGATGGTTAAGGAGTTGCACTTCATTCTTAAGGAGGCGCAACTCCCCGATATTTCTTATGACAAAATGTTGGAGAGCCTTAAAAACAGCGTTCAAACTGCCTTTTATACGCCCCAACCTATTGTACAAGCTATATCAGATAGCATTGCCGAGCTCAAGCTCCACGAAAGTGGAGAGGTGCTAATGCTCGACCCCTCATCAGGATTAGGTGTTTTTGGCGACACTTTAGGAGCTCTCACTGATAAGAGGTATTACATTGAGAAAGATTATCTCACCTCACTTATACTTAAACAGGTCAATGCTAACAGCAGGGATGTTGTTGTGCAAAATATGCCCTTTGAGCAACTCTCAATAGGTCAGTCTAGTGGTATCGTTGATATCGCAGTAAGCAATATCCCATTTGGCAACATCACTGTTTTTGATGTAGAGTTTAACAGGAGTGGAGATTCGCTAAAGCAAGCGACCACAGGGAGTCTGCACAACTATTTCTTCGCAAAGGCACTAGATGCAGTACGCCCGGGAGGTATTGTTGCTTTTATCACCTCGAGAGCTGTACTTGATAGCATGTCATCGAGCGAGTCGCGAGTATATCTGATGCGTCATAGCAACATCATATCAGCAATTCGATTGCCTGATGGAATGTTTGCAGACGAAGCTGGTACTGCCGTTGGCAGCGACCTTATTATTTTGCAGAAGAGCGATAGGGAAAAGAGCATTCAAGGCATGAGTCCTAGGGAGTATGATTTCATTACTTCCGAGCGAGACCCTAACACAGGTATTGCTTCTAGTGTTCTCTTCCGTGAAGATTATATGGCAGATAAAAATAGACTTGCTGGCTTTCCTGCAAGGTCTATTGGCACCGATGCCTACGGCAAGCCAGCCTATGTCTACAACTTCGATGGGAATATCGAGGGAGTAGGCACCAAAATAAAGGAAATGCTTCGTGAAGACTTTGAAGAGAACTTTGACCAAAGGCTGTATCAGCAATATGCGCAAGGACAATCCAAGGTAAATGATGAGGCTGAAATCAGGCATAATCATACCCGTAAGCTTTATAGCGAAGAGGGCAAACTCAGACACTTTTGGATAGATGGTATTCAATACCGTTATATCGACTTCAATGGAAATGGCAAGCTCGATGGGGTTGAACATGCCTATGTTCACAATATGAATGATAATACTGTTGGAGTGTTATTGCCTGATAGTGGTACTAGAGTTGGCTTGTGGATTTCAGGAATTATCGGAGGAGCTGCTGCCGCTTCTAGACGCCAGCTCTACAATAATCACGGAGAACTTCTCTTTGATACAGCCCAATCTCGTTCAATTGAAGAGGTGACTAGCGTTGTGAAAGCAATGCAAACCTTTAATCCCGATGACCGTCTATTTAAGCATCTTGATTGGAGTAGTACCAACCTTATCGCACCTGTTCAATCTGAGGAGGGAGACTTCGCCCTAGTAGACCTACTTGGTGTGCGAAGAATTGGCAAGATTGTTGACAACAATTCCAATGAAGAGGTTTTAGTACAACTTACAGATAGAGGTCCCGGGATACCCGACATTACGATGTCCCTCCCTTATAGCTCCGTGATGGCAGTCTTTGCCAATCACGACCACTTCCAAAAAATAAGGCAAGAAGAACGAGAGTTATTAGAGATTGCACAAGGGCATGTCACAGCGGAGACAGAGGAAGCGGAGCTTGAGCGTAATATCTCCGCCAGCACCACCTCTCAAACTCCTAGCGCTTCAAGTGAAAATTCGATAGATAAAGCTGAAAATTACCTTGAGCCTACCCTTACAGAAGAGGAGCCGAATTCTAGTCAGCAGATTCGTTCAACGAAAAAAGTCAGACTTAGCAAAGAAAAACAATTTGCTGTGCAGTATCAAGAGGAGACAGGAAAAGTGCTAAAAGATATGTTTGGCAATCCTGTTGTTGTCGAAGATAGTGCCATTCGGAAGCCAATACAAACGAAATCTCAGTCTCCAGTACAATCCACATTTGATGCGAGCATCAAAGAGTATACAGGTCAGATCTACAAGCATTACAAAGAAGCTGGTGTCTTGGTACGAGAAGGGAAACAAATTGGTCACCTCATCCTCCATCCTCTTGGTGGCTCCTCTTTTCTCCCGGTTGATTTTTCTCTTCGTGAAATCGAGCAACTCGATTTGTACATCAAAGTGCGTGACTCTTACCAGCTTCTCTATGATTATGAGGCAGAACGTCAGGAAGAAGCTACCGAGCTTAGAGCTCAACTCAATAGGCACTATGACGCCTTTGTCGAGAAATACGGCACTTTGAATGACAAATCTAATAAGAAGCTCATTAGAGACAATGATAGTATCTCCAAGCAGGTCTTTGGTATTGAGAGATTTGAAGACAACCAAAATGTCTATGTAAAGAGTGATATCTTCTACAAACCTGTAGCATTTTTCACCAATAGCAGTGGTCTTGTTACTACCCCTGTCGAAGCTCTTACCTCCTCTCTCAATCGTTTTGGCTCAGTAGATATGAGTTATATCTGTGAGCTTCTCCCCGAAACAGATGTCAAAGACATTGTAAAAGATTTGGAGGGGAGAATATATTGGAACCCACTTATGGGCAACTATGAGTTGGCTGAAACCTTTGTTGCTGGCAATGTTATTGAGAAAGCAGAGCAAGTACAGAGGTGGATAGAAGAGCATCCCGAGGAGGCACCATTAGCAGAGGAGGCTCTTATAGCTCTTAAAGAAGCAACTCCTCCTGCTATCCCATATGCTGATATTGACTTCTCTCTTGGTGAAAGATGGATAAGTAGCAAGGTATATTCTCGTTTCGCTACCGACCGATTTGGCACGGAAGTTATAGTTATTTATAACCCTGCTACTGACGATTATGATGTGGCTATCCCCAATACATTTTATAACCATGTAAACAATGAGATCTACTTCGTGAGAGGAGCATCAAGGAGCTATACTGGCAAGAATATGCTAAGATATGCTCTTACTGATACGCTCCCTAACATGACCAAGACCATTGAAAGGGAAGACCCAATCACTGGAGAGATTCAAAGCGTGAAAGTACCCGATGGTGTTGGTCTCCAGCTCGCTCAAAACGTCAAGGAGAAAATCAGAGGTGATTTCCGTATTTGGCTAGATAGCCAGCCCTTGGAGTTCAAGCAAGCGATGACTTCAACCTATAATAGGCTTTTCAATGGTCGAGCTAAGGTCAAGTTTGATGGTTCTCATCAAACATTTCCTCATCTTGACTTTAGTAGCTTCTCTTATTCCGAGCTATATCAATCTCAGAAAGATGCCATATGGATGCTTAAAGTCAATGGTGGTGGCATCATTGATCACGAGGTTGGCGGAGGCAAGACTATGATTATGGCAGTCACCGCTTACGAAATGAAGCGACTTGGTTTGGTAAATAAACCGATGGTGATAACGCAAAAAGCCAATTATAAAGACATCGCCAAGACCTTCCAGCAAGCCTATCCCAATGCTCGTCTCTTCGTGCCTGACGAGAAAGATGTTGCTGGAGAAACTCTCCGAGAGCAAGCCTTCCACGACATCAAGAATAATGAGTGGGATATGGTGGTACTCACACATGAGAACTTCGCCAAGATACCTCAGAGCCTAGAGATAGAGCAGAAGATTATTGATGATGAGCTCAACGATGTCGAAGCTAATCTCCATGCTCTAGCTCTCAATGGAGACCAGATAAGCAAGCGTGCCTATTCTGCTTTAGAAAAGTCGAAGTCTAATCTTACGGCACGACTAAAAAAAGTAGAAGATGATTTGCGGAAACGCAGAGACGATGTGATAGACTTTAGGATGATGGGCATCGACCATCTATTTATTGATGAAAGTCATACCTTCAAGAACCTTACCTATGCCACCCGTCATAATAATGTGGCTGGCTTAGGTAATAAAGTTGGTAGTCAAAGAGCTCTTAATCTCTTGATGGCTATACGAACCATTCAAGAGCGCACGGGGAAAGACCTTGGAGCAACCTTTGTCTCAGGCACAACTGTTTCCAACTCTCTCACAGAGTTGTATCTCTTGTTTAAATATCTACGTCCTCGAGCTCTCGAAGCACAAGGTATTAGAAGTTTTGATGCTTGGGCAGCAGTCTTTGCGAACAAGAGCGTAGAGTATGAGTTTTCTGTGACTAATGAAATCAAGCAGAAAGAGAGGTTTAGAGCATTTAAGAACGCTCCTGAGCTAGGAGCATTCTACAGCGAGATAACCGACTTCCGTACTGCTGAAGACATCGGTTTAGATAGACCCGAAGCCAATATCACATTGTATGACATTCCTAGGACAGCAGACCAAACTAAGTATATGAATAACTTAATTGAGTTCGCTCGAACAGGTGATGCCCAGCTTATTGGTCGTTCCTCTTTGACAGAACAGGAAGATAAGGCTCGTATGCTCTTAGTAACCAATTATGCGGCTAAGATGTCGTTAGATATGCGATTGATAGACCCTAACTGCGAAGATGACATTGATAGTAAGGCTTCTCACTGCGCTAAAAAAGTGGCAGACTACTATTATAAATTCAATGAGCAAAAAGGGACTCAGTTTGTTTTTTCTGACCTAGGAACGTGGAAAGGAGACAATGACCTTGAGTTCAATATATATTCTGAGATAAAGCGCAAACTCGTTGAACATTATGAGATTCCTGCTAATAGTATCCGCTTCATACAAGAAGCTAAAAGCGACAAACAGAAGCAGGAGATGTGCCAAGATATGAACGAAGGCAAAATCAGAATAATGTTCGGCTCCACCAAAACCCTAGGGACAGGAGTTAATGCCCAAGAAAGGGCAGTTGCCATACACCACTTAGATACACCTTGGGTGCCAAGTGCCATCGAGCAGAGGAATGGTAGAGGTGTTCGAACTGGCAACTGGGTCGCTAAGGAATACAACGACAACAAGGTGGATATCTACCTTTATGCTGTTGAGCAAACCCTAGATGCCTACAAGTTCAATCTCCTGCAGAACAAACAGCAGTTTATCACCCAGCTGAAGAAAAACACCAGTAGTCGTACCATTGATGAGGGCAATATGGATGCCAATAATGGTATGAATTAGAGCTTGCTGAATATGCCTTAACCACCTACTATTCAAGCAATTGAAGTATTATTTTCTTTGCTATATTGATGATTATTGGTATATTGTAGTGTTAAAAAGAAACGCAATAGCAGTTATTGAGAATATGAGGAAGGTGTTTTCAAGCATTGGGAGGTTGCCCCTTTTTATTGGGGATGGTAATTTGTCGGAGTCTCTCGATAAGAGCAATAGGTGGTATCAGCTGGCGGAAAAGTTGCCGTGGG
>NZ_KB904271.1 GCF_000379925.1 Porphyromonas levii DSM 23370 | reverse complement strand
TTCAGCTCTCTTATTTAGCTTTTTATTTATGAGCGTTTGAAATGGTCTCCAATCAATGAGTTTGTCAATTTGCTCTAGAAACTCATTGCGTGCTCTAGAACTTCTCAATTCGGTAAACACCTCAGTAAATGAGGGTGCATTGTTGCTCGTTTGCTTGAATCCCATAACTATTGTCGCTATAAATCAATACTATATCCTCCCCTTAATTACACAATAAAGATACTAATAATCAATGATATACGCAATAATTTGAGACGGTTTTTCGTGCAACATTCTCATATAAGGGCTTGCACCGTGCACTGGAATTGTAGCCAAGAAACTTAGAGTAATTTTATTCTCAGATATTTGGAGGTTGTTCTACTTATTCGTACCTTTGAACCCGAGAAATGCAAGCGAGCAAATCTCACAGCAATAGCTATGAGTATTCTCAAAATACTCTCCTATGGCTACAATTTGGCTACAATTAAATCTTAGAGGAATATAAACAACTACGATATAAGGAGTTAGAAGGCTTGGTTTACAACCCGCTCTCTCCGCAAACAAGGGTGTAAATCAGCAAGTTATGCGATTTGCACCCTTTTCTACACCCAAAAATGTAAGGTTGGGTGTTTTCTATTTGGGTAGTCACAAGCACAGCTTCAATTGTAAAAAAGAGTGGTGGACCATATTCCTTCTCTGTGCGAGCCCACTCATCACAGCCCTATCCTATCCATTATCTTCAAATTCTCAAAGACTTCATCAAACCAACGTGTCTTTTTCAACTCATACCCAACCTTTCTCGCTTCTTGAAATATGTATTTATTGAAAGGAAACACTTGATTTAACTCAAACTCTTCCTTATACTCAATATAGCTATTTATTAGATAAGCCAAATCCAACTTTTCAGCAGCAAAGAAATTTTCTAGTCTCATCAACTGCTCAATATTCACCATCACTACATCCTTCACTTCGTAATCTGCTGTAACATTCTTTTCACTAATGATTCGTTGAAACTCTTTATTTAGCAAATAGTTCGGGCCTTCCACATCAAAACAATCATCGAAGTATACTATTACGGGATAGACAAATATCACACTATTGGGAGCCGACTTATCAACTTCTCTCAATATACTTGGTAACTTTTCGACAATCACATTTGCCAACTGCCCAATCCCTTTCGCATGCCCCTTGGAATTTGCGACATACTTCTCAAAAATTGCTTTTTTTATCGTCTCATAATCACCGCTTAATTTCTTTTTTGCAGCCATCTGAACATCCTTACATTCAAATACGAATATCTTATTTCGACGTCTCAGATAATAGTCTGGCATTCCCTTTCCCAGAGCCTTTTCCAGTTCTTCTCCACTATAATTCACATAATTCAAACCAAAACATTTTTTCATCAAGGAATAAAAGAGGAACCGTTCCGAGAACTCCTCACCTAAAAACGACCGAAGATTAGCATAACCCATTGTGGGATTCAACACTCCCCTCTTAACTAAAGCGTCCTTCATATCAAAAAGAAGTCCGGTATATGCTTTATCCAGAAACATCTTCATAAACATGAAGTTGTAGATATTGGGCCCCGTCTTAATCAGAGGCTTTTCCTTCATCATCAGAAAATCCATATCATGTTGATAATGCGATGGATTTAATGTTAACGAATCATAGAAACGACTAGCATCCTTCTGATTCTCACCAATAGCCATTCTGCAATTGGAGAAATCCTCTTTTCCCATTTCCAGAAAAGTCAGGAAGATCTCATCTAAATAATACTTGGCACTGGGTATATCCCTTTCTTTGCAGAATTCATCAACATATTGTGCAAACCGAGTGTTAAACTTTGGGAATTCTATCAAGAGCATATAGCACTTTATCATCAACAGCCTATAATCTCTTGGTGCTTCAATATTATTACTCTTCAAGCAATCTGGCATATAAGACTCTACAAACTCTTCTGCCTTCATATTGTTGTTAGGCAGCTTCTCATTCATTGCCAGACGCTCATCGCAACAGAGCATATATGCCAAGAACAGGTTCGACAAGTCATCCTCTGTCAATTCTTCATTTCTCCCATTATAACAAGTCAAAAGTCTGCTAATAAGCAGAAGCATAGCATATTTATCTATAAGGGCATAGTTCCCAAGGTTATATTGTTGAGCATACTGACCAACAGGATTCTTTACATCATTTCGCGTTTTCATTATCCATGGTGCCCAAATGTCGAAATCATGCTCACCAATAAACTGATTCACCTTCTTTGAGAGATTATATGAAATAAGTTCTATGGCAGTGTTTGATGGAACATTAGCCAACAAGTCTTCTATCTTATCGTGTCGGTCTGGATAGACTACGCTATAAGACAACAATACCTGCTTCTGTAATTCCATCTTCTCCATAACGTTACCCTTTATTACCATTCATCATCCTTACCATTCTGCGCTCTCTATAGAAATTATATGACCCCGTGGTTACGTACTTTGTCTCTAGCAGTCGAGCCAGCAGTTCGTCGTTTGAATTTGATTCCTTCACAATTAGCATTAATTGTTCAAAATCTAAGAACCAACTATTGAAGTAAGGATTCGTTTTAGAATCACCGTTGGTTCTCTCTTCGTTTAAGAAAGGCATCCATTTCTGCATGTCCTTGTTGAACTTCTTAACATCCTTGATGGTTTGTTTATCAGTGCCCTCATACTCAGCAGTCAACGGATTATTACACATTTCATCCATAATGCTCTTGATAAGCATTCTGTCTTGGAGTGGACCAAAAGCACCTAGACATATCGAGATGCACTCAGCCGTTCTACCCTGTTTCTCTACCCTTGTCACATTCCCGTTTCCATCATCTAAATCCACATACCCATCTTTAATCATAAGATGCGAAGTCCTAAAACATTGGGCCTGTGAATCTATAAGGCTTCCCAGTAGATCTGCTACAATCTTAAACTCATTTCCAGACTTGGCCTTTCTAGTCAGACTTTTCTTCTTCATCTCAAAAAGCATGATACCTTTTGTGGCCTCAACCACAAGATCTGCTTCTCCTTTTTCTGGCGGAGGATAAGTGCCACTGCAATGCGTTATGCCTTTTTCATCAAGTTTCTCCTTGATATAATTCTCAATCAACTTTCCGACTTCCTTATCTATATCTTTCTGGTTGTCCTCTTTTTCTTGATTACGTACAACCGTCATCAGAGCCTCAAACCACCCCCATGAACCTATTGTAACAGGCAAGGCATATATCTTACCATTTGCTTTAATCAGTGGTTTGTTGGAGGCGTTCTCTTTTTCTTCATCCAGTGGCGTTCTGAATCCTTTGTTTAATACGTCATCACTTGCTGACACATCATCTATCAATTGTTCAATAGCCTTGATTCCCAGTTTATTCAATTTGTCTTTTTTTAGTTCCACACATTTCAATGTATCCGCAGCAGAAAGGACATCGTTCATCAATCGCTCATATTCATCAAATGTGTATCCGCCTTCCAATACCCTTCCTGTATCGCGCATATACATAAGTACACGCTCACAGAACATTTTAGTAAACCAAACAGAATGTTGCGTCAATCCAAAAATACTCTCCTTATACACCAAATCCCTAAAAAACTCCACCGTGTCTCTATCTCTGTGGAATAAATCTCCCCATAAATTTCCGAAGTTCTGAACAGGGTATTTAAGGAAACAGTAATCAGTTGCCAGTCGTATAGCCTTTCCGAATGCCTTTGTAGCCTCTCTATTACTTCCTCCATCTGCTTTGATATTTGCCAAAGCCAAATTTACAAGATAATTGTATGGCTTTACTATTATCACATCCTTAGGATTGGGAGTATTGCCGTTCATATCGGTCAAGAATCTTCCTTCAGGTTCCAAATATTCCATCTGCGCTAACAGCATCTTCAAAAACCTTCTTCCACCTGCCTCGCGAATCCATTTGATCAAGGCATCAAAAACTATATCATCATTTTCTGTCACATAGCTGCATCCTTCAATCTTTATTTGGAGACCAAACTCTCTCAACCGCTTTGCCGCTGCTGCCAGTCTGTACTCCTTGTCATATTCTTTCAACCAATCTGTTTGCGGCAAGGGCATTTCCTCACTGCAGGCTGCTATCACGTCTTGCCAACAAGGGGCACTAAAACCCTTTATGGCGTTTTGATTCCAGCCAAGATAATTATGAATAATCTCCACTATATCTATATAGCATTGGTTATCCACACCATCCAGTAGTTGCTCTCTCAGCAAGCCTTTACCCAGCCTCTGGAAATCCTTATACAGAATTATTTCATCAACGGCAGATGGAAGCAGTGCCTTGATACGGGCATCTACTTTCCCAGCCTTATTGTTCACTGGCTTCAATAAACCATCTACAAACTTCTTGAAATCAGCTATTTTTACCATCGTTTCTTACTTCTGTATTTTCTTAATTACATCCTTCAGATGATCTTCAATCAGAATATCTGCATAGGTCGTTTTATTGTCATTTTTCTGCGCTAAGGCTTGCTCCAAATTCCTCACAAATGGCAATTCTGCATCATATACTTCGGGATATGGAACCTGTTGTAAGAAACGTCCGTTCAGTATTTGATAGAGAGCCATCACTTCTTTGGGCTGTATATTATTCACCTTCTTGGTAATATCCTTCTTCGGAATATGCTTTAATATTGGATAACTTAGGAAATCCGGTGTCTTGGTATCTCCATATTGAATAGTCAGTCTATTGGCTAAAGTGGGTAGGTCTTCGATAAACTGGCGGTGCACCTCTTTAATATCTGCATCTAAATTGGCTTTCGTTATTTCATTCATCTTCTCACGTTCATACTCAACTACCCATCGGCTTTCCTTTGGGATTGCAGTTTCAACAACATCCAGATTTAGCTTATCAAGAAGGTTCGGCGTATCTATGCTTTCATACATCTTGTCAATGCCACAGCGAATTTTCTTTTGCATATCCTCCTTAGAAAAAGAGGTAAGAGGATAGAAGTGCTGAAGATATGTAGCAGAATTAACGTATGCCATATTATCACAGAATTCCCCGTCTTCCACATACTGCGCCAATTGCATCACAGCATCCGCCATTTCTTTATTACTCATATCCCATTGCGAATGTATAAACTTCTGCAACAGTGCATATGCGGGGTTTATATTATTCCTTTGCACTTGATTTTTATATTCTTCCCACACCGCTTTTAGTCCTTCCTTATCCAATGACATACCTGCCGTAACAAAGTCAAATATCTGCGGTGAAACAATGACAGGGAAATTATGAACTTTCACCAACTTCTTAAAGATGTACGTAATACGACGGTTTGTATATTCGCGTTGTTTTTCTTCCTTCTGCTTTTCCTGTTCCTCATCTTCTTGCGTTTCATCAAACAATCCGTCTGCTTTCCTGTCATCGTCACCAAACTCCCAGTCAATTGATGACAGTTCAACATATTGAGCAAACTGCAACCTATCTTTATAGGTCAAACGGTCTTTTTTATATTCAATAGTAACACCTACCGTACAAGCCCATAAAGACAGGAGAAAGCTATCAGCAGTATCTTTATTCTCATCCTTCAGGAAAGCATTGCAGACCTCATAAATCTTGCTAAAATGGGCTAATGCGAATTTCAGTATTCTGATGTTATGCAGTTCAACCAGCAAACCTTTATCTTCTTTATATGATGGATAACTCGGATCAATTACCTCCACCGCCTTTTGAGCCGTCATGAATGCGGTAAATGGTGAAGAATAGCCCTTCCCACATAATTCCTTAAAGATGGACACCACATCTGGTTCATATACCAAGGTTTTCTCTATCACCTTTTCTTTGAACACAAGTTTTGCCTCACCCTTTTGCTGCATGTAAGAGTTGTTGGCAATCACTATCACCTTATAGCCTCGTTGTTCAACCAAGTCATTGATGACTCCCAAGAGAGTATGAACATCAATTGTATTTATCACGCGTTCTATATCATCAAGAATGATAACGGTATTTTCTGTGGGAATAAGTTTATAAAGCAAGCCACTATTGTTACCAACTAATGTTTTCACGTCCACAAAACTTTCTAGCCATGATATACTAGAAGCGAATTGTGTCCCTTTGGCTACAACCTTGCCAACCTTCTCCTTTCCCCAACCACACAGCCTCGATTTATTTTTCTCCTTCTCTGTTCTTTCACCTTTATCGCTCTCTGCCCGTTTATAATTATCTGCTATTCGAAGTGGTATTTCATTAACCGACTCAATACCAAATAATGAAACCTTCACTGGATTCCATCCTTCCTGTCGTAAGGTCGGTATTATCACTTTCTCTATATGATAAGTCTTACCACAACCCCATTCGCCCGACACCATCAAAGCGCCAGTACTTTCCATTGATAGATAGTTTCTTATACCGTCTAACATATTATTGTTTTTTAGAAATAAATCATTGTTTTAGGAAGTCATTTAGTGTTATGCATTATACCACCAACCTTTGTGGAGTCATTCTACACAATGTCACCAAAAGCACCATTTGGGTCAATGCAATTGCTTCAGTTGTCTCATTGTCCTTATTACAAGCAGCAAAGGACAGCACTAGTACCAGTCCTACAAATATGAAGTTTTTTATTCCCTTTATTGCTTCATTCATGTTAGTTTTTATGCTTGTACTGCTCTGAAGTTACTTCACTAGTTCTTTTGGTGAAATATTGAGTAAATCTGCCATTTTGAAGATGGTGGCGAGGTTGGGTTGTTTGCGGTTGCAGACGTAGGCGTTGGTGATGCTAAAGCTCATGCCCAACTCTTTGGCAAGCCACGTTTGGGTGATACCTCGCTTCTTCAAATGCTCCTTGATGAAGTTACTATGTTCTTTCTTCTGTGCCATGATGCTTTGGTATATCTTATTTTTCTACAAAGATATGAACTTATATTGAGTAGGACGAAAAGAAGATGCGGGTTTAACACTGCGGAGAACCTATTTTCTTAAAAAATGAGAACAAAGGAACCTCTGAAGGCTTCAAAAACGATTATCTATGAGCAGTCCAACCTGTAGATATTATTCCATTATTAAGTGTGCTACAATCGTATTTGAGACTTCTTAATTTCCCGATTTATCCCTATTGTTCCTGCTGTATCTATGATGCTTGGAGACACTGATTTAGCGTTATACATTTGCATCGTCAGACCTGACAAATGCCCAATGCGCAAGGGCGAATTATTCATTTCAAAACAATTGAATTATGACGATAAACGAATTACTGGACAAGCCTGTTTGGCAGATGACTGGTGAAGAATTGCTTTTCCTTGCACGACACGGCAATATGTCCACGAATGGAGAAACGACAAAGGCTTCCTCCAAAGAAGAAAAGCAGTATGTGTACGGCTTGGCTGGCATTGCACGGCTCTTTGGGTGCAGCCTACCTACGGCTAATCGTATCAAGCAAAGTGGTAAAATTAATCGTGCCATTACACAAATTGGTCGCAAGATAATTGTGGATGCTGACCTTGCGCTGGAATTGGCAGGACGAAAGACAGGAGGGCGATCATGAACACGACCGATTACGAAAACATTTGGAAAGCATCGCTCATCCATGTTACGGATGAGTTCTCACTTCCACCCATTGTGCTACAAGCTGGAGAAGCAATTATCGGCACGCTGGGCAACTTCAGTGTTTCGACAGGCAAGGCGAAAGCAAAGAAAACCTTCAATGTGAGTGCCATTGTAGCAGCAGCCCTTGTCAATGGGCAAGTGCTGGAGTATAAGGCTTCATTCCCCGAATCGAAAAGAAATATCCTTTACTTTGACACGGAGCAAAGCCCCTATCATTGCCAACTGGTGATGCAACGCATACTGCGATTGGCAGGACTCCCGATTAACAGAGAGCCTGAGCATCTAAAGTTCAGCCATCTTAGAGCCATTGCCGCCCCAAATGAGCGCAGAGAAATTATCCGTTATGCCATCTATCACACGCCTAACGTGGGTCTGGTGGTCATTGACGGCATTCGAGATTTGATGCTTGACATCAACAACTCAACGGAGGCGACTAAGTTGGTGGGCGACCTAATGCAGTGGACGAGCGAGCAGAATATACATATTCAAACCGTGCTGCACCTCAACAAAGGTGACGACAACGCACGAGGGCATATCGGCACCGAACTCAACAACAAGGCAGAAACTGTCCTCCAAATCACGAAGGACAACACACTGCCCGAACGAAGCATCGTTGCCCCTGCCATCATCCGTTCCAAACCTTTCGACAAATTTGCTTTTCGGCTCAAGGAAATGGAAGATGAGGTGTGCGTTCCCGAAATCGATTTGACCTACACGGACAATGAGCGTAAGTCTCACCGCTATTCCTATCATGAACTATGCGACACGGAACATCAGAAAGCATTGATACAAGCCTTTTCTTTCCGAGAAGTCTTGCCCTATGGAGAACTCATCACAGCGCTCAAAAAGGCTTATGCGGAGGTCATAGGGCAATCTTACGGGCAAACCAAACTCAAGGAACTTCTGCAATTTCTGCTCAATAAAGGCATGGTGATAAAGGAAGAGCGAGGGAAGTATCGGCTCAACCAAGACTATCAGCCCTAAAACCTTTGGTCGGTCGGACGCAGGCTATATATACCTGAACCAACCCGACCAAAGAGAAACGAGTTTGGTCGGTCGCAAATGGGTGCCTATAGTGTACGACCGTCCGACCAAACAACAATTAAACAGCCTCCAAAAGAAAAAGGCTGATGCTATTCACTTCAAAAATGACAAACAAGATGAACATACAACACATCAAGCAAATTTCCATTACGGACTATCTGCAACGGCAAGGCTATATGCCTGTACAGATAAAGGGAATTAATCATTGGTACTGCTCTCCCTTTCGGCAAGAGCGTACACCATCATTCAAAGTAAATACCGAGCGCAACCAGTGGTACGACTTTGGCACTGGAGAGCATGGCGATATCATCGACCTTGTATGCGCTTTGCATCATTGCGATATGGCAGAAGCATTACAGCTATTGGGAAATGGCTCACCATTAAGAACAAGTCCTTTTTCTTTTGGCGGAAAGAAGGATTTCCCTGAGCACAAGTTGAAACTTCTTTCTGTAGAATCACTTACCAGTCTACACTTGCTGAGTTATATTTCAGCACGAGGGATTAACTCAGTCATCGCCAATGAGTTTTGCTATGAGATAAACTACCGCAATGCAGGACGATTGTTTTATGCTATCGGCTTTGCTAATGATGCTGGCGGATGGGAAATTCGTAGTCCTTATTTCAAAGGATGTATCGCACCAAAGGCTGTTACAACGATTAGAAGAGCATCCGACCGCTTGCAAATCTTTGAGGGCTTCATGGATTTTCTCTCATGGCAAACACTTAATCCATCTTCAACGAGCGATGCCATCGTTCTTAACTCTCTGGCACTTTTGCCACGAATCAAAGAGCAGATAGTAGGCTATCAAGAAGTGGAAAGTTTTCTGGATAATGACGATGCAGGGCGAAAATCATTTACCATTTTGACGCAAATGTTTCCGCAAATCGTTGATGGTGCCGCACGCTACCGAGAGCATAAAGACCTCAACGAATGGTTCGTTGCTCAATCCCAACTCAAAGAAAAGCAGCCACGATTACCGACCACGAAGCGTGGCATCAGAAGATAGTGTGTATCTGGGAAGCAAGTTTGTGTTTTGAGTATCTCAAAACCTACTTGCTCCCAACGTTGGGAGGTGAAAATCCCGTTGGTCTCATCAACAACACGAATGATTATGGAACAGAAGAATAAGGGTGGGCGACCCACCAAGACTTTATCAGAGAAACGAAAATACCAAGTACTTCTACGACTCAACACCATGGAGTACTACACCCTGCTGGGTAAAGCGCGCGAGACATCCATCACTCGCACTGAGTTCTTGCGACAGCTTATCACAAAAGCAGAAGTCAAGTCTCGCATCAAACCCGAAGAAATGCAACTCATCCGCACGGTCTCAGGTATGGCAATCAATCTCAATCAGATAGCCCATCGGCTCAATACCTTTGGCATCTCAGCCCTCAATGAAGACTTGAATGCACTGAAAGCCCTCATTCATGAACTCATCAAACGCTTGAAACCATGATAGCCAAGATTATCAAAGGCGCAGACTTTGGAGGCGTCATCAACTATATGCTCAGCAAAGAGGAAGGAAAAGCTAAGGTTTTGGCGAGTAATAACGTAGGGTTTATTGACCAGAACCTATGCGCCCACGAGTTCACGCTTCAAGCCTCCATGCGCCCGAACGTGCAGAAACCTGTCTGCCACACGATACTTTCATTCTCAGCCAGCGATGCCGAGCGACTGACTGACGAGGTAATGGTGAAGATTGCCAATGAGTATTTGGTGAAAATGGGCTATGGCGATACGCAGAGCCTTGTCGTAAGGCACAGCGACCGCCAGCATCCGCACTTGCACATTTGCATCAACCGTATTGGCAACGATGGCAAGACCATCAGCGACCGCAATGAGAAATACCGCTCTACGAAGATTTGCCGAGAACTGACTGAGCGTTATGATTTGACACTTGGAGAAGGAAAGAAGGCGGTGAACCGTCAACGCCTGCGAGGCGAAGACAAGTTGCGCTACGAGATATTCGATGCCATCAAGGCAGCGTTGCCCAAATCGAAGAATTGGAAAGACTTTGTCGCTGGCTTAGACAAGCAAGGCATTGCCACTCGTTTCAAGACAAAAGGCAATACCGATGTCGTGCAAGGCATCATCTTCGAGAAGGGCGGTTGTAGTTTCAGTGGTTCAAAGATAGACCGCTCGTGCTCTTTCTCCCGCCTTAATGCGGAGATAGAGCGGAATTCCCAACGGCAAGAGCAAAGCCATCTACAAAAAGAGCCAATGGCACATTCTGTCGATGAAAACAGTTATACTTCAGACTTTTCCGAAGCAATCAGCGAAGTGTTCACGATGCCAAGCGGAGGTGTAGATGTTGATGAACTCCGCTTTCAAAAGAAGCTTCGCAACAGAGCCAACCGCAAACGTAGAATTTAATCATCTCAAAATAACAACCGTATGAACAATGAAATAGCCCCAGTTCTCGATATACTCGAAGAACTCAAACAAGAATGCAAATTAATCAGCAAGGCTCAAACAGAACTGCGTACCACGCTTGTAGAGCAGCCAGCCAATCCAACTGCAGGGCGCACCACAACGCAAGAAACTGTGCAGATTCATCTCTCCAAAGAGACGCAAGCCAAAATCAAGGAGCACCAACTTTTTGTTTTGGAGGCACTCTCGCAATCGAGTAAGAAACTCGACCCAAAGTTTGAAGCCCTGCAACAGTTCATCAAAGAGCAACATAAGCCCGTAGAGTACAAGAACTACTCGCTCTTTGCCAGCGTGCAATTAGCCGAGCGTATGTTGCTCTTGTTAGTTTGTGGACTGGCCATGGTCAGTTGCTGGTTCTTCGCCATGGGAGCCCATCAACTGCAAACCGCCTCCGATTACGACCTCCGCTACCGCTATTTACGAATGCAAGGCAAAGCTACAAGCAAAGACTTTGCTCATCTCGATAGCCTCTTTATCGCACACCGCAATTCCAAAGTCATTCAGCAGATGCAACAGAAAGTTCTCGATTATGAGCAAGCCATACAACGACAAGCAGAACTAATAGAACAGCAAGAGCGTATCAAAGGTGAGCAAGTTCAACTTAAGAAGTTGTTAGTGAAGTAAACGAAAACCCCAAGGAGGCGATTATTCTTTCTTGGGGCTACGTTTTATTTTAAAAGTTCATTTTGGTCTAAATAAGCAATGAACCCTTTGATAATTGCTTCATTACGATTTAGGATATCGTCTTCTGTAAAATCATTTTTCTCGTTTGCCATTGCCAAGAGTTCTGAGATGCACGTCTGTTTCTTTTCGCCCTTACCTCCTTGCAATCCTTTGTAATACTTCACTTTATCAGTAAACCTATAGTCCGAAGCTCTGATATTTATGCGTTGTTCAAGTAAAGACTTGTTTCCTAGAAGTTCTGCATTCCATCCATCTTTTAAAGGCTCATTTTTCACTCTATTTCTCGCATATATATGCTCTATGTCAAATTTGCTTTCAAGAGGGAGTAGCACTTGTTGGTTATGCTGATAAGCCCACCAAGTAATCATTGATCGGGTTATTTGTCTCTGGTTCAGAAATCTATAACTTTTAATTATGTTTTCGAGATTATCTCTTTCAAACTTAAAATCAGAAAATGTTACTTCTTTACCATTAATCAGATTAACCATTTCGCGATATATAGGTGTGCGAAGAGCATTTACGCCTGGATTAGTAAGTGCGTATGCCCAAATAAATCCGATCGTTCGTTCCAAAAATTTTAAGAAAGCACTCTCTTCCAAAGAGCCATCCGACTGTTTATTATGCATAAAATAGACAGATACAAAATAGTACCACATGCCATTAGGTGCATAATTTAATACAAATAGGAGTTGTAGAACTTTATCTGAAAACCTATTTAAGTCTTGATTATTGACATCGTACCAAAACTTTATAAGAATTTCAAGTTCATCTAAAGTTGTTTCATTTTTCAAGGCTTTATATGTATCCTTCTCATAGAACTTACGTAAAGCCTCAGTTGTCGTGTTAGTATTTCCCTGTTTAGCTCGTAAGAAATACATATACAGCGTGAAAAGTTCATCTAAAGGAGAATCCTTGCTCGAGTTAAATGTCAAAGAAGATAAACGCTCTAATTCCCTCCAGCGTTCTATAAAATCTTCTTTCTTGCCATTCTTAGAGTAGTATTTATAAAACTCAGCTTTGAAAATATCAGCATCGGAAAGAGGTTTTCCTCTATCGTTTAGTGTGGAAAAGATGCGTAATGCCGTATCTTGGTTTTCTGCTTCAATAGGTAATAAAATGCAATTACCAAGAATTCTAATAGGCAGATATGGAAAAAATGTTGGATAGTTTGCTAAAAAATCATCTATTTTCTTTTGGAAGAAACGATAGTTCTCTGCATATCGACTTTTGAAATTATTTGGAGCAACTCCATCTTTGAGAATATCTAAGAATTCTTCTTTATCATCATCAGTAGCAACTTCAGAATCTATTTTCAATGCTTCTTTGTCCGGTTCGTCAAATTCATTTGTTTTCCAAACACATTGCTCAATCATCTTCCGCATACTTTTAGTTCCTTTATCCTGCATCATTCCTGAACGTTCATAGAATGCTCTCAATAAAAGCATTAAGGTTGTGAGACGTTGTTGCCCATCTATAATTTCCTGTTTGCCACTTCCATTCTTGAAAGTAACTATTGGTCCTAGAAAATACTCTTCATCCTGCCGGAATTTGGTTGCATCATCTTCTGGAATTGCAAAAGTAAAAATATTATCCCAAAGAGTTTGACACTCTGTTTCACCCCAAGCGTATGGACGCTGATAATCAGGAATAAGAAAATCGGTTTTCTTATCTGCAAAAAGTCCCTTAATGGTCTTTTGGTCTATGTTGAGCTTTGACATCTTATATGATTTATTGTTTTAATTCTTTTTATTGATCTTATCAGACATTACAAAGCTACTCTTGATCCACGATTTTAT
This sequence comes from Porphyromonas levii DSM 23370, assembly GCF_000379925.1. Lineage (GTDB taxonomy): Bacteria > Bacteroidota > Bacteroidia > Bacteroidales > Porphyromonadaceae > Porphyromonas_A > Porphyromonas_A levii. The sequence continues at coordinate 4,152 of NZ_KB904271.1, read as the reverse complement.
TAAGTTCTTCCTCAACTTCTTCCACCGTAGGCAGAGCCGATTTCAGATTTTCAGGAATAGCCTTTGAGAGTTGATAGTCGCTCACGCCAATAGGCTGCTCATAGCCAGAGAGAGCGTATTGCGCCACAACCTTGTCGCCACCATTGCAGAGAAGCAAGCCGATGGTTTTGTTATCGTGTTCGCCACGGAGGGTATCGTCCACTACATTGATGTAGAAGTTGAGTTGTCCCATATATTCGGGCTTGAAAGGTGTCGCTTTAAGTTCGATAACCACATAGGCGTGCAACTGAATGTTGTAGAGAATGAGGTCGGCATAGAAATCAGAGTCGCCTACCTCAAAATGTTTCTGCTGTGCCACAAACGCAAAACCACTGCCCATTTCAAGCAGATACTTCGTAATGTGCGAAACCAATTGCTGTTCGATGTCCTTTTCAGCCATCTTATCCGTTTGCCCCATTATATCAAAGATATAAGGGTCTTTCATCAGATAGTTGGCGAGGTCGCTTTGCGGCTTAGGCAAGCGTGCCGAGAAGTTACTCACTTTCTTTGCCGTAATTTGTCGAGCAAAAAGGTTTGTTTCTATCTGCATTTGCAGAATGTTTCGACTCCAGCCATTGGCAACAGCCTGCGTGATATACCAATAGCGTTCGCCAAGAGGAAGTTTGCTATTAAGGAGTATCACATGGCTTGCCCAATTTGTGCGAACAACGGCTGAACGCTTGAAAAGTTCCTCTATTTGTTGAATTTCTGTGTGATAGACAGAAGAAAGCGTTTGAGCCACTTCGCCTAATTGCGCAACAGGTTGTTGCACTATTTCAAACGTCTGGTTATTTGTGTCTTGAATTAACGCAACAGGTTGTTGCGTAATTTCGTTGAGAGTCTTTGTTTGTTTCAAAACTTCCTCCACAGAAGGGTTTAGCAAAGCCTTATCGGTCTCTTCTAACTGCATTAAGACCTCCATAGGATATGCCTTTGCAAACTGACACATATAGATAAGGTTGCGGGCGGAATATCCCTTCTTGTCAGGATATTGCGAGCGTATTGCCTTGGAGAGGTTGTCAATAACTTTGCTTCCCCAACCTTCTTTCTTTTGAAGGTAGAGAATGAAATGCCCCACTTTCCAATAATGGAAGAGCATATCAGCATTAGCCGAAGCAACCACGCGTACTTGGGTCTGCTCCAAATCAGAGCCAATGGCACGCACTACGGGTGAAAAATCCTGTTTGTCTGTGTTCTTTATATCGTTGCTCATTGTGAAATCTATTATAATTGATTGAACTTACTCATTGCATTCGCTTTGATGTCGTCTGCAATGTCAATATACGGCTTCATCGCCTTGTAGTCGCTATGTCCCGTCCACTTCATCACCACTTGCGGAGGAATACCCAAAGCGAGGGCGTTACAGATGAACGTTCTGCGACCAGCGTGCGTGCCAAGCAAAGCGTATTTAGGCGTAACATCGTCTATGCGCTCATTGCCTTTATAATACGTTTGGCGCACAGGCTCATCAATACCTGCCATTTCTGCCAATTCCTTAAGATAATCATTCATCTTCTGATTGGTAATCACAGGCAGCACTTTATCATGCTCAAACACCACATCCTTGTATTTATCAAGAATCGCCTTGCTGTGATTGTTCAGTTCGATAATCAAACTATCGGAAGTCTTGACCGTAGTAACCTCAATATGGTCGCCTTTTATATCGCTCCTGCGAAGGTTGAACACATCCGAATAGCGCAAGCCAGTGAAGCATTGAAAGAGGAACACATCACGCACACGTTCGAGAGCCTGCTTGTTGGAAGGTATTTCGAACTCTCGGAGACGGTTGAGTTCGTCCCAAGTGAGAAAGATGATTTTCTTTTGGGTACTCTTAAGTTTCGGCTTATAATTGTCGTAGGCATTGTTCTGATGCACACCTTTCTTGAAAGCCCAGCGCAGAAACCATTTCAAGAAACTCAGTTGCTTCCCAATGGTAGTGTTACGCATTTCCTTTACATCACGCAGATAACCCACATAATCATTCAGGCCTCGCTCGTCAAAGAACTCAAATGTAAGTCCTTCACGAAAGTTGGTCAAATGATTCTTCACGGCTGCAAATTTCTCATACGTGGAGTCCGTCCAATCATTCTGACGTCCACAATCCTCGACAAAATCATCAAACACTTGAAAGAAATCGCAAGACAATGCTTCCTTCTTCGGCTTAGGTTCTTCGCTTGCAGGTTTGTGCAAAGCATTAAAAGCCTCCTTAATCTGTTCGGGTGCTGGCATTACGTCCTCCACCTCAAATCTCTTAAAGATAGCCTGTATTTCCGTATAATACTCCAAGAGCGAAGCATTGATTTCGGAAGCCGATTGTTTCAATTTGTTGCTACAACCATTCTTCACACGCTGCTTGTCCGCATCCCATTTGGCTGCATCAATGCGATAGCCAGTGGTGAACTCAATCCGCTTGGATGCAAAATTAACGCGCATGCGAATAGGCACGTTCTCTGTGATAAGAACTCCGTCCTTCTTTCTGCTCTCCAACGTGAAGATGATATTCCGCTTGATGTTCATACCTTCGGGTGTATTGTTTTATGCACCCAAAGTTACACCCTAAAAATGATATAGCCAAAGGTTTTCCGTGAAATCTCATTTTATTAACATTCTACATAAAATGCTATACTACAATAGATTGATGCGATTTGATGGCTTGTGATAGTTCGAGAGAAAGAGCCTCTCTCTCCGCTGGAAGGTTTCAGAAGGTCTTCACAAGGGTCTTCAATTTAGCCTTCAAAAAGCAGATAATCGTTGTAAAATCAAGGTTTTACAACGATTTTTCTTTGTATATAGCCCTATTGTCTGATGGCATAAATCCACTTTTGACAATCATCTTTCGGTCATATTCTGCTACACATAGTGCTACAGAAAAATTGTAGCAATAAAAAATGTAGCAGTGACGAGGTTCTGAATACTAATTTGACGGCATCAATTCTCTTTCTTTCAATGGTTTAGATAGTAACTTTGTAGCCGAGTGCTACACTAAAGAATGATGCATTATGAGAATGAATTTCAAGGTATCCTTCTACCTACGCTCAAACTATGAGAATAAAGAAGGGAAGTCGCCTGTTATGCTCCGTGTATTTCTGAATGGAGAGATGGCAAATTTCGGTTCCACGAAAATCTTCGTGGACAAAACATTGTGGAATAACACAGGTAGTCGTCTTAAAGGTCGCACCACCGAAGCCTTGTCGGTCAATGCCGCATTGGACTCCATTTCCACTACACTGAATAGTATTTTCCACAAGTTTGAGAATGATGAAACCCTGTCGTTGGAAAAGATTCGTTCGTACTTTGTCGGAAAAGACAGAGAATACATTACTTTCCTTCCTGTGTTCGACAAGTTCAATGATGACATCAGGCAGCGTGTTGGTCATACCATTAGTCAAGACAGCTTGCAAAAGTACAGTGTCCTTAGAAGACACTTTGGGGAGTTTCTATCCTATAAGTACGCTTGCAAGGACATCAATCTGACAGAACTCACACCTGCCGTGGTTCAAGACTTTGAGTTATATTTGAGTACCGTTGCCGGATGTTCTTATAACACCTCGGTCAAGAAGATGAAGACGCTTAAAACCAAAACTGTCTATGCACAGAAGCGTGGGTATCTGTTGCATGACCCATTCCTCAATCACCGCTTCCACTTGGAGCCGGTAAACCGAGGTTTCCTCACAGATGAGGAAATACTGAAGATTGCCAACAAGGAACTGGGTATCCAACGGTTGGAACAGGTACGGGATATGTTCATCTTCTCCTGCTTCACGGGACTGGCATATATCGACGTGTCCAATCTCACGCCTGACAACATCGTTACGCTCGATGACAAGCAATGGATTATGACCAAACGGCAGAAGACGAGCGTGGAGACGAATGTCCTTCTACTGGATATTCCCAAGAGCATCATTGCCAAATATTATAGTACTCCCCATTTTTCGACAACGGGCTAGTGTTTTTTTTCTATCACTGTCACAAACGTACACATTTTCTTTCTTTTTACATCGTTATTGGTTATTGTTATGCAGCTACTACTATTCCATATTCCATGGCAGGGAGTAGCTTGGTGATACTCTGGTGGGGGCGCTCATAGTTATAGAACTTTATCCACTTCCCTAT
>NZ_KB904270.1 GCF_000379925.1 Porphyromonas levii DSM 23370 | reverse complement strand
GCTGTAAATACAATAAGAAGAATATAGTCAAGCGGATAAATCAAGTGGTTCCCTTTGCGAGAGTCGGGAATAGTTGTAAGTGCCTTAAAAAGAGAGTCCATAAATCCTTCGTTATATGAGTTAAACTATTGATTATCAGATATAAAGATACTAATAATTTGCGATATAAACAAGGATATTACATCGAATTTCAAGGCTTTAAATGACATTTATGAAAGAATGTAGATACAGCATTTCAAATGCGATTGCCCTGGCGATTGCCCTGCTTCTCCCACAAAGGTACATATTTATTTGTACTGTAGTTTGTATTATTGTGCATTTGTTGTCGAGTGTACTTCTATTGTGTCGGGTGCCTAAAACTGCTACATATTTGTTATCTTTGCCCATTAAATAAAAGTACTTGTGGATGATCATTTTGGGTTTATGATGACAGTAAATGAGATAAGGGGGAGATTTTTGGAGTTTTTCGAAGGGAAGGGGCATAAAATAGTTCCTTCTGCTCCTATGGTGATAAAGGATGATCCTACATTGATGTTTACCAATGCTGGCATGAATCAATTTAAGGACATTATCCTCGGCAATGCACCTATAAAGTATGGTCGTATTGCGGATAGTCAGAAGTGTTTGCGTGTAAGCGGTAAGCACAATGACCTTGAGGAGGTAGGGCACGATACCTATCACCACACCATGTTTGAGATGCTAGGCAATTGGAGCTTCGGAGATTATTTCAAGAAAGAGGCTATCTCTTGGGCATGGGAGCTGCTAACCGAAGTATATGGTATCGACAAGGATAGATTGTATGTGACCATCTTTGAGGGCGCTCCGGAGGAGGGTTTGGAGCGTGATGAGGAGGCTGCAGGTTTTTGGAGAGAGCACATAAGTGCCGATAGGATTATCAATGGCAATAAGCATGATAACTTCTGGGAGATGGGAGAGACTGGTCCTTGTGGCCCTTGCTCAGAGATTCATGTAGACTTACGTAGTGATGAGGAACGCAAGGCGATTGATGGTAAGAGCCTTGTAAATAATGATCATCCTCAGGTGGTAGAGATTTGGAACCTCGTTTTCATGCAATACAATCGTAAAGCCGATGGTTCGCTCGTAGGTCTCCCCAATAAGGTGATTGATACTGGTATGGGTCTAGAGCGTCTGTGCATGGCTCTACAAGGCAAGAGGAGTAACTATGATACAGATGTATTTACGCCTCTTATTGACAAAGTAGCGGAGCTATCCAAGGTGCAGTATGGCGCACACGAAGAGCAGAATGTAGCGATGCGAGTGATAGCCGACCACGTACGCACAATTGCTTTTAGTATTACGGATGGACAGCTTCCAAGCAATGCCAAAGCAGGCTATGTGATACGCCGTATTCTTCGTCGTGCAGTGCGTTATGGTTACACCTTCTTGGGGCAGCATGAGCCATTCCTATATAAGCTCCTTCCTACATTGATAGAGTTAATGGGTGGGCATTATCCCGAACTAAAAAGTCAGGAGAGTATCATTACCAAGGTGATTATGCAAGAGGAGGCTTCTTTCTTGCGTACGTTGGAGACTGGTATGTCTCTGCTTGAGCAGCATATCGTGGAGGATCTTAAGGATGGAGCGAAGGTGTTGCCAGGCTCAGTAGTATTTGAGCTATATGATACCTATGGATTCCCTACCGATCTTACCGAACTTATCCTCAGAGAGCGTGGTCTAGAAGCAGACCTCAAGGGCTTTGAGGTGGAGATGCAAAAGCAAAAAGAGCGAGCTAGAAGCGCGGCTCATATTACGGCAGGCGACTGGGTTGAGTTACACAAGGGCGAAGGTCAATTTGTTGGCTACGATTTTGTTGAGGCTGAAGCAGAGATTCTACGCTACCGCGAGGTGGAGCAGAAAAAGCAGAAGAGTGTGCAGGCTGTACTCAGTCGCAATCCTTTCTATGCAGAGGGTGGTGGTCAGATAGGAGACCAAGGTACTCTTACAGGAATGGAAGATGGAGAGGTGATAAGGGTATTGGACACGGTGAAGGAGAATAACCTCCCGATATCTGTGCTCGAAAAGGTGCCAGCCAATCCTACCCAGACCTTTGTAGCAAGGATTGACGTAGAGCGTCGCCGCCGCTCGGAGGCAAATCATAGCGCTACTCACCTGCTACACCACGCTCTTCGTGAGGTGTTGGGCGAGCATGTAGAGCAGAAAGGATCGTATGTGAGTGATAAATTGCTTCGTTTTGACTTCTCTCACTTCTCCAAGATGACTCGTGAGGAGCTTCGTGAGGTAGAGCGTAAGGTAAATGAGGCTATTCGCCAAGATAGTATCCGAGAGGAGCATAGGTCTATGCCTATTGATGAGGCAAAGGCAATGGGGGCAATGGCCTTTTTCGGAGAGAAGTATGGCGAGGAGGTGCGCGTGATTAAGTATGGCGACTCTATAGAGCTATGTGGTGGTACGCATGTGCCTAGCACAGGAGTAATTGGTGCCCTTAGGATAGTATCCGAAAGCTCTATTGCTGCTGGTATTCGCCGTATAGAGGCTGTGACTGGCATGGGTGCCGATGAATATTACTTCTCGCTCCAAGATACGATGCTGGAGCTACAGGGACTATTCCAAAATACTCCAGACTTGGTAAAGTCTATTGAACGAATGCTTTCGGAGGGTGAGCAACTGCGTAAGGAGCTAAGGCAGGCTCAGGATGAGCGTAAGCATGCGCTAGTGCAGCAGTTGGTTCAGGAGGGCGAAGAAAGAAGTGGCGTGAAGCTTTATCATCTTTCCGTCTCTGTGCCTTCGGCTATGGCAAAGGATATTGCGTTTGGGGTGAAGGCTCAGGTCAAGGATGAGGACTTCGTATTTATAGCTGGGTCTAATGAGGAAGGCAAGGCGGTCTTGACTCTGATGCTTTCGGATGGTCTTGTGGCCAAAGGACACAATGCAGGTGCTTTGGTTCGTGAAGCAGGCAAGCATATCCAAGGTGGTGGAGGAGGTCAGCCTACCTTTGCTACAGCAGGAGGTAAGAAGCCTGAGGGTCTGGATGCCGCTGTAAAAGAGGTGCTAGATAAGCTTGGACTATAAACGAGTGGCGGTAGAAATAGCTATTTTAGATATCGAGGACATAGCTCAACGACTGTCTGAGCTAGCCTCGTCACATAGGGTAGGGCTCCTAGTGGATGAAACCACTATGGAGCTCTGCTATCCACTTATAGCCAATGAAGAGGTGGAGCTACTGGTGGTGCCCGAGGGTGAGGAGGGAAAGCAGCTAGAGGTAGCGCAGTATCTTTGGCAGAGCCTCTTGGAGCTTGGATATACACGGCAGGATTACTTGGTGACCCTAGGTGGTGGTGCGATTAGTGACTTAGGTGGCTTTGTGGCGAGTACCTATATGCGGGGTCTTCACTTGGTGCATATTCCTACTACTTTACTGGGCATGATTGATGCTTCGATAGGAGGAAAGACCGCTATAGACTTTGGCGGTGCTAGGAATATGGTGGGGACCTTTTATGAAGCCGAGAAGGTGTGGGTGTCTCTAGCGTTTCTGGAGTCATTGCCAGAAAGGGAGCTTGTCTCTGGGTTGGGGGAACTGTTAAAGTATGGTCTACTGATGGACAGAGATAGCTTGAAGGAGGTACTGAGCCTTGAGGAGCTTTCTCCTCAATTGCTGAGTCGTGTGATGCAGTTTAAGCTTGATATAGTGGGGGAAGACCTCTTCGATACAGGCAAAAGGGCTCAGCTCAACTTGGGGCATACCTTCTCGCATGCTATTGAGGCTTTGTCGCTGGAGAGAGGGCACTCAGTTCCGCACGGAATAGGTGTAGCTGCCGGTATTGTGGTAGCTCTGTATATATGCTATAAGTGGCATGGACTAGCAGAGAAGCTCTTGACTTCGGTAGCTAGGGCGGTGAAGGAGCAGTTCCCAATAGTCTCCTTTGACTGTGATGATTATGAGGCACTATGGCTATTGGCTCTCAAAGATAAGAAGAGGGTGGAGGATGGAATACTATCTATGGTGCTACTACATGGCGTTGGCGATGCATTTGTCGGTAAAGTGAGTAGGAAGCAGTGGGAAGAGGCATTGGACTTCTATAGAGATTATATGGGGTAGGGTATTGGCATACTATTTGCCTATCAACTGATGAGAGGAGGGTGATGAATTAGGATGAATAAAGATTTTCTTATGAATGAATTTGATGAGGGAACAGGCAGTCTATCGCAGATGCTACCGATGATTATACCTGAGGGTGATACCCCAGACTATAGTCTCAATAGCAAGAAGCTGAATAAGACTATCCCTGTGCTCCCACTCAGAGATATGCTCCTTTTCCCTGCCGTGACTATCCCTGTGATGGTGGCGCGAGAGAAAAGCAAACTGATTATAGATAGTCTGGAAAACAAACGTGATAGGCATGTGCTAGTGGTGTCTCAGAAAAATCCCGATACGGAGGATCCTCAGATGGAGGATATGGTACCGATAGGGACTATCGCTGAGGTCATTCGTATTATGGAAGTTAATGACGATCTGCTTACCGTGGTATTGCAGGGTAAACAGAGAGCTGAACTGACACAATTGACACGTGCCGAACCCTATTGGATGGGTAAGTACCGTCTGCTGGAGGATATATACCCTGCAGAGGAGGATATGGAATACCAGGCACTGACGGAGCTCCTTAAAGAGACGATGGTGAAGCAGATGATCGTTCAGGGAGAGACACCTAGACAGTTTGTCTCTAGCCTGATGAAGATGACGCACCAAGAGGGGATAGTCAACTTTGCTTGTACCTATTTCCCTCAGTCTATGAATGAACGTATCTCGCTCTTGATGTTGGATGATATCAAGACGAGAGCATTCCAAATGCAGCGTTCACTCAATAAGACATTAGCTCAGGCAGAGATCAAGCAAGATATTAACCAGCGTACGCGTACCGATATGGATAAGCAGCAGAAGGATTACTTCCTTCAGCAGCAGATGAAGGTGATAAAGGAGGAACTTCAGGGTGGCGATGATGCTGAGATACAGGAACTGGAGAAGAGGGCTCTTACAAAGAAGTGGAGCGAGGATGTACAGGCTATTTTCGAAAAGGAGATAGCTAAGCTACAGCGTATGCCTAGCCAGAGTCCAGACTATAGTATCCAGAATCAGTATATTGAGACTATGCTGGATTTGCCTTGGGGCGAATATACTAAGGATAACTTCAATATGAAGAATGCCGAGGCGACACTCAATAAGGACCACTTCGGTCTCGATAAGGTAAAGGAGCGTATCTTAGACCATCTGGCTGTCTTGAAGCTAAAGGGCGATATGCGTTCTCCGATCATCTGTTTGTATGGTCCTCCTGGAGTGGGAAAGACTTCGCTTGGCAAAAGTATTGCGGATGCGCTAAAGCGTAAGTATGTGCGTATTTCTCTTGGCGGTCTACATGACGAGGCAGAGATACGAGGACACAGACGCACTTATATTGGAGCTATGCCTGGGCGTATCATAAAGGGATTCCTCAAGGCGGGTAGTTCTAATCCTGTCTTTGTGCTGGATGAGGTGGATAAACTATCGAGCGACTATAAGGGTGATCCCTCTTCTGCTCTTCTGGAGGTATTGGATCCAGAGCAAAATAATACCTTTCACGATAACTACCTCGATATCGACTACGATTTGAGTAAGGCGCTATTTATTGCGACGGCAAATAATGTAGGTGATATCCCTGCCCCACTTCGTGATCGTATGGAGATGATAGAGGTGAGTGGTTATATCATGGAGGAGAAGGTGGAGATTGCTACTCGCCATCTTATTCCTAAGGAGATAGAGAATCATGGTCTTAAGAAAAACCAAGTGAAGATAGGGAAACGTACGATAGCTGCTCTTATCGAGGGCTATACCCGTGAGAGCGGGGTACGTCAGTTGGAGAAGGCTATAGCATCACTACTTCGCAAGGTGGCGCGTAAGATTGCGTCGGCTGAAGATGAAGCAGATGTATCTCTTATGCTACCTATTACTATCAATCCTACGGACTTGAAAGACTATCTTGGCTCTCCTAAGTTCTTAGATGAGCGGTATGAGGGTAATGATAGAGCGGGTGTTGTAACTGGTCTTGCGTGGACAAGCGTAGGTGGGGAGGTACTCCTAGTAGAGAGCGCTATAAGTCCATCTAAGTCTGGTAAGCTAACCATCACCGGTAATCTTGGGGATGTGATGAAGGAGTCTGCGATTCTAGCGATGGAGTATATCAAGAGTAATTCAAAGACCTATGGCATTCCATTCGAGCTTTTCGACTCACTCAACGTACATATCCATGTGCCCGAAGGTGCTATTCCTAAGGATGGTCCAAGTGCGGGAATAACACTAGTGACCTCGCTTATCTCTACCTTTACACAGCGCAAGGTGAAGCCTAATCTGGCGATGACTGGAGAGATAACACTGAGAGGGAAGGTGTTACCAGTTGGAGGCATAAAGGAAAAGATCCTCGCTGCTAAGCGCTATGGGATCAAGACTATTGTACTGTGCGAGGATAATCGTAAGGACATAGAGGAGATCAAGTCAGAGTACCTCTCGGGTTTGGAGTTTGTATACGTTACAGATATTAAGCAAGTGATAGATGCTGCGGTCAGCGAAGAAGTCGTCGCTAACCCCATAGATCTAGAGAAGCATCTAGAAGAGTATAAGAAGAGTATTAACCAAAGTAATAATAAGTAAGTATGGCATTACAATGCGGTATTGTTGGGCTACCAAACGTAGGGAAGTCTACTCTTTTCAATTGCCTTTCTAATGCGAAGGCACAGTCAGCTAATTTCCCCTTTTGTACTATCGAGCCTAACGTAGGTGTGATAACAGTCCCTGATGAGCGGTTAAATAAGCTTGCAGAATTAGTGAATCCACAGCGAATAGTGCCGACTACAGTGGAAATTGTTGATATTGCAGGTCTAGTCAAGGGGGCTAGTAAGGGAGAAGGACTTGGCAATAAGTTTCTCGCAAATATCAGAGAAACCGATGCGATTATCCATGTACTACGTTGCTTTGATGATGATAATATCACTCACGTCGATGGCTCAGTCAATCCCGTAAGAGATATGGAAGTAATCGATATGGAGTTACAGCTCAAAGACCTTGAGACAGTTGAATCCCGTATCCAAAGAGTAGAGAAACAGGCAAAGACAGGTGGTGACGCACAGGCAAAGGTGCTCTTTAATGTACTCTCCAAGGTACACTCTGTTTTGCTCGAAGGGAAGTCGGCACGCACAGTATCCTTTGATATGCCGGAGGAGCAGAAGGCACTTAAGGAGCTGTTCCTCCTAACCGCAAAGCCTATCCTATATGTATGTAATGTGGATGAAGCGTCTGCTGCCACTGGGAATAAGTATGTGGAGATGGTTCGTGAGGCAGTAAAGTATGAGGGCGCAGAGATACTCGTAATAGCTGCTCAGACCGAGAGTGAGATTGCCGAGCTAGAGACCTACGAGGAGCGACAGGAGTTCCTTGAGGCTGCTGGTCTAGAGGAAAGCGGTGTGTCACGACTTATTCGCAGTGCATACGCACTACTAAACCTCGAGACTTACTTTACTGCTGGTGTGCAAGAGGTCAGGGCTTGGACTTATACTAAGGGGTGGAAGGCACCGCAGGCTGCAGGTGTTATCCACACTGACTTCGAGAAAGGGTTTATCCGTGCCGAGGTAATTAAGTACGCCGACTTTATCTCTTATGGAAGTGAGCAGGGAGTCAAGGAGGCTGGAAAACTTGCTGTAGAAGGTAAGGATTACATTGTGCAAGATGGCGATATCATGCACTTCCGATTTAATGTCTAAGTAGACAATACGAAGCGCAACACAAAAGGGCTCGCTGGGATTATCCAAGCGAGCCCTTTTGTGTTGTCTGAAACTGAAAGAGCGATTACATCCCCTTTCCAGTCTGGTTGTAGTAGTGAGGGTTATTTGCCCTACGCTCAGCAGCCCTACGCTCAGCCTCTTCTTTCACGAGCTCCTTACGATGCTGTGATGGCGTCCTATTGAATTGTCTACGGCAGAACACAGTAAAGTGGCTGGGACTAGAGAACCTAAACTCATCCATAATATCTTTAAATGGTACGGTAGGATCCGATAGTCGTTCCTCTATTAGATCTGCTTTCTGCTCCAGCATCCATGTATATGGAGGTACATTGAAAGTCTCCTTAAATAGCTTATTGAACTTTCGTAGATCCATTCCACGTAGTTCTGCTAGCTCCTGAACAGACTTCGCACGATAGTGGTTCATCATCACAAATTCCTTGAAGTCTACTTCTTTCCTCAAGAGAGGAGCGAGTAGTTCTCCCAATACCTCTGGTTTGTAGTATCCCGAAAGGACAAAGAATACCTCCTTGAGCTTGGCTTCCATCATATCAGAGCACTTCAGACCATCGTTGTAGTACCTATAAATAGTAGCCAAAGCAAGTTTAAGTGGTTCGTATACCTCGATAGTCCTGTGCGCCATTGTTAGTGGGGCATATCTCCGAAGGTTACTAAAACTGTAACCATTGCAGAGGTGTGAGATTCTATCGAACTTGAATATCTGAAGTACACCACGCTCTCCTAGCATAACGCGTAGGGTATGATTACTATCGATAAGCATCCCGAAAGGAGCATTGCGCGTCTCATTTACATTATTAGGGGTACCTTCTTCGCTACTTGAAATGGTATATCTAGTATCGTTACAATTGACGAATACCAAGAGAATTTGACTACCACTAGTAATCTCAGAAGACTCCTGTGCGTTCATTTGAACTTCGAAGTAAGTACCTTCGTCACCTCCAGCATAACACGAACATGTGTAATGACGTTCAATATTAATTGGCTTCATTTATATTATAATCAACTTTAATGTATGAAACTAATGTAAAGCTTTTATATGATAGTAAGTTGTTGGAACCGTCTTAAGCTTTTGGCAAAAATACTATTTTTTTTGCTTATTTACAACTCTACAAAGGGGAATTGAGTAGTTTATACACTAGAAAGAGAAAAGTACGTATGCCTTAGCTGCTATCACCTGCTCTGAGGATTTACCAAAGTAGTCACTTCGGGAGTTACCATAGATTTCACCCAACCCATATACATATGAAGCACGTATGCCTGCAACTATCTTATCGAAATGATACTCACTACCTACACCACCACCTATACCCCATGCAAATTTATGCTCCACTGGCATTGTATGCTGTCGAGTAACCACTCCTTGAATCCCGTCCTTTGGGAAGTTGCCACTCGAACTCTCCGCCAAAAGATACCCGAAGTGGGCTCCCAAGTCTACCGTGAACTTTAGGGCTTTCTGCCCAAATGTAAGGTGGGTAAGTACAGGAACACTTACATAAGAGAGCGTCCGCTGGTAGGTGAGATTGGACTTCGCATATTGTTCTGGTAGGTCTCGAGGCTTCTCTTTCCATCCGCGAACCGAATAGTCTACTTCTAGCCATATACCTCCAACCACATTGGGCATATCATAGACATGCCCTACATCGTAGCGCAATACCACACCAGCATCGTAGCCTATCTTCAGCCCTTGGTATACCTTAGGGGCAAAAATCATATTACTAATATTGATGCCCACCGTAGGACCAACCATAAAACGAGGTTGATACTTCAGTGCTTGTCCCGATGCCTCCACGGCTACTAGTGACAACAGTAGTAGTGCTGTAGTATATATGAACTTACGCATTAGTCCCTCCTCGCTTCACCTGTCCTTCTATACTGGATAAAAAACACGCCCAAATTACTCTTCAGTCCTGCTGAGCGAGTACTTTGCTCAAACTCGAACTTACTCTGAATCCCTCGCCATACCTTGGGTAGGCTAGCACTGTTACTCATCATGGTGATGAAGTAGCGACCTGTATCGTATCCGAGCAGACTGTATCTAGGGTAGGTGGTACCCAGACCATGCTCGTACCAACCCCTAAACTCCTTTTCAAACTCCTTGTAGGTGCTATTTTCAGGCTCCGAGAAAAACGTGGTATAGAAAGTGCCCTCGATCTTCTTGAGCTTCTGACTAATAGAATTGCCATATGTCTGCCACTCAGGATAACCAAACGCAGTAACATTGTATATCCCCAAACTATCTTGAGCTAGAGCAATCGTTGTCAGCACATTGTTGGCCGCCGTCATTGAGCCTGCATCCGGTACAACCACAGCTTTAAGATTATCCATAGCGAGGGATTGTACAGCGCTCACATCTCTAAATTCTGACTGATCGACTTCTCTGTATGGGATATGTACTCTGTCAAGCTCTCGCTTGAGGGTAGAAATGAAAGCCTCCTTATTGTTCGTGTCCCCAGGGAACTTCACAAATTGAACAACAGAGCCCTTAAATTCGGATGCGAACTTCCGAGCAGTCTCATCAAACAAGGCTTGGTGGGGTGTATTCACTTGGTATAGCTTTGCGCCCCTCTCTGCTATCTCTGTATAGTCTCTCGAGGTGAATGGGATCACGTAAGTAGCATTTTTTGCCCTTGCAATCTCTGCTAGTTTATTAATAGAATTATCCGAGACTCCGCCCAGAATCATGTCTATCTTCGGCAGACTACCAAGTAACCCAGAAGTCTCAGTCATACTTGAGTCATTACTATCGACAGCATAAAGATGGATGTTCGTACCCGCTTCTTTTGCCTCGAGTAAAGCCATCAAGAAACCCTCGTAGTACATCGCAAAGCGTCGCCCCTTATCGTTACTAAAAGGCAGTGCCAAGACCACTGTATACCCCGAATCCATAGGGAAAGCTCTTTGGCTATTTACCGCTACATTATTAGGTAGGGAAGTGTCAGGAATCAAGATAGTTACATCTGCCTTTAGCCCACTTCGTATCTGAGGATTATAGTGAAACAATTGCTCCTCAGACCATCCCGTCTCTTGTAGTAGACTGTAAATAGTAGCCCCTGCAGGCACTTTGTAGGTCTTCAAGCCTGTCACCTTTTGGGGCGTTTTACTTGTGGTAGGAGTCGTCCCCTGTTCTCTCACTACAAAATTATCGTTCTGTGCTTCTGGAATCACTATAATAATGCCCTCCGATAGCTTATCTGCATTACTAATAGAACTATTCGCTGCCAGTAATGCATTGGGTGAAATCCCATATTTCCTTGAAATAGAGTAAAGCGTTTCGCCCGCTCCTACCTTGTGGTAGGTAGGTCCTGAGGTCGCTTCTTTAGCAGTTTTAGTGCCCGGAAGCTTGATTTCTTCCCCAATCTTTATCCCATTTTTAGCCTCTGGATTGAGCCTGATGAGTTCATCCACAGCTACGCCGTATTGGCGGCTAATCGCATAGAGTGTTTCTCCAGCCACTACAGTATGGCTTCTCGTAGACTGCTGAGCAAACACAAGCGTTGAGCTCATAAATAACCCTACTACGATTAGTAATCCCCAAAGTATACTTCTGCGCAATATCATAATTCCCAATTTAATTGCATTTTAATATAATCGCAAAGATAACAATTTAGTACCATCTGGCAAGGCTTTAGCACGTCTCAAGCATTTCTCTCTCTAGGTCGCGACAATATTTACTCTAGCTATTTGCATTAGTCTCTCCCGCGAGGGACTCGAGTCTCTCGCGGGAAAAACTCCAGTCCCTCTGGGGAGGGACTCTCTCTACTCTAGGGAGTAGCTCTTGAAAATAGTGATACCATAGGAGTATTGTATGCAGACCTATCTCCTCCCTAGCGTGAGAAGAAAGTAACGAAGCTGTACCCTAACCTAGAAAAGAATCGAGACGGCTATGCTCTGTTGAGCATAGCCGTCTCGATTATATGTAACACTATTCCCTATTCCTTGGGATGCATATTACTTATTGAGCTCGTCGAGCTTAGCCTTGATTTCGGTAACATCGTGCGTACGTACGATGATCTCGCCTTCTGGAGAGAAGAGGATGAAAGTAGGTACACCTATTACGCCATAGGTCTCAGCACCCATACTTTGGTTCTTGCCATCAATACGATTGCCGTCTTGGAAGGTAGGCCAAGTGATCTTGAGTTTCTTTACAGCATTGGCATAAGCCGTACCATCCTCATCGCGCTCCCAGATAGCGATGCTAGCCGAAGAGAGTATCTTAGCATATTGTTTCTCTATCTGAGCTAAGACAGGCATAGACTTTTGGCAAGGACCACACCATGATGCGAAGAAGTCGAGTAGGAAGTACTTACCTTCAGTACGGAATTCACTAAGCATCTTGGTCTCGCCTGCTGGGTTGGTCATCTGATAGTCGACAAACTGCTTCCCCACAGCGGTGTTTGCAGCTGCCACACTAGTCTTGTAGAATGTAGCTAGAGACTTCTCTGCCTTGAGGCTTTCTGGAGCCTGATCGTAGAGAGCAATGAACTCCTCTGGCTCTATTGAGCGACGCATATTTCTGAGTGCTGCAATCTGCACACTCGCATTGGTAGCCTCTGAGAAATACTTCTTATTGATTTTCGTTGCTTCCGTATCCATGATAGTATAGATAGAGTCAATCTGCGCTTCTTGCTCCTTCGTGAGGGTACTATCTGGTGTTAAGATGTTCTCGGCAATTGACTCTATATCATTAGTATACCTTGTTTCTACGTCATTCAACTCGTCATAGAGGTTTTGTAGCTTCATAAATGCGCTGTTCTCAGCACCGCTACGGATGATACTTGTTTCGTCACTAATGGAGTCGGTTGTGATAGTAAAAGTATACTCCCCAGCCTCACGAGCGAAAAGCAGAGGTGTGTCCATCAGCTTTACTACATTGACAATTGAGTCATTGGCTGGCGATACGAAGGTAAACGAACCATTTTCTATCAGTGCGGAGTCCACGACCTCATTGGTTACATCGTAAATATAGGCGTAGGTACCATTAGCTTCGGCGGGCAGGCCTGTGGCTGTCACCTTGAACTCTGGCGCCTTTTCTGTTGTAGAACAAGCGCCCAATAAGAGTGCCATAGAGGCAGTAGCTGTTATAAACTTCTTCATGTTTAATCTTCTATTAGTTAAAAGTGAAATACTCAATTGGATATTTTTCCATATTTGAAATGATGATGCAAAGGTATAGAAAACTATAGTGACTACTGGTATTTTGAAAGGAATATTTGTATCTTGCTCTACTTTTATATCGTACCAGTGGTATAAAATGAGTTTTTATGAAGAAGTATACTGATTTAGATCAATATTCGACAATAGAGCAGCTTATAGTTCGTCTCGATGCTTTACCCCATAATGTCTCTGAAAAAGAGTGGTATAGGGTAAAGGAAATACTACAGAAGTACCTGAAGGAGCGCCCTGATCTTAAGGATCAGTTTGGGATACATCCCCTAGCTCGGCGACTATTGACGGCGACCACCCTTGTAGATGAGATGGGAATAGGAGGTACGCCTATCATGGCCGTACTCCTACAATTACCCTTGCGGGATGGTGTTGTAAAGCAAGAGGAGTTGAAGGGTTTCCTGAGTGAGGATGTGCTCTACTTATTGCGCTTGATGCAAAAGGTGACCGATTTGTATGCCAAGAATGCTGTGGTTACTTCGGACAACTTTAGCCACTTCTTACTATCTTTCGCTGAGGATGTGCGTGTTATCCTTATCTTGATTTCCGAGCGACTGGTGCAGCTTCGCCTTGCTGGTGATTATCTTTCAGAGGATCTACAGTTGGATCTCAGTATGGAGGCTTCCTTCCTCTATGCCCCTCTGGCGCACCGTATGGGGCTGTACAATATCAAGGGTGAGATGGAGGACTTTTGCCTCAAGTATACGGATAGGGAGATATATAATTTTATTAAAGACAAGCTGGCTGCTACCAAGAAGACACGCGATACTTATATTGCTTCTTTTATCGATCCAGTTAAGAAGGCTTTGGAGGAGTCGGGACTAATGTTTACGATAAAGGGAAGAACGAAGTCTATCTCCTCTATCCGTAATAAGCTAGTGAAGCAAAAGATAGAGTTCGAGGCTATTTATGACCTATTCGCTATACGTGTCATTATCGATGCACCACTAGAGGAGGAAAGAAGCCAGTGCTGGAAGGCATACTCTATCATCACAGATATGTACCAACCCAATCCTAAGCGGATGAAGGATTGGTTATCTATCCCAAAGTCTAATGGTTACGAAAGTCTGCATATCACGGTATTGGGACCCCAACAGAAGTGGGTAGAGGTGCAGATTCGTACCGAACGTATGGACGAGATAGCGGAGAAGGGTCTCGCTGCACACTGGAGATACAAGGGGGTGAAGAGCGAGAGTGGACTGGATGAGTTTATGACCACGGTTCGCAGGACGCTAGAGAATAAGTCTGCTACCAGCGAAGAGGTGATGCAGGAGTTTAGGATGAATCTCTATGATGAGGAGATATATGTCTTTACACCCAAGGGGGACTTAGTAAAGTTGCCCAAAGGTGCTTCTATCCTCGACTTCGCCTATGCTATACACTCGGGGATTGGCGAGAAGACAGTCTCTGCTCAGGTCAATGGTCGCAATGTAAGCATCCGACAGCAATTACAGAATGGTGATACCGTTTCTATAAATACCTCTGCCAATCAGACACCTAAGCAGGATTGGTTGAGGTATGTGATAACGAGCAAGGCGAGAAATAAGATTAAGCAATGGCTGAGGATAGAGTCTGAAAAGTCTATTCAGCTAGTGCGTGAGGAGCTCAACCGCCGTCTGCGTAATCGGAAGCTGGAGTACGATGAGGCTGTATTCACCAAGCTCGTAAGGCGTAAGGGGTACAAGGCAACAAGTCACTTCTTCCTCGCAATTCAGAATAAGCAGACAGACCTAGATACGTTCCTCGATGAGTATAAACTGGCATTTCAGGAACCTGAGCAGGCTGAGGAGCGCCATATTTCGGCAGATAAGTTTGTCTCTAGTACTCTGCCTGAGAAGATTATTGCTGAGGAGACAGAGGATATCCTAACGATAGATAATAACCTATCGGGCATCGATTATCAGCTTGCTAAGTGTTGTAATCCTATATATGGCGATAAGATATTTGCCTTTACTTCCCGAAGCGGTATCCGAATTCATAGAATGAATTGCCCCAATGCTCCTGATTTATTCAATAGATTCGGTTATCGTATCCTCAAGGCTAGGTGGAAAGGTGATACCTCTCGAGGGAGTGAGGTTGTGCTGAGGGTAATTGGGCATGATGATCTTAGCGTGGTCAATGCTGTCGTTAGTCAGGTGGGGACTGAGAAGGAACTTACGCTCCGTAGCTATAATATACAGAGCGCAGATGGACTCTTCCAAGCTACGCTGCATATATATATAAAGGAAGCTTCTCGCCTCAATCCTTTACTAAAGTCCTTACGTACGCTCCCAGGGATTAAGAGTGTAGAGAGGGTGTAATACCTCTCGAGAATGAGGAGTGCACTTTTTCACTGCCCTGCATATAGCACAACCGCTACCAGAGCTTGATATGCTCAATGGTAGCGGTTGTGGTTATTATGCGGTGTCGGGACTACTGATGGCTAGACTACATTCGTCCTCCGCCCATCATGTCGTTCATGCCTCCTAGTCCACCCATGCCGCCCATATCACCTAAGCCACCCATGCCTTGGTTATTACCTTGGCGTTGTCTGCGGAGTTGTTCCTCACGCTCTTTATTGCGATCCTTTTTCTCCTTAGCCTTGGGCTTATTCTTAATCAACTCTTCGGGCTTCTGTTTATCTATCTTGGTAGCAAGAGGAGATAGCGTCTCCTTTACATCCCAGTTCGCCATTACTTCAATAATCTTCGGCATGTAGTAGACCATCTCTGGCTGGATAGAGTCGCGGTAGTTGCCTGCATCCCACTTGCCATTATTATTGCTGTCCACGATGAGTCGGAAACCATACTTCTCAGGCTTAATATCTTTGAAGTGTAAGGTCGGCTTATCGGAGTATACTACTCTTAGCACAGCATCTTGGGTAGAGAGGAGTTCGCCAATAAATGGTCCCTCAACGCCATCTACCGTGATGGAGAGCTGAGAAAAAGCGTCTTTCGCTTTCGTCTTGAACGCATCTACCACCGTCTCATCGAGCATGTGCCCATACACATCGGTAAACTTAGCACTGTCGGCATACAGCTCATAGCTCGTGTCGTACGATAGCTTCGCCTCTATCATTCCCACGGTAGTACGCCCAGGGAGTAGATAGATAGAGTCTATGGTTACCGGCTTGAGGATGGAGTCCTGCGCATTGAATAGCTCAAAGGCCTTAAATGCCTCAGGAGTGATAGGCAGAGAGCTATAGAAGAGCAGGCTATCACTGGTCCCACCTTCCCCTTTATGCTCGAAGCGAAGCGTAAGCGGGCTCTTCGGCTTCGCAATACTGTCATTAGTCTCCTTCAGTCTCCCCTTGTCTTCTATCGGCTTAGGGGCAGATGGGCGGAGCGTGAGAGAGTCATGCACCATGATAGGTAGCTCTAGGGAGTCTACCGAAGTATAAGAGACTTCAAACTCCTTATACCTCTTCCATGTAGGGTCCGTAAAGTAGACCATTACCTCCTTCTTCTCTCTATTGATATCGAGAACTGGTGTACTGCCGCCTTGCACAGCAAGGGAGTCGATAGGGCGTACCTTGATTTTGCCTTCGGGTATGGCACTGAACACAAGTCTTAGTTGCATAGAGTCGGGGCGCTCGCGCTTGCTAATAAATCTACGCTTTGCTTCTGGCACGTAATAGAGCAGCACGATATCATCCGGCAGGTAGCGTGTATATGCCACTGTCTTTATCGTGTCTATGGTAAGACTATCCACCCAAGTCGTATCTTGCCGAGTAGCTGCCATTGCGCTTGTAGTGATAAGCTCATTGAGGAATGCTACCCCATCTGTAGGCATATCGTGGCGATAGTTGCCATCGCTCTCTTTCAGAGCATACACTCTGTAGCTCCCTTGCTTCATGTTTCGCATTACAAACTGTGCACGGTCTCCAGTCCTACTCATGCGGCTGAAGGTCGTATCTGTAAAAGCGTTCCAGCCCGCAGACTCTGGGTGCACACCTACAAGTAAGCTCTGCATGGGTTCGTGGTTACGAATGTTAATCACTCGACCACTGATCTCCATGGTGTCTATTTCATTGCCCGTGGAGAAGGCATACGAGAAGTTCTCCAGTGGATTACCCTCGTTGTTATCCACAATAGCATCGGTAAAGTCTATGGAGTAAGTCGTATTTGGGATAAGATCGTCTTCCAGTTCCACCGTTACCTTCTTGCCCACAGCTACTATCTTAGGCTGAGTAATCTGGGGAGGAGAGATGATTACCTTATTGGCTATATCCTGGATTTGTATATACTCGTCGAAGGTGAGTACGAAGCGTTTCTTGCTTACATTTAGTGCCCTATCTTCGGGAGAACTACTGACGAGCTTTGGTGGTGTCACATCGTAAGGTCCGCCATCAGGCGCTACTCGATTGGCACATCCATATAGAATCCCTACAAGTAGGAATGGTATCATTATTGGGGCGAGTAATCGCCCATTGATTCTTTTCATACAGAACTATATATATTGAGTAGCAAAATTAGCCAAAATCGAAGCAATCAGCAACCTATTGCCTATATGTTCAGAAATAGGTACATTTGCTTCGCATTGTATAATAATAACAATGGAAAGACAATGGATAATAAAGAGCAAAACAACAAAGAACTAATCCTTGCCATCTTTAGTGGTAAGGATAGACCTGGTATTTCGGCAGCGATTACCGAAACGCTAGCAAAGCATGATGTGACCATCCTTGATATTGGTCAGAGTGATACGCACAACCACCTTACACTTGGTGTTCTTTTCGCTGCTGAGTCATCTATCAGCGGCACGATTCTAAAGGAATTGCTCTTCAAAGCCAATGAGCT
>NZ_KB904269.1 GCF_000379925.1 Porphyromonas levii DSM 23370 | reverse complement strand
TACAAAAAATTAGGGACATAAGCCCTGTATTCTCCTTGAATACAGGGCTTTAATTATCAATAGTGCCACCTACTAATAATCAGGGGCTAACGCACACTTTGCGGAATCTAGGAGGGTATCAGTGAAACGCATGAGCTATTATCATAAAGAGTGATATAGTCAATCCTCTCATCCCTAATGCATTGCACTTGTTTGTTGCCGCTTATGCGTTGCCCCGTGGTTCGTGGTGGCAACTGTCCCCCGACAGCCACCTCGGAGAGGGGGGGCTGGGTGTAGGCTCCTTACTGCTGAGTAGTGGCGAGGAGCTTGATGTGGCGCACCATGCTGAGTAGTCCATTGGAGCGCGTGGGGGAGAGGTGCTCCTTGAGCCCTACTTTGTCGATGAAGTAAAGGTCGGCATTGGTTATTTCGGCAGGCTTCTGTCCGCTGAGCACCTTGAGTAGCATGGCTATGATGCCTTTCACAATCACGGCATCGCTATCGGCACGAAGCTGGAGAAGCCCGTTGCTATCTACTTCTCCATTGATCCACACTCGGCTTTGGCAGCCTTCGATAATGTGATCAGGTGTTTTCTCTGCCTCAGGCATAGAGGGTAAGTCATTGCCCATGTCGATAATCATTTCGTATCGATCCATCCAATCGTCGAGGAGAGAAAACTCCTCTATTATCTCGTCTTGTATCTGATTGATTGTACTCATAATGTTATGTCTTCTATAGGTACAAAGGTACTTATTCTTGGTGACAAGCTCATCTTAGATATAGATGAAGTAGCCCGCTATGCCCCCCAGTACAATAACTAGGATGGGGTGCATCCATTTCTTGACCACCAGTACAAAGGCAATAAGAAAGAGAATAACACTGGTGTAGTCGATAAAGTTTTCCCCATTGAGGAGCAGTAGGAATGCTGCCCCAATGAGTCCTACTGAGGCAGGGCGAATGCCTGTGAATATGGCTTTGAAGTGGAAGTTGTTTTTGATCTTGGCGAAGGAGAGGGAGATGAGTAGCACGAGTACGAATGAAGGAATCATTACCGCAGTAGTTGCTACAACAGAGCCCCATATAGAGCCCGTGACGGTGTACCCGATATAGGTGGCGCTATTGATGCCGATAGGTCCTGGAGTCATCTGGGAGATAGCCACAATATCTGTAAACTCCTGGATGGTAAGCCAAGCGTGTCGCTCTACAACTTCTTCCTGGATAAGGGAGAGCATGGCGTATCCACCACCGAAGCCGACTAAGCCTATCTTGAGGTAGACGAGGAGGAGTTGCAAGTATATCATAATGTATTATTCTCTCCTTTCTTACTTATATATAAGGTGTACATCCAGCCTAGTAGAGCGGAGACGAGTATGACCGTGACGGGACTAATCCCCAATAACCATACAGATAGAGCCGAGACGATGGGTATCCACAGCCACTTCCAGCCTAGCCCCAGAGCTTTCCAGATAGTGATGGTTGGGGCAGCAATCAAGGAGACGACTACGGGGCGGATGCCCTTGAAGATGGCTTCTATAGTAGGATTGCCCTTGAAGCTATGGGCATAAATAGCGATAACAAGGATGATGACGAAGCTTGGAAATGTGCAGGTGAGGGCACATACTATGGCTCCGAGGATGCCCTGGATTCGGTAGCCAATAAAGATGGAGATATTCACCGCCAATACTCCTGGGAGGGACTGTGCCATGGCAAAGAGGTCGAGAAACTCTTTGTCCTCGAGCCAGTGGTATTTGTCTACTACCTCGGTGCGTATTAGCTGAATCATGGCTTGCCCCCCACCGAAGGTAAATCCTCCGATGAGGAAAAAGGTCTTAGCCATCAGTAGGAGCTGTCGCCAGTCTCTCTTTGTCGTTATGAGCTGATTCATTTGTAAACAAAAGAGGCTGACGCAGGACACCTATGGGTGTGCCACATCAGCCCCTTCTTCATTATATTGAAACCCTCACTGCTTAGAGCTTAAATGCTAGACCAATATTGGCAAATGAGGCAAATGAATAGCCATAGCCTAGCTCGATAAAGCCACCGACAGTAGGTGTAAACATATAGCGTGCACCTACATGAGCACCCCAACCCATGTCGGAGTGCCAATCGGTGCTTACGTTATGGTCTTTGTATTTGCCAGCCTCAAGCCCAAGCATCAGAGACATGTAGGTATCGAGTTGTGGGATAAAGTGGTAGTGAAGACCTACACGTGGACCTATGAAAAGTCCATTGTGTCCTCTGCCAAAACTAGTACCAAGCATACCACCAAGAGAGAGGGTTGCATCAGGGCTGTCGAATACGTTGCCTACGATACCGTGATCAAAAGCTACGGAAAGAGGGATACGGTGATTAGTGATACCTACGCCTACGGTGAAGATACTGCTACCCTTATCCATAACGTTCTGCGCATTTGCGCTGAGGCCAAACATCGCTATAACAGCGACCAATGCGCCCATGATTTTCTTGTTCATAATTATATTCACTCAAAATTAATACTAACGTCGGAACAAAGATAAGTATTATTCATCGATTACCAAATAGGTAGGTATTGATATAATTTCTACGTATATAGAGCTTATTGTGAACCTTTTTTATAATCCGGTGGTTATAGAACTGAATGGCTACGGCAAGGCTACGGCGAATGGCTTTTGGATTTGCCGATATTAAATGATTATCAAACGTTAATTTTATTATATAAGTATTACAAACATGAGGAAAATTTACTCGTTAATGCTTGGCGGATTACTAGGGTTTTCTGCCTTTTCCACTGCTAATGCGCAGGTGGATGGTGTCAGTTTTACTCTATCACCTAGTGCTTCTTATAACTGGTGGAACCAGAATGTTGCACTCAAGAATTCACCTTTCTATGGCGCTCGTTTAGGAATTGGTTTTGGTCCCTATGTAGAGCTAAGAGGTACATTTGAGAAGTCTATCAACCTAAAGAGTGCGTTTGAGCAGAAGGGTTGGCTTACTGATAAGCCTGATTTTCTACAGAAACTAGATGGTATGGACATGGACATTACCCGTGTGGGTGGTGAGCTAAAGTTCAATATCCTGAATAGCTCTTATGCTGTAGCACCATATATTGTTGTAGGAGGAGGTGTACAGATGCTAGACTACAATCCTTTCGATACCACGATTGGTGTAATCGAGGATGCTAAGAAAAAGGATAAGCAAATATATCTCTCTGCCGGTGCAGGGGTAAGGTTTAACCTCTCTGAGCGTGTGGCTCTATCAGTAGAGGGTCGCAACCTACAGATGAAGATGAATGATGTATTCCTGAACCCTACTATCGATGATAAGGCAAAGCGCTGGGGTAACTGGAGTGCACTAGCTTCTCTAGATATCACAGTAGGTGGTACCTCTAGGTTCAACGACGAGACCATGAAGTACAGCAACCTCTTCGAGGATGGATTCCGTGGTATGAAGTTTGTACTTGAGCCAGGTATCGTATATGCCGACTTCCATGAGAAGCTTGGTCAGGCAGACCAGTGGTTTGTCGGAGGTGCTGCTGGTGTGGATTTCTCTAGCCTAGTAGGTCTACGAGCATTCTACTATCAGGGGACTGAGGAGCCTCAGAAGCTCAACTTCAAGTTCAATAAGAACCTCAAGATGTACGGAGGTAACCTTATCTTCCGTCTCAATCAGCCAAGAGGTATTGTGCCTTACCTAACACTCGGTGCTGGTTACCTTGATGACAACAGCCTTATCCCAACGGACCCTGACGCTCCTGGTAGCTCAAAGGATGTATCTGAGCGCTTCAATATCCATAACCTATTCCTTACTGGAGGTGCAGGTGTAGAGGTGCCTTTCTCTAAGTATGTAGCGCTATTTGGTTCGGTCAATGCTATGCTATCAAGCGGCAACGACAAGGTGCTCAATACTGTAGTTGACGATGTATACACTAGCCTTGCCTACAATGCAGGTGTACGTATTAACCTTGGTCGTTCGGCATACGAGCCGGTGAGCGGTGTTGCTGATGACAACGTAAATGATAGGGTGAATGAGATGCAGAATGGCGAGCGCCAAAATAACACTCGTGCTACTATCTTCGGTAGTCAGGCTGTCCGTGAAGGTAGCGGTCGTATGATGACTAAGAGCGAGTTTGAGGAGATGGTAGATCGTATCCTCAATAAGATTCGCCGTGAGGAGAATACTCGTGCAAGCCAGTTCAGCGACTCTGAGATGAATATCATCGTAGCTGCCCTAAATGCACAGAATGGGCAGAACGGGACTAAGACGACTACTGTAACGACTCAGGATCTTACCAATCAGCAATTGGTGAATGAGATGCGCCGCCTAGTGGATCGTATCGATAGGCAGCAGACTTATGCTCCTAATGTAGCTCAAGTAGCACCTGTTCAGAGGGTAGCTCCTGTAGTGGCTGCTCCTGCTACAGTAGCACCTGGTACTACAGTGTACGGTCAGCCTGCAGAGGATGCCGCTAGGGTGAAGTATGGTTTCCTTAAGCTCAATCGCCTTGCTGGCGTTACCGGTCTCAACTTCGGTGAGGGGACACAGTGGATGGTAGGTATGCGTGGTTATATGCAGATCTCTGATACTGACCTCGACTTCATGCCAGAAATGATGTTTGGTTTCGGTACTAAGAATGCTTTTGACCTTGGTGCTAATGTGGTATACAATATCCGTCTTCATGACTCTGTTGTTGATCCATACGCAGGTCTTGGACTAGGTCTTTACAGCCATGGCGCTGGTCTTAAGTTCGGAACCAATATTATCGTAGGTGCTAACTTCAAGCTAGGTACTTCTGGTGAGCTCTTCGCAGACTATGTCTCAAGAGGATTCTTCAAGAATAACCAAGTATCTGTAGGCTATCGCTTCTTATTCTAAACATTGAAGACAATGAGAAGCCCACTGATAATAATCTCAGCTATAGCTGCCGCACTCCTAGGCTTGGGCAATGCCCAAGCACAGGAGGTGGTGACTACTGATTCCCTTGTGGTAGTCCAAGGCTCCAATAATCAGCTGGAGCAAGATGTGTGGAAGGCTATACGTAGTGCTGAGGGATACGATGAATTGTCTGATGACGCCCTTCTGCCTATCTCACGTGAGCAGGCGGAGGAACTCATCGCTAAGCTTATTGTGGAGGCACGCCAGCCTTACGTAGAGGCAGCACATAGGGATTCAGCGCTCCTCCGCTTCAAGGTGGAGACCCTGAAGCGCCGTGCCCTCGATCAAGCATTAGCACGTACCTATACCGAACCTTATGAGCAGCGATTAGCACAGATGGAACGCCTCCTCTATGCTATCCTACTCAGCAAGGGCGATATTGACCCAGCGATTATCAACCAGCTATTGCCTGGCGCCCCTGGTCAGCAGGTGCCTTATGTTGTGGCTCAGAATAGTCCATCAGCTGGTACCACAACTGTGCCTGCTACTACTTTGACACCCGCCACTAAGAATGGCAAATCCTCCACGCCTGTAACACCAGATAAGGCGATTGCCCTAAGACCAGGGCTTGACCTCAAGGAGCTTGACCTCTATATGAGTGTTGCGTATTTTGGATTTGATAGCAGTGCTATCAATAGCGAGACGGAGCAAACTCTGGATAATGTGGTGAAGTGGATGGAGGAGAATGATCTCCGAATCTCCCTTCGAGGCTATGCATCGCCAGAGGGTCGTATGAGCTATAATAATAAGCTCTCGGCGCGCCGTGTAAATGCTGTGGCAGATTACTTGATGAAGAAAGGTATCCCAAGTACGCGACTCGAAGTCATTCCTTCGGGTATCGACTCTATGAAAGATACCAAAAGCAAGTACCCACAGGGTCGCCGTGTAGAGATTAGACCAATCCTCTACTAATCACTTTAGTAGCTCTAATTGTAACGAGAGAGGGGTAGCACCACAGCGGTGCTACCCCTCTCTCGTTGTGTAAACTATCGTATTTCCTCACCTGAAATAGGGCTTACTTCTTTCTATTGCCAAAGTGCTTCCAGAGGTTATCAGCATCGGGATAAGGAGCGGTTACTGTAATGGGCTCTTTAGTCACAGGATGAATAAAACTAATCTGGCGAGCGTGTAGTGAGATAGAGCCGTCGGGGTTGCTTCGCTTGGCACCATACTTGAGGTCTCCTTTGATAATACACCCCATACCACTTAGTTGGGTGCGTATCTGGTGGTGCCGTCCTGTCTCGAGGTCTACCTCTAGGAGGGTATAGCGATCGCTGTCGGAAAGTCTTCTATAATGGAGTATTGCCTCCTTGGCTCCCGAAGTACCTTTGGGGACAATATAAGACTTATTTTGTGCCTCATTCTTCTTGAGCCAATGGCGAAGGGTGCCTTCGTTTTCTCGCGGAGGAGCTTCTACTATTGCATGATACGTCTTCTTTACCTTATCCTCCCTAAAGAGGGTGTTCATACGGGAGAGTGCCTTGGAGGTCTTAGCAAAAAGCACCAGACCGCTTACGGGTCTATCCAGACGGTGTACTACACCGAGGTAGACATTCCCCGGCTTGTCGTACTTCTCCTTGAGGTAAGCCTTAATCTTCTCAGGCAATGGTTCGTCTCCCGAACTATCACCTTGTGTGATTTCGCCTGCCTTTTTATTTACGATGATTAAGTGGTTATCCTCGTAGAGGACTTCAAATGCCCTCATAGCTTACTTCCGATGCCAAGTGGTGAATGCATAAGGATAGAGATTGCGCTCGTCGGCGTCGTGCTCCTCGATAGAAGTACACGCCCACGTATCGATATCCACATCGGGGAAGTAGGTATCGGCTTCTTGCCACTCATGGTGTACGAGCGTGATATGTAGTACATCGGCAAGATCTATCCCCTGTCTATATAGTTCGCCTCCGCCTATCAGGAATAACTGGTCGCCCTGAGCCACTTCGAGTGCTTCCTCTATGCTATGCACTACAGTGGCACCCTCTTGGGCGTAGTCTTTATTACGGGTAACGATGATGTTCTGTCGCCCAGAAAGTGCTCCATTGGGGAGGCTCTCGAAGGTTTTGCGTCCCATCACGATAGGGTGCCCCATGGTGGTCTCTTTGAAATGGCGAAGGTCTGCTGGGAGGTTGCGTCCCCAAGGCATATCGCCTTTGTAGCCAATAGCACCATTATCTGCAATGGCTACAATAATATGTAGTGTGGCTTTGCTCATACAGATACCTCCGCTTTGATATGTGGATGTGGGTCGTAACCGACGAGTTGGAAGTCTTCATACCTAAAGTCCTCTATCGCTTTGATCTCAGGGTTGATTTCCATACGAGGAAGTAGACGTGGCTTCCTCGTTAGCTGTAGTCTAGCTTGCTCTAGATGATTCAAATACAAGTGGGCATCGCCAAGCGTGTGGACAAAGGTGCCTGGCTCTAGCCCCGTAACTTGTGCCACCATCTGTAGCAGAAGTGCATAACTGGCGATATTGAAGGGAACGCCAAGGAATATATCTGCGCTACGCTGGTAGAGCTGTAAGCTGAGCTTGCCATTGGCTACGTAGAACTGGTACATCAGGTGGCATGGGGGTAGGTGCATCTCATCCAACTCCCCTACATTCCAAGCACTGACGATGATACGGCGGCTGTCGGGATTGGCCTTAATAGTCTCTATTGCCTCCTTGAGCTGGTCGTGCTCACGCCCTTTAGCGTCGAGCCAATGGCGCCATTGGGCGCCATAAATAGGACCTAGGTTACCCTCTTCGTCAGCCCACTCATTCCATATCCGCACGCCATTATCTTGGAGATACTTGACGTTGGTATCGCCTTTGATAAACCATAGGAGCTCGTGTATGATACTTTTCAAATGGAGCTTTTTAGTAGTGAGTACGGGAAAACCATCGGCAAGGTCGAACCTCATCTGATGCCCAAAGACACTTCTCGTGCCAGTGCCAGTGCGATCGCCCTTCTCAATCCCTTCGTCCAATACCCTTTGTATAAGGTATAAGTATTGCTTCATATCCCTTATTCCTCCCTATTAAATCCTTGTGCCGTAATGGATGTCTCGCTACCTCCCGAGGAGACGAGGCGGATACCATCCTCTTGGTCTGTGATAAAGCCTATCTGCCGAATATCCTCTATAGACTCCACAATGTCTTTGAGACCGAGAGGTACAGTGAATAGTAGCTCATAATCCTCTCCGCCATTGAGTGCTACGAGTGTAGGAGAGAGACTAAAATCCTCTGCCATTCCTACTGTTTCGTGATCTATAGGTAAGCGTTGCTCGTAGATTCTTGCCCCTACACCCGAAGCATGGCACAGCTGCATAAGGTCGCTCGCCAAGCCATCGGTGATATTCGTCATGGCGCTAGGACGTACGCCCTCAGCCTGAAGCTGTCGGAGGATGTCTAGGCGTGCAATGGGTTTCATCTGCCGGCTTAGGATATACTCTCGCCCATCGAACTTGGGCTGAAACTCTTCTGTGCCATCGTACGCTACTTTCTCGCGGATCAATAACTGTAGTCCCATATAGGCCGCTCCTACATTGCCCGTGACACAAATAAGGTCATTTTTCTTAGCTGTAGACTTGCGGAGTGCCTCTCCTTCGGCTACGGAGCCGATACAAGTCACCGCCACGGTAAGCCCTGTGTACGAACTAGTGACCTCTAGGTTCACAAGATCCACGCCATAGAGCGCAAGCGCATCCTTTACGCCAAGCATCAGGATGTCTACATCCTCTACCTGAAATCTCCGTGAAAGACCCACGCAGAGTGTTGCTTGCCTAGGTGTACCTCCCATGCCGATAATCTCAGCTACAGCGGATGTGATGGCCTTGAAGCCGAGGTATTGTAGGGGGAAGTAAACGAGGTCGAAGTGAATTCCCTCGAGTAAAAGTCTATTGACTACCAAGTTCTGTTCTCCTTGTGGCGCAATAAAAAGGGCTGCATCATCGACTAGCGATAGCAGAGTTCCCTCCTGCTTCGCTGGTTCTAATGCAGCCACAATATGATCTCTCAGACCAAATGAACCAATCTTACTAATCTCCATAACCTAAAAATTATATCCTAGTGAGAGGCAACCATTGATATGCTTTGCCTTACCCTGTTTCCCCCTATTGATACTGTGCGTGCCAAATGTCCCGTCTAGGGCTACCACCCAGTGCCCATACTCGGCTCCTACGCCCACCTGGATGCCATAGTCGTTGGGGTGAACCTCCTCTACCGCACTAAGGGTACGTCTATAGTAAGATCCTATCCTCAGAAAACTATTGACCTGCTGGGTGAGATTGATATCCAAACCGAGTAGTACTGGCACCTCAAGCGCAGTACTATGGTACCGATTAATAGGGCTACCACCTTCGCCCCGAAAGCCTATTTCACTTGCCAGTAGCCCGCTTTCAATCCGAATCCGCCCGAGGTCTCCTGAGAAGAGCAGATAGTGCCCCATCACGCCGCCTTTGATGGTGACAAGAGGAGTGCCACTCTTCTGCTGAATGACTTGGGAAACCTGAACCCCTATTGTAGGCACTACACCCCACCGCTTCTGCGCCTTAGCGGGCAGAAGCACCAATAGGAGAAGCGCCATAGCGGTCACCCATCTCCGAGTCATGATAATGATTATTGTTTATGTACCCAAGCGGTACGGTATTCTTTGTTGCTTGTAAGCTCAGTGAGATAGGCTTGTGCCTCAGATGCATCCTCAAAGCTCTTGGCAAAAATCCTATGTAACCCACTTTGGGATACCAAGACCCCCCCTTCGGCAGCGAAACTACGTATGTCGGGGTTATCTGCGACGAACTTTGCCATCCGCTTCTCGCCCGAAAGAGTAGCAATCACTACGTAGTAGCGCCCCTTGCCCTGTTCGTTCTGAACTACTTCAAAACCATCTATCCTAGGAGTGGTATCTACCACGGGTGCAGGTGCTTCTACTACCTCGGTCGTGACAAATCCAGCCTGATACTGTGCGATATCACTTGGAATAGTCAGTTTCTGATTGGGGATGAAGAGCGCTAGAGCTACCATGGCAGCGGCGGCACTGCCGTAAGCCAGATGTTTGAGATTGATGGGCAGGTAATAGATGTCCCCATTCCTTTTCGCTTTGCGATCAGCAGGCATAGCCACCTTGCCCACATTTGGAAGCATGGCGACAGGTTGTAGCCCGTATTGATCAATAGAGAAAGGGTGAGACTCATTTGGGATAAAGCGAATCTGTTCCTCTCCTCTTGACTGCATTAGTTTGCCTATCTCGCCCATCTGAACCACGCCATTCGTGAGGAGGTGAGCACGAAGCTCCTGCACATCGCTCTCAAGTAGGGCAAGCGAGCGTTTATAGCCAAAAGAGAAAGCATCGCTATAGCTCTGCACAAGGAGACCATCATTTTGGCTCAGTGCACCATTGAAAGAGATACGGCTACGCCCTGGGTAGATAAGCCCCTTAGGCTCATCAGCCACAGCGGCGTCCTGATGTAGGATAAAAGCTCCCAAGCCAGGTACTACTACGCACTCCTCACGGTATAGGAGCTGCTCTATATGCTTAATCAGTCGTCTCATAAAACATGCATTAACTACCACAAAGGTACATATTTTTTCGGAGCGCACACAAAATATACTACTTCCCTAAATGCTAGCTTTCCGATGCCCCTAAGCCCTATCTCCAATCTGTCAATCCCTAACCTACCTGTCCCCAAGCGATTGCCTCTAGTCATATCTTGTTTTCCTAACCTCGAATATTTAGAGAGTCTACCTAGAGATAAGAGGCGATAAGCTTTGCAAGCACCATCGATTGGCTCAGAGTACAAAAGGTGAGCAAGCTAATAAGAAAGACGCAGAGATGCTCCGGTGGTACGATGTGTTAAGCTGAGGAGAGCGCTAAGTCTTAATTTACTTAAGTATAGTTGCAATTCACAGAAATGTTTAATACCTTTGTAGAAACACAAGCATAGATTTTTTTGAATATTTTTTAGAGTGACATCAAGAAAATTGTTTGGGTACAATAGGGTCTTTTTTATGCGAAAGCGTTATTTATATCCACGAAAAGCGTAAGAGTCTATGCGAATTACTGCCTATAATGACAAACATTATTGTATCAGATTATTATGAGATTACAAATTGAGTTTAAGTCAAATGCAAATAGAATTATTCCATTTAACCACCAACCTGCGTTAGTTGGAGTTATTCACAAGTGGTAGGAGACAATAATCCTTGGCACGGCAAGAGTTCGTTCTTTTCTTTCTCTCGCCTGAACGGAGGTGTAGCAATAAAGGAGAAAAATGCATTGCTTTTTGAACATGGTGCACACATGTTCTTCAGCGCCTGTGATATAGAAATAATTAGAACGGTATTGGTGAATCTCCGGTATGATCCTCAAGCATTTAGTGGGTTAGTTGTGAGTGATGTTGTTATTATTGAAGATCCTGATTTGAGCGATAGGGAAATATTCTATCCGGCTTCGCCTATTTTACTAAAAGAAAGAGGTATAAATGGAGATACTCGCCATGTCATATACACAGACACAGATGCATCTAGGTGCTTGACAGAAAAATTCCAAGCAAAGCTAGTTGCTGCCGGTTTTGATGATCCCTCAGCGGCTATAAGTTTTGTACCTACAGAGGGATTTAACCAGACACAATTAGTTTCGTATAAAAAGGTAAAGAATAAAGGGAGTTGGTGCCCTATCCGAATAGTAGGGAAAGCAGAGAGCAAACTATTGGCGTGGAACTCTGGACTAGGAAACTCCACAGGAATTGGATTTGGAGCAATCAAGTAGAGTGTTATATTATGGAATATTTTGTTGTTAGATATAGTGGTGCCTTCGGGTACATTAAACCATGGTCTGCTGTACGTGATGGAAAGACATATAGCCAGCAGTTTCTGACTCCTTCGATAGTAGAAGGTATGGAGAAAAAGTTGTTTCCTGATCTGTTACATACTCATGGTATACACAAGATTCTTCGGCATAAACTCTCTTGTAACGGAATCAGTCCACAACAAGAGAAAACCCAAGCGCCAGCATGGCAAAGGACGAAACGAAAAGGTGATGTGAATTATTCTCGTGCACTTTCAATCCTTGTGAGAGGGGTAATGCTTTCACCAGTGCTTTACTTGGGCTTTGCATCGGAGGAAGATGCAATAGTAGCTTCTAGGCAGCACTTATGCCTATGTAGAAATGAGGATATTATTCTCCCTGAGAAAGAGATAAAGCTCATGACAGAGGAGGAGTTTGAGGCTCTGCCTGGTTTTGAACTCCGATTCGAACAAACGTCAGATCCTCATAGCTTAAAGTATCCAGACTCTTTTATTGTTGGGTACAATCGTTTTGATAACGACTCTCCTATGTATGGACGATTGGAAATAGATGGGAAGGACGTATGGTCTAGGTAGCAATGGCGCGTTACGAACACATACTCGCGAAGGATGATGGTACACCACTGATTCGTCACCTTGAGGATGTCGCTTCAGCAGCGAAAGCAATTGCATCCAGTGTTGGATTGGATTCGCAGCTAGCTATAAAAGGCGCTCACCTCCACGATATAGGTAAGTGTAGCCCATTATTTCAGGATAGGCTCAGAGGTAAGGCTAATTATCCCAACATATTCTTCAGGCACGAAATAGCTTCCCTCTTTTTTCTTCCCCTAATTTCTGGAGTAGAGGAAAGGCATATCTTAATCCAAATGATTGTGGCACACCATAAGTCTCTATACAGGGATATGAGGGGCTTAGGGTTATTGGATCTTGATCAAAATGATTTTAGATATATCGATGACCACCTTTCAGATTTTGATTTGTGGAGTGGTGTTGCCCTTGGGATACTTAATGAATTAGGCTGGAATGTTCACTCAATATCCGTAGATGAAGCCCGAAAAAGTGTGGAAGATGTGGTTGAGTATTGCAGTAGTCTACCCATGGGTTACTCGGAGTGGAAAGGGGTATTAATGGCAGCAGACCATATAGCATCAGCAATGTCTAATGAAATAGGATCTGTGGTTAAGAACCTTTTTATTCCACCTGATCTATCTTACTACAGTGTCCGCAAAAGCGAATTGTATCCACTATCAATGATTTCGGCTGAAGACATGAGGAGACATACCATAGTAACAGCTCCTACCGGAGCCGGAAAGACAGATTTCCTCTTGCGAAGATGCCGGGGTCGAGTATTTTATACACTCCCATTCCAAGCTTCCATAAATGCAATGTATGAGAGATTCAAGGGTGATTTGAGCAATACAGAAGCGTCCATATACCCACTCCATGCAGCATCAATATTAAAGTTAGAGGACAAATCAGAACAGATCT
Source organism: Porphyromonas levii DSM 23370 (assembly GCF_000379925.1). Lineage (GTDB taxonomy): Bacteria > Bacteroidota > Bacteroidia > Bacteroidales > Porphyromonadaceae > Porphyromonas_A > Porphyromonas_A levii. Next base: position 5,508 of record NZ_KB904269.1, on the reverse strand, counting down.
TGTCTCACCATGTGGGAGCTTCTATTAAAGTACTGACACCATATCAGATAGCATCTATTGCATTTGGACTAAAAGGGTATGAGGCTGTAGCTGTTGATTTGCGGGGATGCGATGTAATTCTTGATGAAATACACACTTATACCAGTATAACTCAGTCCATGGTAATGAAGATTGTGGAGATTCTACTGTTACTTGGGTGTCGGGTGCATATTGGAACTGCGACTATGCCAACGATCCTTTATGATAATCTTCTAAAACTTCTTGGGGGGAAAGACTCTACTTTTGAAGTAAAGTTGTCGCAAGAGCAATTGAGGACTTACAATCGCCATGTGATATACAAGATAAATTCTATCGATAGTGCACGGAATCCTATTCGAGGGGCACTCGAGAAGGGGCATAAGGTACTTGTGGTGTGTAATCAAGTGAAGCGCGCACAAGCCATCTTTCAAGAATACCGCAATAGTTTTCCAAGTATCTCAATGATGCTGCTGCATAGCCGTTTCAAACGAAAAGATCGGGCGTCGCTAGAGACTCAGCTCAGAGAGGTATTTAATCAGAACTCGGAGCCTTGTTTAGTAGTATCTACTCAAGTGGTAGAAGTAAGCCTAGATATTAGCTTCGACTTGATGGTGACAGAGTGTGCTCCGATTGATGCTTTGATACAACGCTTTGGAAGAATAAATAGGAAACGCAGTAAAGAGACCATAGGTAGACAGAAGCCCATATACGTGATCGCCCCTCCTGACGATGAAAAAGAAGCTAAGCCGTATAATCTTGATGTCCTCATGCGTAGCTATGAGGTGCTTCCGGATGGGGAAGTACTTAAAGAAGAAGAAATACAGAAGCTATTGGACATAGTTTATCCAAAGATCCAGACCCCTGACATTGACTTTCATACGACATACAGAGATGGGGAATGGCAACTGAAACAATTGGTTCACTTCCCAAAGTCGGCATTGATGGATTTATTAGAGGTTAATTCGGCTTGCTGTATTACTGAAGAAGATCTGACATCATATCGTGAGGGCACCTATGTGTCTAGAACAGTACTCGAAATACCTGTCCCACAGAGTATCCGCTTTAAGGGATTGACACAAGAAGAAGTAGGGATGTACCCCTTCTTACTCCCCGACAAGGCATACGACTCGGTTTTGGGTTATCTAGACGAATACGCAACTCCATTGAAATATAACACCTTTGAAATACTATAGGCAAGGAAATAAGCTATGTTTACATCAATCATTGGTAAGATATTCTTACAGGCATATAACGACAAGTTTAAGACGAACTTCACACCCAAAGAGTTTTTCCTAAAGGTCTATTACCCTTTGTTTTTTGATCATCAGAAATATCTGATGACAGCAGGGAATTCCCCTCTGGAAAACCCGAAGCTATCTTGGGATCAAATGATTAAAGGCGACAAGCCTTTTGAAACACCTGAGCAACGTAGAAATAGGTTAGATCGGTTCCTAGAGAAGATTGATAGCGGAATGACTGACGCAAGTATTGCTATTGGCTATCCTGCCGCTGATAAGTTGGCTGCAACATCAGGGCAAGTGTCTATGTCTTTGAAGGGTATTATTGAACCCGATGAGAGCTATCTGTCGTGGTTCGGTGCTGGACTTGGGATAGGCGTCCAGGGAGGTGTAACTATACTTTTCGGCAATCCCACATTGCTCATGGATATATTTGAGGGATGGAAGGAGTACAGAAAGGTGTTGGATGCAACACCTATGATGAAGGGCAATAAGATTAATACATGGAATGCCCACTGGATAAACCATTTGTATTCACCTATAAAGGAATCTGCTATGCCAATGGATATCTATTCAGAGAAGAATGGACTGATATCTATTGATACTCTTTCTTGGCATGATCTATTAGTTGCTATAAGCACTCATTTTGATGATCCACGAATGATGGGGTACATTTACAATGTTGGACAGACCAATACAACTATTGGGTTTATTCCATTTGTATTACCCCATGTTCGAAAAGCCTGTGAACTGTATGTGAAATACTTCGGGACAGATCGGTATAGGAAAGCTGTAAAACTATTTGGGACAGCTATGGGATTGGAGATGGCCTGCCGAGAAGGTTATATCGGGTTAAAGGCTCTAGAACCTAAGGGTCTGAAAGATATAATAAACAGCGGAAAGGTTCCAGTATACAACACTCGAGACGAAAATAAAGTAATACAATTTCAAACATATCAAATTTGGTTATTAGCTATGCTCAACAATGAAGAATTATGGGATAAGGCGAAGAAATTTGCTGAGACCCTACAGGCATTTTCTGTTGGTGGCAAAATGGGACGGACAGGAAGAAGCAATGCGATAAAATTGCTTTTGGATGCTACCACAAAGAGAAACTTCATTTGCCAATTAGGAGAAATAGTAGAAGAGGCTGAAAACACTGATGACATCGTAGATATTGCGTCTATTGTTAACTTAATGCCTTCGGACAATGTGCCGTACTTTTTGACCCTAATTCGTTTTCACTACGCAGTAATTAATCACTCTAAATAAGACAAAACCATGAATCCTTTTATTTACTTACGTTTACTTAAGAGAGCTGAACATACGGTATTCTGCGTAGAAGATGGGCAGAAGACATATTATGATGCTCAGTTTAATACTTTTGTACCTTACTCTAGCGGCCAACAGATCAAAAGGTCCGTTCTTGAGGCGCTGACTGACCAGCTTAATGTACAGATGGCACCAATAACCTTTAATTACGAAATCTCGTCAAAAAAGGAGCTGTCTCAGAAGGAACCATGGTCTCCATGTGATCCTCAGTATATTGACCAGCTTATTGGAGGATGGATGAGGGCAGGTGATGGGATCACAAAGAAAAGACGTAGCCCTCTTTCAATCTCTGCCATGCGCCCTCTGCATCCATTACTATCGGGGGTAAAGCGTGAGAATATTACCTTCGATAGAAGTGATAGACCAGATAATCACCCTGTTAATGTACGTATGGCTGGAAAAAAAGACTTGCTTTCTGAGGAGGAGATTGAATCCTTTTTAAGAGAGACAGGTAGCACTCTTTCTCGTAGACACTGGATACCAGATAACAGAAGAGCCACAGGACTTTTTGTGAGTGACATTGCCATAGATATGAGGACACTCTTTTCTGTGTCACTTAATCAGCATGATCCAGAGATCGATATTGAAACAATAAAGAAACTGAAAGATGCCGGTTGGGAAGAGAGCGAAAACGTTTTTGGAAAATGCCTTGTACTACCAAAGGACAAACGCGATCAAGTGATACCTGCACTAGCACATGCGCTTATCAATTGGAGGATTACATCTAATCAGGCACGAACATTTAGCCTCATGGAGACCCTCGCAGTAGCAATTAGTGACAATGCTAATGCACAAGCTAGTGCGATTAGATCAAAACTAACTTTAGATGATGCAGAAAAGCCAAAAGTAAAACCTATTGTAGATGAAAAGGCTGGAGCTAAAGTCTTTGTATCTCTTCCATGTGCGGCTTACGTAGTGGTTGAGAACGAAAGTGCTGACGCTCTAGATGCTGCCGAGAAGTATTTGGTAGATCAGCTTAGTTCTTTTGACTACACTCATCAATTGAAGTAACTTTTGGAAATGCGGGTACCAAGTAGGTCCGTTTTATTTGGTACCCGCATATTTTTAACGATAGAGGGGAATATATCAGAAGAATTCCCTTGGGCAACAATATTTCGATGCTCATTACACCATGTATATAACTGGCACATGTTTTAGTTACTACTATGTCTGTCACCGAAAATTATGGCTTTTTGCCTCAGGGATACAAATGGAACAAACTTCTGAGTTGGTCTCAACAGGCAAGTTGGTCCATGAGACATCGTATCCCCAACGTTCGGAACGATATACAGAGCTTTCTATCGATGGTATAAAAATCGATTATTACGATTCAAATCAACGTATTGTACACGAAATTAAGAAATCCAAGAAGATAGAGGAGGCTCATGTCTGGCAGCTTAAGTATTATCTATTTGTACTCGAAGAGAATGGTATAGATGGGGTGTCAGGAGTCCTGGAGTACCCTCTTCTTCGACAAACTACAGAAGTATTCTTAGATGATGGAGATCGAGCGCATATCGCCTCTACAAGAAAGGAAATTGAGAAAATCATACAAGGAGAGGTATGCCCACCAATGATTCATTCTCGTATCTGTCTAAATTGTAGCTATCAGGACTTTTGTTACTCTGGAGAAGAAATATGAAAAAGACCTATTATTTATTTAATTCAGGAGAACTTTCAAGAAGAGATAATACACTGAAATTTACTCCTTACTCTGAAGGGAGCTCCCCGTCTGCAACTCAAGCAAGATATATTCCAGTAGAGGGAGTAAGTGATTTATATGTTTTTGGTGCTTTAACAGCCAATAGCGCTCTCTTTAACTTTTTGGGTCAGTCCGACATTGCTGTCCACTTTTTTGACTACTATGAGAATTACACAGGATCCTTTATGCCTCGAGATTATTTATTGTCAGGTAAGATGCTCTTAGCCCAAGCTAATGCTTTCCATATCAAATCAAAGCGCATTGTATTAGCAAGGAAATTTATTGAAGGTGCATCCTATAATATGGAAAAGAATCTTAAGTATTATACCAATAGAGGAAAGAACCTGTCAGAACATATAGAGAAAATACGAAAGTATTGTGGGTTGCTATTAGAAGCTCAAACGACTGAAGAGGTTATGGGCATAGAAGGAAATATTAGGCAGGTCTACTATGACTCATTCGATACAATAGTGGATGCATTTGAGATGGGAATACGAACGAAGCAACCTCCACAGAATGAAGTGAATGCTCTTATTTCATTCGGAAATATGATGTGCTATACCCTATGTCTTAAAAGTATCCATCAGACACAGCTGAATCCAACGATTAGTTATCTACACACTCCAGGAGAAAGACGATACTCTCTATGCCTTGATATCTCGGAAGTATTCAAACCAATATTGGTGGATCGTACAATATTTAGAGTGCTTAATAAGAGAGAGTTGCAAGAACGGCATTTTGAATATAAACTTAATAAGTGTGTCCTTTCACCGGCAGGGAAGAAAATATTTGTCCAAGCTTTTGAAGAGAGACTAAATGAGACTATTAAACATAGAAAGTTGGGACGGAGTGTAAGCTATAAGCATTTGGTAAAGCTTGAGTGTTATAAATTAGCCAAACATTTATTGGACATAGAAGAATATGAACCATTTAAAATGTATTGGTGATGTACGTTATTTGGTTCATCCGACATTTCGTGTGATACGGCAGTCATGTAGAGCAAAAAGCCTTAGTTTGAAATATTCATCATCTCTATATCCGTAAGCATTTCTCTTCATCACTTTAATCTTATTGTTTATTCCCTCCACTTTGGCGGTTGATAGCCGTCCATAATACCATGCGAGTATTTCCTTTTTAGCTGCATTGATTGTGTTCGCTAATGACATTAGAGGTTTTGAAGCTGTTTCTAATGCCATTGACACCCAATTGTTTAATTTT
>NZ_KB904268.1 GCF_000379925.1 Porphyromonas levii DSM 23370 | reverse complement strand
GACTCACGGACAAAATATTTTGGAGTCCATATGTCACAACATCAAAAGAGCCCCTATGATGATAATCCAATTGTCAGCTAATACCCAATGACCGAATCCTCCTCGAGAGGAGCATTTGGCATCCTCTCAAGTCAAAAATCCCCCTCAAATTGAGCCTTTTAAAGCTCAAAAAGAGGGGAAAATATGATAAGAGAAAGACTGCCCTGAACGAAATCCTCCTAAAAAACGGACGAAAAGGAGGATGAGAAAATCAAATATCTTCGTGCAACGGTCTCCTTTTATGTATACAATCAATAATAAAGAGTAAAAGAGAACGTTGTCCGTTGCGCTTTGAAGACCAACTGACTAGAATACTGGCGCGTAAGTATCGAAATAGATGTGGTGGTTGTCTCTGCTATTCTTTCTCTCAATATTTAACCCCTCAGACGATACGAAGAAAGAAGAAAAACCATACTCCTCAGGATGTGGTATAGTCCACTCCCCTATATAGTTCATATCCCCATCCAATACTACAACTACCATAGGTCTATACTCGGTATTTGTTTTCGGGTCTTTCTCCACTGGAAGTGTCGCAATCCTATAGATAAGGTCTCTGTATTTGTCATACAGCACTGTCGCATATCTGGGCTGTCCATTTCCCCACTCAATCTGGCTCATTTTAAGGAACTCTTTTGTCCCATCTTTGGGGATAATACTCTTAATATCGTAGGCACCAGCATACATGCCGTTGAGTTTTTTATCAGCAATATCCCAAGAATAAAGATTATGGTCAGCTGAATAGCTTATCAATAGCTTCCCCTCCTTATACGGAGCGATGCTTGTGTGTCTGAAGAAAAATCCGCCACCCCAATTGACCTCGTCATAGACTGGAGAAAATGGTATAGAGTAGTCGATAGCCTTGCTGATTAGATCAATACTGACCACAGACGGTACAAAACGTCCATCTAAAGGCACTCCCATTTCAGAGGGATCTGATCCCAGAAGAGAGATATACACACTACTCCCCACCTTTACCATAGGGTGTGCATAGTCGACGTATGGAACACCAAAGAATAGGGAGTCGAAAGTGGAGATATCATTACCTGCCTCCAGATGAGCTCCTGCAGCCTCTTCTATCGCTTCAAAAGGGGCTACGCTCCATTGTTTAGTCCAACCAGGCAAGGAAAACAATCGTAGACTAGAAGCATTATCATCAAAACACAAGATCGAATCATTGGAGAGTACCATAAACCCTAAGGTGCGCCCCGGGAAGCCAATAGCCGTAATAGACTTTGGCTTCACCTCTTCTTGAGTGCCTAGTTGATAGTTATAAATCTGATTGTTATCCGGATTCAGTAGACTTAACTGGTGCGCTCCCTCATCATAACATAGGTAAGACACCTTTGGCATCATCATTGTGTCGATAGCTAAAGAATAAGATTTAACCTTTTCAAATTGGACTTCATTATGGTAGATGTACCTACCCATATTGTCTTGAGCCTTTGTTTCTCCACATGAGAGAACGGTACAGATGAGCATAAAAGCTATCAGAATACTCGTTCTTCTACTGTGTTTGCTGTTTGTGGTTGAAGACTTAAGTATCATATTCTTCAATGTTCGCATAGTTAGAAGACGGAGTTTTAATTAATAATTACGCTTGTAATCCTCTTGAGTCGTAAAGGTACGTAAAAATTGACTAACACCAAAAGAAATATAATTGGGTTATTGATGGTAGGTGTAGAGGGAACGGGGGCTGGGCGGAGTCATATCTAAACATTATTAGTTCGGTGTGTGTTATAGATTTGAATGTTATTTCATAGAGAAGATATAGGAAAATGAACAAACTTTTTTACGTATTAGCAATGAGTTTATTATCATTTCTGATGGGCGCATGTGGCACTCCAGAGGGTGTGGAGAATATGGGTGTGGAGGCGTTTAGCAAGGCTATTGCCTCAGACAAGGTGCAGCTTGTGGATGTGCGTACCGCAGAAGAATTTGCAGAAGGACATATTGAAAAGGCACAGAATATTGATGTCACCAGCGGTAACTTTATGCAGAAGGCGACTTCTTCGCTTGATAAGTCGCACCCAGTATATGTTTACTGCCGTACTGGTGGCAGAAGCATGCAAGCCGCTACTATGCTAGCCAAACAAGGTTTTCAGGTAAAGAATCTCGACAGTGGTATCGTAGGCTGGGTGGGCGCAGGCAAACCAGTAACAACGAAGTTAGTAAAGCAGCACGAGAGGGATGTTATCTTTGATCTGACTGTCTAGTCTCTATCTTTGGGATAATCCCTTGGACGGGCACTGGAATATCTACCTCGGCATAACTTCCTAAGTAATACAACGACTCACCCCTCTGTAGATTCATCAAGACGATTCTACAGAGGGGTGAGTCGTTGTATTAAGGGGAATAGACCTGCGATGAATGCTCTTAAATTGCTGAATATAAATGTAATAAAGTTTTGTCGCCATTGCCATCACTCTGGATAGCGCAAGTAGCGAAATTTATTCCTAGGAATAAATAAATTTATTTGTACAGATAAATATTTTTATTCCTAGGAATAAATTTTCTTGCTCGCGCCATTCGTTATGGGTGCTCGCCTAATAGTGTTTTGGTTATCGGTATCGTTTGGGGTGGCGGGTCTAAATGGTTTTGTTGGAGGGAGGTATATGGCTTCTCTGTGGCTATATCATGGGAAATTGGTACCTTAGTGGCTAGTTATTAATGATGTATATCAAGGAGGCTTATTGATGAATAACTTTACTTTTTGCAATCCCACGAAGATTGTCTTTGGCAAAGGGAGTGTGGGGCGTTTGCGCAATAATATACCAGGAGGAAGCAAAGTGTTACTGACCTACGGAGGTGGTAGCGTACAGAGGAATGGAATCTATGACCAAGTAATGGCACAACTAGAGGGGATTTCTGTAGTACCCTTTGGCGGCATTGAGGCTAATCCCGACTGCTCTACCGTAGATCGTGCTATTGAGGTAGCTCGACAGGAGGGTTGTAACTTTGTGCTTGCTGTGGGCGGGGGCTCCGTGATAGATGCTAGTAAGGTGATTGCCATGGGCGTAAAGGCGCCTATGAGTAGCTGGGAGATGGTGAAGAACGGCTACAGGGGAGAGACATTGCCCTTAGGCGTGGTGCTCACAGTACCAGCTACGGGATCGGAGATGAATTCGGGTGCAGTGCTCTCCAATAGAGCACTAGAGGAGAAGTTCGCTATCACTTGTCATCATCCTCTCTTCTCTATTCTGGATCCTACCTATACCTATACTCTCAGTAGCCATCAGGTGGCTTGTGGGGTGGCAGATGTTTTCATGCACATATTGGAGCAATATTTGACAACTACAGGTCAGAGTGGCGTGATGGATCGTATGGCGGAGGGCGTACTCCTCAATCTACTTGATATTGCTCCTAGTCTGATGAAGGGCAATACGGACTACGATGTGGCGTGTGAGTATATGCTTTCGGCTACCTTGGGGCTCAATTATATGCTTTCTATGGGTGTAGAGCAAGACTGGCTCACCCATTATATCGGTCATGAACTTACGGCACTTACGGGGACTACCCATGGTGCATCTCTGATGCTGGTATTGCCTGCTGTGATGGAGGAATTTAGGCAGGAGAAGGGCGGGAAAATAGTTCAGCTCGGTCGGCGTGTCTTTGGCCTTACCGGGTTGAGCGAAGAGGCGACAATAGGGGCAACAATACAAGCCGTGGAGGACTTTATCCATAGCCTTGGCTTGGCAGCTTCTATGAAAGAGGGCGGTATATCTGTGACGGTTGCTGAGGAGGTGGCTACTCGGTTTGAGCACCGAGGCGGAGTCCTTGGAGAACGAGGATTAGGTACGCCCGAGAGGATACGAAATGTGATTAGAAGGTCTATGCGATGAAACGAAATCTCAAGAGCATGCTTCAATGGGGCGTAGCACCATTGGTGGTACTCCTTGTGGCACTAGGTGGCTGTGCGAAGAGCACGCAGATAAAGGGGCTAAGTGCTTCGGTGGAGGAGCTATTGGCGGATCAGAATGGTAATCCTGTAGATACCATGCGGGCACTGGGTGTGGTGGTTTCTTCGGACGAACAGTGGAAGGTGTCGAGCAACGTATCGTGGCTGACCACGAATGCACAGATGGGCGGTATTTCTCGCACAGTAGTGGGGGTGAAGGTGCAGCCCAATCTATCGGGACAAGAGCGTATGGGGGTGCTGACATTCGCTACTACCAAGGAGCAAGTGGAGGTCCGAGTGAAGCAAGCTGGCGGACACGACATAGATATCAGCACAGTGCAGTATGAGATACCTGTGATATTTCATGTGCTCTACAATGAAGAGGACAAGGTGGCAACCGATACACTGCGCAGAAAGTATGTCCTTAATAGTACAGATGCGCAGAGGATACTAGAGTATGTCAATGAACTGTATGGGCAGCGTCCCAAACTGGATGGTAATACTGAATACCGTGGCGTAAAGAGATGGAGCGATCCAACATCTCCGGCGGAGAATTACTATATGCCCAAAGAGACGAATATACGTTTTGTATTGGCTACGGTAGATCCTAAGGGTAATCGTATAAGCCCCGCCGGAGTCCATGCTGTGGCAATGCCGGAGAAGTCTCTTAAGCCCACCGATGTGATGAATGATAAGTCGGGAGGACGATTTCACTCCATGGCGTGGCCTATCAAGTCGTATGTCAATGTATTTGTCTTCCCATTTACACGAGAAGGGGATGCTAATCAGATTACCCTTGGTATCTCTCACCTCCCATTTGCGCTTAGTTCGGCTCCGATAGAGGGACTAGCTCAGCTTACCCCAGCAGACGAGGCGAAGATAAAGACGGCGGGTGGACTGGATGGTTTTAGTAACTATAATCACTGTGTGACCATTAATGCCGATGCTTTCGATTGGCTAACGTGGCGGTATGCCTTCTTGCGGGGTAACCTTGGGAAGAATACTATTGCGCACGAACTAGGACACTATCTAGGGCTCTATCATACCTTCTCCGAAGTTCAGGGAGGGAATAATACTATCATCCTCGATAGCTGTGAAGACACAGATCATTGTGCCGATACAAAGACTTACAACCGTAAGAAGTACGAGGAGAATAGGCGCTCGATTATAGCTTCTGGCAATACGAGTGTACTGGAGTTTGCTGGGCTACTGAAGCGTAATGACTGTAGTAGTGGGCGATTTGAGGCGACCAATATCATGGACTATGACTATACGCATAGTGATGAATTTACCCCCAATCAGATTGCGCGTATGAGGCAGGTGCTCTACAATAGCTATACAGTGCCAGGCATTAAGGTTGCGTCTCCCAAGAGTCCTATGAGGAGTAACGCGGTGCCCGTCTACGTAGAAGCAGCACCTCGAGCTACCTCGTGTGCGATTCACAACCACTAATAGGGCGAGACTTTGAAGCAATTCTTAGTAGTTATTAATTTGCTTATCCTACTGGGGTTACTTAGCTCATGCGAGTCTAAGCAACCTTATGTAGGCGTGATAGTGGTGGATACCGACTTGCCCACCATGTACAAGGGTCAGCTGCCCATAGGGGTTACGCTGGATCCTGGTAGCGGTGGGCGTGACCTCCTCAGCCGTAATCTCCTTATCAATGGAGGCTTTGAGCTTGCCACTCGTCCAGCGAATGTGGGCTACGATGCGGCAGAGCGGGTAGCGGTAACCCCCAATGGCTCTAGGCTCTTTTACCCTCTTCCAGACCAGCACTATGGTTGGGAGGTTCTGGGTGGAGCTATTTCGGTGGCTAGCGGAATAGATAATCACTACTTGTCTATCACTGCGTCGAGCAATGACTCTATAGTGGCTTGGGCTCAGACAATACAAGGCGGAGCGATGGAGCAGGGAGAGCGCTTCGACTTCTCATGCAGAGGGCGAGCTGTGGGTAGTGCTACCCTATACGCTTCTCTAGTGGATGACTCACTGCGAGTGGTGTCCAATAGAATTGCGCTCACACCAGTAGAAGATTGGACAATATATAAAGGTGTGCTGACCACTACGCAATACGCTCCGAGTACACGGCTACTATTGGAGGTGGAGGTCGCTGAGGGCGAGGCGTACTTGGTACAGCGTGATAGCATGAGTTACTGGAGCAGTAGCCGACGTGCCGTAGTGGAACTAGATGACTTCGCTTTGCAGCGTAGCGGAGGTGCGATTAAGGCTGGTGTGAGTGCCGACTTGTATGCTTTGCTGAAAGACCTTGAACCTGCCTTTCTACGTTATCCAAGTGGCGCTACTGCCAATGGACTGATGCCTGGAACCTACCCTCTGCATCTCGACTCCCTGAAGCAGAAGAGTCTGTGGACGCTTCGGGAAAATGAGTTGACAGGAGATTTCGGGTACGCAGAACTACTTCGGCTAGCTAAGGAGATAGGGAGCGCTCCGGTGTTGGTTGCCAACTTCGGCTTTACCGATCCCTCTACCATTCAGCGGGTGGAGGATATTAAGGAATTGCCCAGTCGTATTGCTTATATCGACCGACTGATACGGCGAGGGCGGTCGAGTAAGGTGACGATACAGCCAGGGTATAATCTCACAGGTCTGGAGTACGACAGACGCTTTGCAAAGCTACTTGAGGAGCTGGAGCCAAAGTACCCCGACCTTCAGATTATCAGTGCTGGCAATAGGATGGAGTACCAGAAGTATAGTGATTATCCTTACGACTTGATTCTGCCTGAAGTGAGTTATGATAACCTTGAGGAGGTAGACTCACTAATCGTACACAACGACCAACTACTCTTCCCGCACTTGGTGAGTGAGGTGAACTTCGATAAGCACTACGATACAGGGTACTTCCTACCACCCCTGGCTCTACGTGCTGCGTTTCTTATCTTGGCAGAGCGGAGGACGCCTTACCTCCTAACGCTTGGGATTACTCCACTGCTCTCCTCCAACATAGAGCAAGACTACCCTATCATAGAAGTCGTGGGTGGTGCTTATAGACCTACTCAGTTGTATGATTATCTTATAGACTTCAAGACATTTAGGGGCGCACATTTGCATCGGGGGGATATGCCTGAACCCCTCTCGAGTGATATCATCCTATCTATTACTTCCGATGAGAAGACAGGGAATTATTACCTTAAAGCGGTGAATATGACACGTCACCCGCTCAATTATCAGATAAAGCTAAAGGGGCAGAATCGCGATTTTGCACGTGTGGAGATAATATCCTACACCTCTGCTCAGCCATCTACAAGTAGCGACTTGGAGGGCTTCACCCACTATGTGCGCAAGGTGGCGGAGGAGAGTTTGAGCCTTCAGAGCTCCATGAGTTATCTATTTGCTCCTTTCGAGGTAGTACTTTTCAAGTTTGAGCCATGAGACAATTCCTTTTACTCCTCCTATTATTCCCTTTACAAGCTATCGCCCAAGTGCAGGTTGGTGCAGACCAAATAGATCAGATCCTGACGCATGCCGAGGGCAAAAGAGTAGGGATGACGGTGAACCATACCAGCCTCCTCTCCGACGGGCACACCCATGTGGTGGATACGCTCATTGCTAGCGGGGTAAAGGTGATAAGGCTCTATAGTCCGGAACATGGGCTACGTGGTCACGTCGATGCGGGTGCTAAGGTCAGTTCAGGGCGAGATGCCAAGACCGGATTACCGGTGGTGTCGCTTTATGGTACGCATAAAAAGCCTTCGCCCAAAGACCTTTCAGGGATTGACCTAATGATATTTGACATGCAGGATGTGGGTGTCCGCTTCTATACCTATATAAGTACGCTTACCTACGTCCTAGAGGCTTGCGCAGAGCAGGGTATCCCTTTACTGGTGCTAGACCGACCTAATCCGCATGATTGTATTGATGGTGCGGTGAGGAAGAAGCACAAGTACCGCTCCTTCATTAGCCTGCTCCCCATCCCTACTGTGCATGGGCTCACACTAGGTGAAGCCGCTTTCATGATGAATAATGAGGGTTGGCTGAGGAATAATGTTCGGGCAAAGCTCTCCGTTATTACTGTAAAGGGCTGGAAGCATGGCGAGGATTATTCGCTCCCAGTACCGCCAAGCCCCAATCTCCGAACCGATAGGGCGATTCTTTACTACCCTACGCTCTGCTATTTCGAGGCGACCACCTGGAGCGAGGGTAGGGGTACCGATGCACCTTTCGAGCAAATTGGCTATCCCGACAAACGGATAGGCGACCATACCTTTACCCCTATCGCGATGAAAGGGGCTACTTCTCCCAAACACAAGGGCATGCTATGCTATGGCCCCACTTTGCAGTTGCGTGAGTGGCATAAGGGTATCAACCTAGAGGTAATCATAGAAGCGTACCAAGCCAGCAAGCAATATGGCATCGACTTCGTCAATAGAAAGTCTACCTTCAATCTCCTAGCGGGCAATGGCACACTCTACCAGCAAATCATGGCTGGTCTCTCGGCCGAGGAGATACGGCAGAGCTGGGCAAAAGACCTTGATGCCTATCGGGCACTGCGAGCTAAGTACCTGCTATATCCCGACTACTAACCATTGGTTTTCTGAGTATTCGCTCTTCATCGCCCCTCGCCTATTCGTGAGGGGAACTACTCAATGGAGAAATAATTACTTAAATCGTTGGTGGGGATACTATTATTACGTATCTTTGTGCTTAGTAAGTAAGATAGATTGAGATTCAAATAACATGTATCAAACATTTTTAATATGGCAAAGAACGTCGATTTAACTAAGTACGGTATCACTGGATCCACTGAAGTCATCTACAATCCTTCGTATGATCAGCTTTTCGAGGAGGAGACTCGCAGTGATTTGGAGGGTTTTGAGAAAGGACAAGTATCCGAGCTAGGTGCTGTAAATGTCATGACTGGTGTATATACTGGTCGTTCACCTAAGGATAAGTTCTTCATCATGGACGAGGTATCTCGCGACACTGTATGGTGGACTTCAGATGAGTATAAGAACGATAATAAGCCAGTAGATGAGAAGCACTGGGCTACAATCAAGAAGATTGCTACGGATGAGCTCTCTAATAAGCGCCTATTTGTTGTAGACGCTTTCGTAGGTGCCAATGAGAATAGCCGCCTCAAGCTTCGTTTTATCATGGAGGTAGCTTGGCAGGCTCACTTCGTAAAGAATATGTTTATCCGCCCAACCGAGGAAGAGCTTGCGAACTTCGGTGAGCCAGACTTCGTGATCCTCAATGCTTCTAAGGCTAAGGTGACTAACTACAAGGAGCTAGGTCTGAATAGCGAGACTGCGGTTGTCTTCAACCTAAAGGAGAAGGTACAGGTAATTATCAATACTTGGTATGGTGGTGAGATGAAGAAGGGTATGTTCTCCTACATGAATTACCTCCTCCCTCTCAATGGCATGGCATCTATGCACTGCTCTGCTAATACCAGCAAGGACGGCAAGGAGACCGCAATCTTCTTCGGTCTGTCAGGTACAGGTAAGACTACCCTTTCTACCGATCCTAAGCGTCTACTCATCGGCGACGACGAGCACGGATGGGATGATGATGGTATCTTCAACTTCGAGGGCGGTTGCTATGCAAAGGTCATCAACCTAAGCAAGGAGAGCGAGCCAGATATCTACAACGCTATCCGCAGGGATGCACTTCTCGAAAACGTTACCCTAGATAAGGATGGTAAGATTGACTTCGCAGATAAGTCGGTAACCGAGAATACCCGTGTGTCTTACCCAATCTACCACATTGAGAACATTGTGAAGCCGGTCTCTAAGGCTGGTCATGCCAATAAGGTTATCTTTCTATCGGCAGATGCATTCGGCGTACTTCCTCCAGTCTCTATCCTCAATGCAGAGCAGACTCAGTACTACTTCCTAAGCGGATTTACTGCAAAGCTCGCAGGTACAGAGCGCGGTATCACTGAGCCAACGCCTACATTCTCTGCTTGCTTCGGTGCAGCGTTCCTATCGCTCCACCCAACGAAGTATGCCGAGGAGCTTGTGAAGAAGATGCAGGCAAATGGTGCCAAGGCATATCTCGTGAATACCGGTTGGAATGGTACCGGTAAGCGTATCTCTATCAAGGATACCCGTGGTATTATCGATGCTATCCTCGATGGTTCTATCGACAAGGCTGAGACGCGCGAGATGCCATACTTCGGGTTCAATATCCCACTAGCCCTTCCTGGTGTAGACCCAGCAATCCTCGATCCTCGTGATACCTACGCTAACGCTAGCGAGTGGAACACCAAGGCTGAGGACTTGGCTAGCCGCTTTATCAAGAACTTCGAGAAGTTCACTGGCAATGCTGCTGGTAAGGCTCTCGTAGCTGCTGGCCCAAAGCTGTAATAGTCTATTACACTAATAAGCATAGTAAGAGCTGCCCACGTCCTGTGGGTGGCTCTTTTTCTATGCTCGAAACGCCAACTACTAGGGTGGGTCGTGGGGACTTCTTGAGAATGTTGCACGGTGGTGAAATACAAGGCACTGAGACTGAGACTGAGGCTGACGGGAGCGTACTCACGTACGTGACCGAAGCCGAATGTCGAAAGTAACGCAGTAGTTCGCCACCGTGCAACAGTCTCTTCTTGGGCTTCCACCTCAAGCTCCTCACCTATCTATCGGCTGGTACAATAGTTTTCCAAAAAACTTTCCAGCTTTGGAACGGTAGGTTTCCAACGGTGGAAACTTTTATTTCCGTCGACGGAAACTTTTGTTTCCAACGGTGGAAACTTTGCTTTCCATCGACGGAAACTTCACGTACCTACGACGGAAAGTTTCCTGTCTATGGTTGGTAAGGGGATGATCCTACGAATGAAGGAGTTCGTGCGCAGCCTTGCCCTCTACTCTTGGGGGCTTGGTGTAGTGCTCTTCGTACGTGATGTACCGAGGCTTACTCCCTGGTGCCGCGGAGTCGAAGATGTGGGCAATCAGCTCCTGTTCCTCTGGGCTTATGGCTTCGTAACCACAGCGCATGCGTGTAATGGCGCTTTTGCTGAAGTGGGCACTAAGCTCTGACCTGATGTCCCGCCACTGAGCAATGGTCAAGTCATCGTAAGTCCACACGAGTCCTCTCGCAAAGCGCCTCAGCTTGTATTCGTGGTAGTTGGGGCAATGGTCGTAACCTCCGGCTTTTTCTATGAGGCGGGGGGTTGGTAAGGGATAGGAGTTTAGCTTCGTGTTCTATCTCTAGGAGGGCGTTTTGCCATAGCGTGCAGGATTCTCTGCGAGGGCAGTTCGGTGTGTAGCAACTGAAGTATTCCATTCTGTATGTCGTATATGTGGTGAAGGTGGAGCGTGTGTAGCGCTCCGTCATTGTCGTAGTTTGTACGCTGAAATGCGTGTAATAAAATATGCTTATCATCCTTCGCAAATATACTTATTTATTTGCTACTCCTCCCATAATCACGAAGGATATAGCCTACAAATGTAGAGCTCCTCTACCATTGCGGTAGAGGAGCTCCTCGTATTCCTTCCTCTGAGGTTGTGCTTACTTATTGAAGCGCTCTTTGAGGACGCGTATCATGTCGGTCGTCATCGTCTCGAGATTGTACTTAGGGTTCCAAGCCCATTCGTTGCGAGCGCAACTATCATCGAGGGAGTTAGGCCAAGATTCTGCGATAGCTTGGCGAAGAGGGTCCACTTCATAGGTCATCTCGAAGGTTGGAATCTCCTTCTTGATGGCTGCATAGATGTCACCAGGCTGGAAGCTCATGCTTGCAATGTTGAATGAATTGCGGTGAACGAGCTTGGTAGGATCAGCCTCCATGAGCTGTACCATAGCATTGAGGGCATCGGGCATATACATCATATCCATGTAGGTACCCTCGGCAATTGGGCATACAAACTTGCCCTCTTGGACTGCCTTGTAGTAGATGTCTACGGCATAGTCGGTGGTGCCACCTCCAGGAGGCGCTACATTGGAGATAAGCCCTGGGAAGCGTACTGAGCGCGTATCTACGCCAAAACGGCGGAAGTAGTAGTCGCTAAGGAGCTCGCCAGATACCTTGGTGACACCGTACATAGTGGTAGGGCGCTGGATGGTGTCCTGTGGTGTCTTGTCTTTAGGCGTAGCTGGTCCGAAGGCGCCAATAGAGCTAGGAGTGAATACAGCACAGCCCATTTCACGTGCTACCTCTAGGGTGTTGAATAGACCACCTAGACCAATCTGCCATGCTAATTGTGGCTTGGCTTCAGCGACTGCCGAGAGAAGAGCTGCTAGATTGTAGATGGTATCTACATTGTACTTCTTCACTACGTCTGCAATCTGCTGAGCATTGGTAATGTCTACCTCCTCACAAGGACCGCTCTCTAGGAGCTCCTTCTTTGGTGGCTGAGCCTTGATGTATCCTGCTACTACCTGACCATCTGTGTAGATGCCACGGAGGTGCATGGCTAATTCTGTACCAATCTGCCCGGTAGAACCGATGATAAGAATATTCTTCATACGAAATGAATGTTAATGTGTGTGATAATTTCTTTGGCGCAAATGTAGTAAAAATATGCGAGATGGCGGAGAAAAGCGGCTATAAGTGGCTATATAGCAATTCCCAGAGAGAAGAATGCAGGAGCGCAAAGTATCACTCTCTTTGCGCTCCTGCTTACGGATGTGTTGATGCTTACGCTTACTTATGGCTGATCAGGTATTCGGCTATCTGAATGGCGTTGAGGGCAGCACCCTTTCGGATCTGATCGCTGACGCACCAGAAAGCTATACCATTGGGGTTGGTGAGGTCTTTACGAATGCGACCAACGTATACCGGATCCTTACCAGATAGGAATAGTGGCATGGGGTATTCTTTCTTGGATGGTTCGTCGATGAGTACTGCTCCGTCGGCTTCCCGTATAGCTTCTTGGACTTGTGCCACGGTGAGTGGCTCTTGTGTCTCTACCCAAATGGCTTCGGAGTGAGCGCGTAGTACGGGCACTCGGACGCAAGTGGCACTGACGGAGATCGGGGATTCCATGATCTTCTGTGTCTCATTAATCATCTTGAGCTCCTCCTTGGTGTAGCCATTCTCGGTAAACTGGTCTACCTGAGGAATAAGGTTGAAGAGTAGTTGATAGGCGAATTTCTCTACCGTGGTCTCTTTCCCCTCGGCGTACTCATGGGTCTGATGCTCCAGCTCCTCTATACCAGATTGTCCTGCACCACTTGCACTCTGGTAGGTGGCAACGTGTACCTTGGTGATAGGGGATAGATTGCGGATAGCCTTGAGCGGTACCAACATTTGGATGGTAGTGCAATTGGGGTTGGCAATGATATTCCTTGGGGTCTCAAGTGCACGGTGCGCATTCACCTCAGGGACAACTAGAGGGACATCGGTATCCATTCGGAAGGCGCTCGAGTTGTCTATCATGATGGTGCCATGCTTAGTGATGGTCTCGGCAAACTCCTTAGAGGTGTCACCGCCAGCGGAGACAAAAGCAATGTCTATACCCTTGAAGGCGTCACCGTGCTGGAGAAGCTCTACTTCTATTTCCTCGCCTCTGACAGTGTACTTGTGCCCAGCACTTCGCTTCGACCCAAAGAGTCGGAGCGAGGTATATGGGAAGTTGCGCTCCTCTACGAGCTTTATTAACTCTTGACCAACGGCACCTGAGGCACCTACTATTGCAATATTCATCTTTGTCTAATCAGTCTAAAAGGGTTACTTAATCCACTGAATAGGGCGTTTGCCTCTACTCATCAAGTAGTAATTGGTTTGCGAAAAGGGTTTTGTCCCAAAGAAACCTCGGTAGGCGGATAGCGGTGAAGGGTGAGGGGCTTTTAGCACCAAGTGCTTCGTTGTATCTATCTGCCATTCTTTTCGCTGGGCATCACTGCCCCATAGTATGAAAACAATCCCTTCGCGCTTTTTGTTGAGCAGCTCGATGACTTTATCTGTCAGAATCTGCCAGCCGAAGGAGTGGTGAGAGCGAGGTTGGTGTGCCTGCACCGTTAGTATGGCATTGAGGAGCAACACCCCTTGCTCTGCCCAGTGTGTGAGATCGCCACTGGTGGGTGCTGGTAGCTGCAGGTCATCCGAAGCCTCTTTGAATATATTTTGGAGGGATGGGGGCAGTGGGACACCTTCGGGTACGGAGAAGCTAAGCCCCATCGCCTGCCCGGGATTGTGGTAAGGGTCTTGTCCTAAAATTACGACCTTTACTTCGTCAAAGGGCGTAAGGTTGAATGCGTTGAATATCAGTGATGCGGGTGGATATACCTCGGTGGTCTGATAGGCTTGCCTTACCCATGCCGTAAGTTTCTCAAAGTAGGGCATGTCGAAATCGGGCTGTAGTACTTCCTGCCACGATGGGTGAATAGCTACTTTCATACCCCTTTCTCCTCTATGATGGTAATGATATCTGTGGCTAGCCCCACGACTACCATGTCGCCCTTTGAGCACACTTCTTCGCAGATGGTACGGACATTCAGATCCGGACGGTTGTAGACAATCCGCTGAAGGGCATTATATATAATGGTAGGGAGATACTTACTACACTCTGAAAAGTCCTCTATTATCATTGGGGATAGCCTATCGAATAGCTCTGGGGTTAGGCGCTCATCATTCGTAAGATGGTTGAGCAAGAGGTAGGGGACTACTGCTGACGGTGTGTTGGGTGCGTACCGCTGCTCGAATAGAGTAGACAGTAGCGAAGGGGCAAACGGTACAAACCGAAGGAGACGGAATACCAGCTGTTCGGCGACTTCGAGCGTTGGGACTTCAGAGGTTAGCTTTAGTGCTTCCGTGGTAGTGAGCGTGCTGGGCTGCCTAAGGAAGAGGGAGAGTAGTTTCATCTCTCGCACGTCCTTGCTCCACATGAGGTCGGCCAGTTCTTGATCGTTGGGAAGCGTCTCTGCTATCGCTTTCAGCCGAAGGATATTGACGCCAAAGTTGATCTTATACTCCAGCCCTAAGTTTCTTTGGTGGCTAGATGTTTCTCCGTCCATTGCTCGGCGCAGTTGTATTCTCAGTTGCTGCAGAGTGTCGTGCCACTTACCTTCGTCGTGTGTCATGCCTTTAGTCCTCTAGTTCTATTAGTTCAATGCCGCTCTCGTAGGTCTGGTAGTTACCCGTGATACTATCGATATAGATCAGGCATACCTTGAGTTGTGGTTGGTGTGCTAGTATTGCTTTGCTTCGCTCCAAGCCTAGAGCCATAAATGCAGTAGCCCAAGCATCGGCTTCCATACAGTTTGGCGCTACCACCGTGGCGCTAAGGATGTTTTGGTGCGCAGGTAAGCCAGAGCATACATCAATAGTATGCGCTACTTTCTGTCCGTCAACTATCTTGAAGTTGCGGTAGTCTCCACTGGAAGCCATCCCCTCACCATCGCAAATGTCCACGGCATATACAATCTCATTGACCAATCCCGTATTGTCCTCAATAGGCTTGTTTATCCCCAGCCTCCAGCACTTACCGCTGGGATTAAGCCCTTTGGCTACAATCTCTCCGCCAATCTCCACTAGGTAATTTTCCACGCCGTTTGCTTCGAGCGTGCGCGCTACGAGGTCTACTACATAGCCTTTGGATAGCGATGAAGGGTTGAGCTGTATCCTTGGATCGGTCTTCAGCAGAGTGTCTCCCAATATGGTGAGCTTCTGCCAGCCTACAAATTCGGCAATACTATCTATCTCCTGACGAGTAGCTTCCCGAGTCACCCCTTTCTTGGTGCCGAAGCCCCAAATGTCGAAGTAAGGGGCACCTGTAATATCATAGACACCGTCCGTTATGGAGCTTACCTCTAACGCTTTCAGCACCACCGTTTTAAGCATGCTATCTATCGTGGAGCTCTCATTGCGATTGACTCTTGAGATGAGAGTAGTGCTATCGAACGGATTGAGCGAAGCATTGAATGCCGACATCGTGCTATCTATCTCTCGTGTGAGTTCCCTATCCGACTGGTAGGTGATATTGTAAAGGGTGTGGAAGCGGGTACCGCTTTCACGGAAATACTGGGCATCTTTATGACCACAGCCCAAAACTACTATGGTCAGTAGAATAGTGAGTAGCACTTTATATTTCATCTTTGATGATATAACTATTACGGTTGGGAGACTGCCGAGCCAGCAACTCTCCAATAAATCCTGTGAGGAAGAGCTGTACGCCGAGTATAATGGCAAGGATGCAGATATAGAAATAGGGCAAATCTGTTACTAATCGTGCTGGGATGCCCTTCTGCAGCGCAACAAACTTATAGATAAGAATGCCCATGAGCGCAAGGAAGCCTATAATAAACATGACACTGCCCCAGAGCCCGAAGAAGTGCATCGGCTTGCGACTGAATTTGCCAGTAAACCATAGTACAAGTAGATCTAGGTAACCATTGACAAACCTACTCATGCCAAACTTCGTATGCCCGTACTTCCTCGCCTGATGCTGAACCGACTTCTCCCCAATATTTTCAAAACCAGCTAGTTTAGCCATATAGGGTAGGAAACGGTGCATGTCGTTGTACACCTCAATATTCCTAACTACATCCCCTCTGTAGCTCTTGAGACCGCAGTTGAAGTCGTGGAGTTTGATACCTGAGAACTTTCGAACCGTTGCATTGAATAGCTTGGTTGGCAGAGTCTTATTGAGCGGGTCGTACCTCTTCTTTTTCCACCCGCTTACTACGTCGAAGCCGTCCTCCACAATCATACGGTAGAGCTCAGGAATCTCATCGGGCGAGTCTTGCAAGTCGGCATCCATAGTGATTACCACATTGCCACGACAGTGCTGAAAGCCTACTTGTAGCCCAGGGGACTTACCATAGTTGCGGATAAAGCTAATCCCCCTCACGTTGGGGTCTCTCTCTCTTAGTTCCTGTATCACTTGCCAAGAACCGTCTGTGCTACCATCATTGATAAAGAGCACCTCATAGCTCACGCCCATCTCGGTTACTACACGAGTAATCCAGCTGTGTAGTTCTCTGAGCGATTCTTCTTCATTGTACAGAGGAATCAGAATAGTTAAGTCCACCCTATTATCCATTATCTATTGCTCTTTTTTATGACCAGTCCTATTATATATATGTATATAAGTCCATTGAATAGAGCCTGCATGGCAATGGCTCCTGACACTCTCACAGGTGTGATGTTCCTAAGACTTGCGATAGCCTCCCCATCCTGATCCATGTTTTGCTGTACAATCTGTGTGACTATCTCGAATGATTTTTCCATTGTCTCCACAAATGTAGGATCCTTGAAGAGAAGCGTAGTCGCAATGAAATAGGATAGAAATCCTATGCCAATGGCAAAGATATAGGTCCACGAAAGGTAGCTTACAATGTGCATATACCTTATGCTGCCACCCATCTGATGATCTCTAAACCTCACTCCTAATATATATAGCATAACAGGGACGCCTATTATCGAAGCCAAAAGTAACAAGGAGGATAAGCTTCCCAGTTGGTACAATAACAGTGCTATTGCCTGAGCCATAAATAGTAACCCTACCTTTAGCCCATCGTACATTGCCAATTGTAGGAAGCTTTTTCTCTGCTCTATTGCTTTCCTCAAAGGCTCTTCACCTTCCTTCCAATCCATCCTATGCTCTATATTCTACTATCATCCTAAAAAAGAACCCTCTCAAGCAAATATTCCATTTGCCAAGAGGGTTTCGCTACAGTTAATCCCAAGACATCCGCTTCTAGCTAAAGCGATTGTCCAATTTACTTTACTACTTCACCCTTAATGGTTAGTACCAGTGGCCCCTTTTTGCCATTGCTGTATACGGAAACCGTCTTGGTGAAAGGGTATACCCTACCGGTAGGGTTGTATATCACCGTCACTTCTCCACTCTTTCCTGGAGCGATAGGCTCTTTGGTGAATGAAGGGGTTGTGCATCCACAAGAGGAGATAACGCGTGTAATCACAAGAGGTGACTTGCCGGTGTTGGTTACTACGAAAACGTGGCTCACATCTCCATCACCCTCCTTAAATACCCCGAAGTCATGCTCAGTCTCCTTTGCCTCAATCTTTGCTGCATTGCTGTCGTCTTGAGCATACACTACCTGCGCGCCAAAAACTATAGCGATGGCGAATAGTAGAGGTAGTACAAGTTTCTTTACACTGTTCATATTTATATTCTCTTTTCTTCTAGTCAATGGCCGGTGACCAGTTTGGTCTTGCCCGATTCATTACCTTCCTTATCTTTTCGACGATCCAATGGAGTAGAGGTTTAACCTCTCTGTTTCCTGAAGACCTTCTCCGCCACAAATCTACCACAAAATAAGTAAATCTCCCAAGTATGGTCGCCCTGTGGTATTAATAAAGCATAAAAAGAAAGCTCTGGGATGTTCAGACACATCTCAGAGCACCCAAAACCAAAAAACTTACAATCTACTAAAACGTGTGAAACACGTGAAGTGTGCGGCTGAAGGGACTCGAACCCCCACGGATTGCTCCACTAGATCCTAAGTCTAGCGCGGCTACCAATTACGCCACAGCCGCAAAATTGTCCATCCCCAGTAGAAAGCTCTCTTTCTGATTTTGCTCTGCAAAGATACAATGAATATTTTAATCCGCCAAATATTTGCCCCAAATATTTTCGTTGCTCCTTTGCTACGTCATTGTAAGTGTTAGATTGTCAGATGGATAAATATATATGCCATAATATGACAATATAGAGCAAAGAATCTCACTAGCGCGAGCACTCATTATGGCTAGCGCCTAGATTCCGCAAAGTATGCGTTAGCCCCTGATTATTAGTAGGTGGCGCTATTGATAATTAAAGCCCTGTATTCAAGGAGAATACAGGGCTTATGTCCAGATTTTTTTGTATCTTTATGTTCGTATAGATATTACAAAAAATTATAGAGGACTTGTTATGGCAAAGGTACAATTTATTAGCACAAATCGCAAGACTGCAATCGGGGGAGCTCAATTTTTCATCTCATATTGGGAGAAAATAGGCATGTC
>NZ_KB904267.1 GCF_000379925.1 Porphyromonas levii DSM 23370 | reverse complement strand
ATAACCGCTGTAAATACAATAAGAAGAATATAGTCAAGCGGATAAATCAAGTGGTTCCCTTTGCGAGAGTCGGGAATAGTTGTAAGTGCCTTAAAAAGAGAGTCCATAAATCCTTCGTTATATGAGTTAAACTATTGATTATCAGATATAAAGATACTAATAATTTGCGATATAAACAAGGATATTACATCGAATTTCAAGGCTTTAAATGACATTTATGAAAGAATGTAGATACAGCATTTCAAATGCGATTGCCCTGTATCTTTGAGGCAGAGATAGTTTCACATATAATATATTAGGTATGAAGAAGGTTTTGTTGGGGGTATAATCGGTAAAACGAAATGTTCGCTGAAGTAAAACGAAATGTTTTGTTTTAACATTTGAGTGAGAAGTAAAACGATTGGTTTTTGAAGAGAGGCACGCACACCTCTCTTTTTTGTTTTATGTAGGTTTGCAGTATGGAAAGAAAAGCGAACACAAAAGAAGGCTATGCAGAGTTTATTAATAGCTTCAATACATACAAGGAGGTAGCCATCTACAAAATTAAGGAGGCTATTAAAGAAACTGAGGAGTACCTAAGAGCACATCGAATGTATGAGTACAGCGATGGCAAAGAAGAGGAGGATGCTACAAAGCACCCTCCCCAGTAGATTGTCTGCAGATGATAGCCTTACAGCTGGTTGGATAAGTCTACGAAAGATGTAGTAAATGTCATGCGGTATAGGAAGAGACCAGCAGAGCTTCTGACACGTTCTTGGCGAGTACGGTTTAGCGGTGCAAAGTCTTCTTCAATGCCTGTATAGCCTTGAAGAGCTGTGTATATATCTGCAATGAGGTCGTACTCTTCTGAGGAGGGTGCTGGAGTTGTGTTGGCACTTGTGCGTGATGGGCGGTTATCAGCAATGGTTAAGGTAATTGTACCTTGGCACTCCTGTAGAGTCTCTGTTACGGCTGTCGCTCTATCTATAGATATATCAATAAGTACACAAGGATAAGTTACAGGAGGTCGCTGATTATCCGTAAAAGGAACTTCTAACTGCCCTGTATTGAGGTCTATCCAGCGAATGGCTGGCACCTTTGCCTGAAGTCTATCTATAAGGGCTGTGTATATTGTCTTCATTTTTTTAGAATGTTGATAAATTGTTGCTTGATACTTTTCTCTATCTTCTTGATTAATACTTTACTTTTTCCGATGAATGGGCGAGGGGTCATTATAAATGATTTCTTCCCATATATTTTAGCTGGCAAGCCATATTGATGAACTGCAGCATAGGGCTTTTCGTTTGATATTCGAACGCCATTCGGGAGGTATTTGTACTCTATCGCATTGCGAAGCTCTCCTGTCTCTCCTGTAAGGATATTCGCTTGTGTCCTTTCGGCACTAAACTTACCAGTCTGTCCAGAGTGTCCATACCAAGTACTGTCAGGATTTCTTCTCTTGACATCTTTCCAAGGGTTTATCACATCATCAGTAAAGCCTTCATTATCGAAGCTCTCCTTGAAGTGATTGACTGCCTCGACACCCATTATATCCTTGATATCATTACCCTCAACGAACTGCTGAAGTTCTTGCAGTTTGTCTGGGAATGCTTTTACGAAGTCTTCAATGTTCATAATTTGCTTGTATTAAAAACTTTACTTATCTTTGTCTTGCATTCAGGAGTATTTCTGAGTGAATTTGGAGGGGTCGGCAAACATTAGACACCGATCGCACCCTAGGGAAGGCATTATCGCCTTCCCTTTTTCTTTTTCCTGCCTAACCTTGCCCCTCTAAATTTATTTGCATCGTAACTCACTATATCATGATCTGGCAATAAGAAAGTCACTTTTTCAATTCCTATATATCTACCTCCCCTAAGCGTTGAGTGCAATCCACTAAGAATTGTGTGCTTATGTACTCCAGACCTGCCATCAATAATAACCTCTGATGCTCCTTGATGATAAGCTTCTCTAATAGCGTTGTGAATACTAGATTTTGTTACCACATCATCAGGAACCTTAACATCCAAAAAAGCCCTTAGAGTATCATCAAATGCATCAGGATTTTTCAGTCCATCATTATCAATTACAGGAAGAGCCTTCATTTTTCTACCATGATACTTCGCAAGTTCCTCTAGCACGCTCTCATTCTTTTTTTGCTCTGACTTGTTTTGATATTTCCCTTCAGGCTTCTCCAGATATCCTCCACTCTTGTATACTGTACGCTTAAACTCCCAGCCTCTATATCTTGCTAGCCGTTTGGCGATAAGTGCGAGCCAATGCTCTTGACACAACTTAGCCTCTTCATCACGAAGCTTGGTCTTTCCAACTAGTCCTTGGCGACGGCACTCTGGGCAGGTGGGTGAGCCTTTATCCTTTAGGTACGGGTGTTCGCTTAACTTGATAAACTCAGCTGACTTCCCAGCGTTATTCTGGAAGGCAGGAGGTACACCATCATCAACTGGCACACTAGTGGCAGGCTTATTGGTCTGGCGGACGCTGCACTTACAGTTCCACTCTGAAGGAGGCAGGTGCGTATCCCACCACTTATGCTCAATAGGTAGGATAGTACCGACATACTCCAGATGATCAGGACGTTTGTTTTTAGCTGTACTGGCGATATACTCAAGGTTAGGGTAAAGGTGCTTAGTCTTGAGTGCATTGCGGTAATTAACAGCGGAACGTGCTGCTCTCACTGCCGTGTTGTATTCAGTCTGTAGCCACTGCTCATTCCACTTTGGACTTATCTGTAGTGCCAGCTTCTTAAACTCCCTAAAGCTCCTTAGAGAGCCATCTGGCTTCGTTAGGAGATTGACAAAAGCTTCTGTCTCTGCATGAGCCTTGAAAGCTGAGAACACAGCAGTGTTGTACCTAAATTCCTCTATAAAGGTTTTATTGTCCCGTCCAAAGTCAGGGTCACCCATAGCCTTATCAATCGCTTGCTGTAGGGCGTTATTCTGTATCTTAAACAGATTCTCACTTACCTCTACTTCGCCACCATAAACCTCTTTAATAGCTTCGTTGAGGAGCTTTTTAAGGTCAATGGAGTAGCTATCGTCCTTGAGATTTAGGAGTGCCGTAATAGAGCTGATCAATTTCTTGAGTAAGCTCTCTTTTGGTGCTTGCTCTGCAAGTACGGCATTCTCTTGCAGAGCTGTAGGAAAAGGGTCTCTATTCTCTACTTCCTCAGTGTCTTCACCTTCATTCTCTTCGGGCTCCTCGTGCTTGGGAGTCTCTACCTTTCGCCCTGCGACTTGTTCGTCTTGTTCAGGGATAGGTATACCGTATTTATCATAAAGATAGCTCGTTGGTATAGGTAGAATAGTGGCGAGCTGTACCAGTTCAGGCACGCTAATCTCCTTTGCATCCTCAGGAAAGAGGAAGCGACCACCAGCCACTCCTGGCACACCTCTAGCCTCAAATAGTGGTAATACCCTTGAGTTTAGAATCCTTTGTACAAACCTGATATCCGCTTTGTTTTTGTCCTCCTCTACCACCTTATGCACATCACCTAGAGATCTAGCACCCTTCTCGCCAGAAATGGTGGTTAAGGTCTGTCCAAGGATTGTAATGAGGATTTCCTCATTACAAGCTTGCCTGAACTCATTGAAGCTAGTACCACTGGTTTGGCTTGAATCCCTAATTTCGATTTCTGTGTCTTTCGGCACAACGACATAAGGAGCTGAACCAGCCTCTTCCAGGGCAGTTTCAAGCAATCGCTTACTTGCTGGGTCATAAGTATTGTATTTGCCAACTCTTTGAGGCATACCAAACAATTCGAGCCACTGACTCCAGTCACCGAACCCACCACGCTTATATATGGCATAGGGCATTGCCTGTAGGAGCAACCCATAATCTCGAGGCTTACCAATGACAATGATTGAGGAGTCTCCAGCATAGCTTACTTTTTTATCTTGGTCGCTTATATCTAGGATGATAGACTCTGTAGCCAAGTCAATGTGCTTAGGTGGCAAATGATGTACGATAAGCCCATTTCTATCAACCTCAATCTCGACTCCACACCTTCCGTAGAATCGAGCATCAAGGAGCCACGCAATCAAGTCTTCCCACTGAGTAGTATCCATCAGCTCACTCATGTAATCAACTTCCCTGCCTTTACCATCCACGAATATAAGTGGAGTATTCAGCACCGCTTTCTTACGTTTATCAACGGCATCATACAGCACCCCATCGATGAGCATATCATCGTATAGGTCGTACAGTTGCTTTGGCTTGCCATAATCTGCCATTCTCAAGGCACTTCTCCAGTCGCCCACATCCCAAGGTCGTCGTGAAGGTGCTTTCACGATGACCTCCTTATAGATGGTCTGCTTGGTTTTTCTATCAGTCTTCATACTTATTATGTTGTCTTGAAGTTAAGTGTAAATGCTATCGCTTTCTTGCTTTTCGTGTTAAGCTCTCTAACGTTGGTCATTGATGTATAGTAACATCGCTCTTCTCCAGCACCATGGCTCAGGTATAACTCCTCATTTTTGATGTGGTAATAAAGGTAATTTAGTTGATGCTCCAGATGCTGATATGAATCAGCGATGGAGACACAGTTAAGAGACACCTCTTTGGACCGTCGCTTAAACGTCCCTTCCTTAAAGCTTGATGGCTGTAGTAGCGTGTTATACGCTTCTTGAACTTGCACTCCGAACTTGGATAGGTCATTATTTCCAACTACAATTCTACTTAGAGGGGCACCCTCCAGATTTGTAGCTAGATAATATGATAAGCTATCATTTTTGAGACGGCATCTAATTGTTATCTCAGCTACCTTCATACCCTTTTGATAGAGAGACTTCCCGAGGTGCTTATAACCCTCAATTGAAACATTATCAATATGGTAACCACCCTCCATTTTTGCTGGGTGGAGTATGAGGTAGTAACTATCGAGTAGCTTTCGGAAGGCTGATAACCTCTCTGCAAATACTTCCCTGGTCTCTCCAACAACAATAAATCGGAGATTGATGTACGGGCATGTCCTGCGAATGGTCTTAGGGTCAATCTCAAGCCCATGCTCTTCCTGCCAATCGTTAGTGGCTACACTCTCAACACTCTGGAGCGTAAGGAGCTCTACCACGCCTCCTCTAGCGAAGTAGATACCTAGGCTTGATAGTTCCGTTTCTTTATGGGTGCTATCCTCTATGTAGCTCTTACTTTTATCCATCGTTTTATGATTTCAGTTTCACTCCCTCCTGAGCTAGTCTATACATCTCCCTATCTATGCTCTCCAAACGCTTGAGAAAGTCTGAGTTTTCCGCAATTCTGTCTACTCTGTTCATCAGTATTGTGTGAAATTGCCTGACACTCTCCTCATGAGCTCTAGCTTCACGGCTGTAGATGACGAGGGTATTCAATCTGTCGACCGCTACAGTCATCCGACCATTAAACTCGTCTATACTGTCTTGGTCAGCACGTGCCAGCCCCTTAGCTACAGCCTTACGACCGCCTACATCATCTGGTGCTTTGAATCCTTGTTTCTCAAGTTCCTCCTGAGCCTTCCTCATCTCTTCTGTATAGGCATCAATACCCTCTCGATAGATACGTGAAAACCAAATGATATCATCTACAATAGTGCCATCACCGCTCTCTTTGAATGAATCTTCCATCCTTGACTGCAGTTCATCGAAGTACTTCTGAAAGTATTGAGCGAATGCCATCTGCTGTACTATGTTATGTATCATCTCGGATACTTTTGCATCAAAGTCATCTAGGGCACTGTAGAGGTCATCATTTTTCAACCCCTCTATAAGTGCATTACTTAACTTTGAACCAAGGTCACCAGAAAGCTCCTTGAAGGTATTCCGCATCTCCTCCTGAGCTTCCTTAGCTTTCTTTTGAATGGCATCCCAATTATCTACAAGTCGCTTCGTTGCATCATCCAGCTTTCCGTAGTCTTGAAGTATGCGAGGATTCAGCTCGAAAGTCTCCTTATTAAAGATTTCGCCATAGGTCTGAGCGAGCGACTGGAATACTGGCACAACCTTCTTCTTGCTAGCTCCAAAGATGCCACCAAGGAGACCTCCGATAGCAGCACCTACGAC
Source organism: Porphyromonas levii DSM 23370 (assembly GCF_000379925.1). Taxonomy (GTDB): domain Bacteria; phylum Bacteroidota; class Bacteroidia; order Bacteroidales; family Porphyromonadaceae; genus Porphyromonas_A; species Porphyromonas_A levii. The sequence continues at coordinate 13,404 of NZ_KB904267.1, read as the reverse complement.
GTTACCTATTACAGGTATAAAAGAGCCAACTGCGGCACCTACTGCAGCACCTCCAGCGAGACCTCCAGCCACATTCTTGCCACTGACCACTTTCTTTGTGCCAGTCTGAACCGACCCTTGCCCTAAAGTTTGGGCGAGTTGGTTCAGCTCCTTCATTGACTGGGCATATTGCTTTGCTCCAGCTATCGCACGTGCATAGGGATTTTCAACACCCCACACATTGCTTGACTTGTACCCTTGTAGTTCAATACGTTGCATACGTGCGATTTGAAGAGCTTGCTCGGAGGAAGCTTGCCACGCCTCAAGAGCCTTCTTATTTTGCTCTGCAGTCTCTGTAGCAATGCTCATGAGTTGAGCTAAGCCACCAATGGCACCACTAACTTTTTCCAAGGGTGTAGCTGACTTCTTAAAGGCAGTCATGATGTTATCAACCCCACCAGCTAGCTCATTAAAGATAGCTCCGACTTCGCCACCTACTTTAGAGAGTTGTCCGAAGATACCTTTGAGACTATTGGCAAGCTCCAAGAGCTTCTTTTCGGGTATCTGATCCAGAGCATCCTTCAGCTCTCTAATTTCTTGTTTCGCTTCTTCAATCGCTTCACTAGCATCGCCACCAGCAGAGGCTATATCTTGCAGCTTTGCAAGTCTCTTCTCTGAATACTGGAGTTGAAGCTGAAGGAGTTCTTCTTCTCTATCGACTTGCAAGTTGTACTCCTTTGTAGAAAACTGTACCTGGCGAAGGGCAATACGCTCTTCGCTATCCATCTTCCTGAGTTCAGTCTCATGAAGAATACGTGCTCTCTCCTGTGCTTTTTGCTCTAGGAGTCTAGTCTTTATCTCTTCATACTCTAACTGCGAGGCAGTCGCTTCAGCCACCTTCTTTAATTGCTCTTTGTAATAGCTATCTATGTCTGCTAACCGTTTCTCTTGCTCTGTAGCAGAACGTAAAGTAATTTCCTTTTCAATGCCCTCAATCAGTCGGCTATAATCGGCATTTACTTGATCAACGTCTTTGTTGTACTGATCATCAACGGAAGTCTCAAGGGCTGTCAGTTGATTTCGAGTTTTAGTTCCATCTATGCCAGCCTCTTTCTCAAGCTGTTCAATCTCTTTGAGCTTTTGCTTAATCAGTGCCTTACGAGCATTATAGGCAACCTCCAACTCTTTGAGCTTCTTTGACCGACCCTCTTTCATAATGGCTAGAGATATCTCTTGACTCTCTTTTTCAGCATCAGCACTCAGTTTCGCTAGCCGTTCGTTTGCCTTATCGTATAGCCTAGCAGACTTATCATTAGATCCGTTATTTGATGGCTTAAAACCTGCTTCAGACAGAATCCTTTCTACTTCGGCATAAGACTGTGCTGCGATTGTAGCAAATGCTTCTGCCTCCCCTTCTAAAATCTTTTTCTCATCTTTAATCTTATCAGCCGAAATTTCCCTTCGCTTTGCACGAGCTTTATCTTCAATCATACGTTGGAGACGGGTGTTGTGTTCAGCCCTTGATATCTCTCCCTTTCGGTAGAGTTCATTATTCTCCTGCATTTCCTTTTGGATATCTGCCCAGTCATCTTTGGATAGCTCGGGTCGAGAGAAAAGGTTCTGGACTCCATCCCATAGTTTCTCTGTCCAACTAGGGTTGTTTTTTCTTCTCTCTGCCTCTTGTTGCTTTGTCAGAGCCTCTTCGTATTTCTTTGTGGCTAATGTCATTGCAGCGGATGCTTTTGCTCTTTCATATATGCTGGCAACTATTGCTTTTTCGCCATCCCTAAAGAAATTCTCAGCATCAACCACACTGTTTATACTTACACCCAGCTGTGCAAATGCCTCTTTGTTTTTCTTGACGAACTCCGTTTTTTCCTTAAGTGAATCAGCAAGCTTATCCCATTGTGTTTGCAGTAGTTTATACTTTGCAAGCTGTCCCCCAGCAGAAGAGGATATCTCCTTGGTCATTTGATCTTGCTCGGTACGTAGTTCCTTTTGTTTGGCTATCCACTTGTCATAAGCTGAGATAGCCCAGCCAATGAATACCGATAAACCTAGTGTAGCAGTTGCCGTAAACACTTTCATAGCAGCAGTTGAAACCCCAAGGCTTGTGGCTAGCCTTAGATTCCAAGCAGACCATAGTTCTTTCGCCTTAGTCACTGTTTGAATACGAAAAGTAGAAGTCTCAAGCAGTAGGTTCTGCACCTGCTGTAGTCCAATAGTAATTGCCATTAGGCTCTGGAGTCTCGTCTGAATCTTCGCCTGTTCCTCTTGCGAGCCTCCCAAGAGTGTCCACGCACCAACTGCAGCAGATGCCGCACCGCTGAAAGCTGTAACCGCATCGCCCAAGCCCTTCCAAGCTTGATTGCCACGTGCCATTTCAGTTTGGGTACGTGTAATGAGAGCTTGAGCCTTCGCTAACTCGCCCAGCTCATTTTTCAGTTGCCTGTATTCGGCTGTTTGTTCTCGACCAGCGAGGGAGAGGGTCTTCATTTGCTCCCGAGTCAGTCGCATGCGTTGCTGTACCTCAGAATACCCCTTGTTCATCTTTGTCCACTCCGCTTCCAGGTACTTGAGTCCCTGTGTCTCGGCTGTAATCTCCTTTGCAAGGGCATTGGAAGCCTCCTTTAATTTTTGCTTCTCCTTGGTTGGAAATTCCATTTGAGATAATTGCTTTTGCAGTGCCTGGTACTCCTGTTGGAGCTTGGCCAGGTAACTGCGTTGCAACTCAAGTGACTTCTTAGTCTCCTCTCTAGCCTGTATGCTAGCTTCTGCCATCTGTTCAATAGCAGTAGTCGCTTTAGCTCCTTCTTCGCTTACGTTGCTCTTTAGGACGATATCTATTTCAACTGGTTCCATCATGTCTTAGAAGTGTTGTTTACGTTTAGGATTGCTACCGAATAGGTACTCTCCTGCCAAATCACTCTTGCCGTCTCCATCTTTATCCACAACTGGAAGGTCAGGGGTTACCTTATTAGCCTGTACACCCTTGAGCCAATCGATGGCTCTCAAATATCTACTTTCACGTAGTTGTAGGTCAGTGCCTGCATTGCAGAGATTCACAAGGTGCCAAGAGGCGATATCCTTGACAAAGATGAGTAAGAGGGCATTCCGCTCCCCACCAGTTGCCTCAAATATAGCTTCACGGTCATAGTGGGCGAGATATCCCTTGGCTTCCTGTATCGCACTATCAATCGCAGAAACTACAATCGTGTCATCACCCCTTGTAATGACATCTATATTATCTTTGTAGAGGTGGGTTTTTAGTTCTTCAATTGTTAAGTAAGCCATATCTCTAATATCTCTTTGGGTTAGCACTCTTTTGTCCGATAACTACGGCATTCGCATTATAGCTAGTTAATTGCCTATTCAACTGCCAAACACCTCCTTCAATACAGTCAGCACCGTCGGCTGGTGCAGGTAGAGAGGGGGCAATCATTAAGAATTGTTCCTCAAGTCTCTTCATGTGGGGATTACCTCGTTCAGCTTCGTTAAGTATCAGCCTCCCTTGGCGGTTAAGAGGCTCAAGCGTTGCCTCTATACGTGCATACTTATCCATCTTGGCACGTGCATCAGCCTTAATCGGCACTACCCCTCCTCGCTTCGCTCCCATCTCTACGTTAAGAGGTTGGAGTACCTGTTCCCAAAATGGATCCTGAAGGCTATTGTTCTCCACGAAGTAATAGACGATCGTCTGGTCTCCAAGCTCCTCTCTCAAGTCGTAGTACCACCCAATGAACTCAGCGTTGGTAGTCTGCTGTAAAAAGCCTTTGTAGACATAGTATTTCCCACCCATGTAACCAATCGCAAAAAGAGCCTTAAAGGAAGCTCCTTTACCTCGCTTATTACTTGGGGAGGGGTCTCCATAGACAACAATAAAGGGTAGCATTCGGAGAGGAGGGCAAGCCCCCCAAGTCATCTCCTGAAACACATCACCTTCTGATACTGGGTTGTTGAAATACTCTTGCTGAATAGCGGATGTTGATAGGTTCGAGAGGAAGCGGTCAATATCTTCCTCTGAGTTCTTTTCTGCCCATGTACTCTTCCCATTTTCGTCACGTATATTGATGATGTCTACATGGTCAGCTCGCTCAATCGCCCTAGTGATAATACAGTCACGTGCGATGATATTTCCGTTAAACAGAATGCGATAATGACCACTAACCGATAGCGTTGGTATCAGTGCTTTCTCAATCCAAGCCCACTTCGTCTTTATCCGCTCTGGATTACGTGTCTCTTCGTCCGTATCGATATCATCGATAAGGATAAAGTCGGGACGAAAAGCCTCCTCACGCTTACCTCGAGGGCTCTGCCCAGCTCCGAGAGGTCTGAAGGACACCTTGCCTGTCGTCTTGAAGTAGTTATCTCTCCATACAGCTCCTACTTGCTCGCCATAATCCTGACGAATACGTGGTGAGTGCTCTAGGTGCAATCTGAATGGCGTGAGGAGGTCAATCGCATGATCCAGAGAGGTAGACACCAGTAGGATGTTATGTACCTCACCCAGCAAAGCAAGGTAGATGATCTCCATCATGCTTCTGGATGACTTTGCCAACTCTCTACTCCATGCTCTTACCTCATACCAGCGATGATGCTTAACGATACGTTGTGTTGCTTTTCTATGGAAAGGAGCTGAAGGAGCTGTACAATAGTTTGGAAAGTAATACCTAAACCATTCTTCAGGCTCCTTCTCAAGCTTCGCTACTCGCTTGATTCTGTCATCATCCGTTTCGTTGGCGTTGATAGGAGACATGGCAAGGGTCTCTGTAATGAGCTCTTGCCACTCTTCCTCTGCCCTACGCAACTCTAGTGGTAACCTTCTCAACTTCTTAGCCATACGCCTAGTTATTTCTTAGTCGGTATGCAACATATTCATCAAGTGTTGGAGCAATCCGCTGTGCCTCCTCTAGGTTTCGGTCTCTTAACCATCGCACGAGCTGACTAAAGGCACTAATTGCCTCTCCAATACCACTCTCTCGCTCTAGCTTATCAATAGAACTAGAGAGTTTCGTGATGGTGTCTGCCTCCTTCGCATTGGGGAAGCGTTCACCTTCTGGGCGACTGGCGATGTTCGCATTGATTTCTGTTAGGTGCGAATAGAGGTGTCTCAACTGTTCCTCACGAGTAACAGAGAGCGATACTCTTAGAGTCTCCCAATTCTCCTTCTTGACCCACCGATTGACAGTTTGAGGGGTCACACCGACCTTCTCGGCAATGTCTTTTTGGCTCATTTGCTCTTTAGTGAAGAGCAACTTTGCCCACTCTTTCCGCTTTTCGTTTGTCATGTTACTCATGGTTATCGCTTTAATTCAGTTAGTAATCCGCTGAGTCCCTCCTGCACCTCTACCTCCTCGGTCGCTTTGTGGTCGTAGTAAGGCTGATCAAGGGACTCCAACATCAACGTTGCCCAAGTCTCACCCCATAGTAGTTCCTCATGTGTCAGTCCTCGCTCCGCTTTAATCTTGCCAATCACTCCAAAGGGGCTATCAAGACCTTTTGACTTGCCTTTTAACTCCCCTTCCTCTTGACCCTCATCAGACTCATGGCTATTGCCCCGAGCGATGCGGTAGTATTCCGAAAAGAATCAATCTGAAGCATCTGATTAATGATACTATACAGCTCAAGAAGGCTATCCCAGGCTACTTCATTTAAGCGGTTAGTTAGATTCTGCATCTTCTCCTCATCAGTCGCTTTCTTACCAAGGATAGCAACTGCCACAACTCTTGCGACTCCTTCAGCTTGCCTTTCCGTGGGCTTCTCAGAGACAATCAAGGAGAGGTCATCCAGCTCATATTGCATCATCTCTCGTAAGATAAGGAACACCGTCCCTACTTTTGGTGGCTGAATCGTTACCCAGTCTAGCTGGAGCCATCTTTGCCAAAGAGGGGCGGTCAGTCGAAACCGCACGCCCCTTTCTAGCATTAAGTCTATTGCCCTATGGGGCACTTCTCTAGCTCCCTTCATCATGCATCTGGGCCTTCAACGATGTCCACATCCCAATCGGGTGCACCAGCCATACAGGTGAACTTGAACGGATATCGATCCAGTCCTTTCTTGCCAATGCTTGGCTCATACTTCACATAACCAGATACATTGGTGCAAATGATGTAATTGCCAGCGTGGTCTACCCACTTCAGACTCTTCACAAGGATAGGGATAGTGGAATTGTGGAAATACTTGCCACCTTTCACCTCACCGCCAAGGAGGAGCTTCTTTTGGTCATCGGTCAAGCCAAGGAAGGTGCCACTAACCACTACAGGCTTCATCACATAGTCTGTATATACAGGACTGTCCATCTCGTGAGTATAGACCTCCTCTTTCTCTGGGTCTTCTTGACTAAAGGTCAGCTCGTCATCTCTGAGGGTTAACGGAAGCTTGGTTTCAAAGGTCGCAGTACCTAGTTCCGTTTCACTAGTGATGGGGTCACCAATGTAGCCCTCCTTCACTCTTCGTCTTGCTCTTATCTTCTCTGCCATAGTTATCTTATTCTTAATATGATTTTTACAACTCCATATAAACAGGTAATTAAGCCGATTGCCATTAAAGCCTTCTGCCACCAATACAGCTGATTAACCTTAACCTCTTGTACCACCTCTACAGGCACCTCTCGAGTGATAGTGCGTGTTAGATACTGTACCCGAGAGGGTGGTACAAGGGCTTTAAGATTGAGGTTATTGTCTCTAAGTGACCAATTCAGCCGTATATTGCTGGGTGTGGCACTATCGGTTTGGGTAATCTTTGGAAGACCATTCGGGAGGCATTCGATTAGCAGTCGAAGCTCAGTCGAGTCTGCTGGAATTTCCAAAGTCTCTACTTCGGCTGTAGTCACCTCTTTAATCGGCACCGTATGGATGGCAGGTTGCTTTGTGCTACAACCAGTAAGTAGCAATAGGAGTACCACCAGTAGGCTATACGTCCCCTTCAGTCCCTTCTGCTTGTTCCTCTTTAACATCTTCATAGTCCAAATCAACTCCCATTTCTTTAATTAGTCTCTCAAGAGCTTTAACCCGATTGCGAAGCTTAGTATTCTCCCCTTTGAGAGAGGATATCTCACCACGGAGAGTCTTCATCTCACCCTTTAGATTAGCATTCTCTTGACTCACCTCAACAAACCTCTCCAGAGTGCCTGTAAACCGCTCAATGGTGCTGTGATAGCTCTCAGTAAGAGCATTGATAGAAGCCAGCTGAGCATCGAGAAACTCATTGTCTTGTTTACGCTTGCCAATCAGCCAGCCAGCAATAGCTGTGACTAGTGGCGTGAGTATGCTTGCTAATAGTTCCATCTCTTATATCATTTCCCAGGCGGTGTACACATCGTTCATCGTCCCTACATACACACCATTCTCCACATGACTAATCGCATGGGCGAGCTTGCAGAGTGTCTCCTTATCATTGACATTCAAGTATTGCCCAAGTGGGATACCTGATAGCTTGTAAGCTGATGTGATGTAGCTCTCAGTATTATTCTCGTTAGGAGGTGCATAGCGAGTGAGCACCTGACGAAGAGTACGCAGGTTATAACGTGTGATATAGGTGCGAAGAAGAATCAAGAGAGCTCTATAGCCATAATGAAGGGTCTCAAACTCTTCAAATGCTTTATCCTTCTTAGCACTGCCCGTGAGTTTGCCACGCCAGTTATTGGCGTGACTCACTCGCAGGTTACCAGGATTATTGTTGCGGATGCCTCTAGGTGTACTCATATCACGATCCGTGAGCCTTAAATGCAACAGTACCAACGCCATCCTTCTGCATCTTCGAGCCACCGGCGCGAACCAAGAACGATAGCACGTCACCATAGTACAGCGGATCATTTTCCTGACTGAACATCTCGTGCTCTCCAAGTGCACGGCATACGTAGTCTTTGTGCCAACCGAATGCCTTAGTCTCACCAGGGAGCTTACTCCTGAGCATCACATCAAACCCGTACAAGCGACCAACAGTCCCCTTTTCTGCGTCTGCAGTAGCCAAAAAGGCGTTAGCCTGAGCCTCGGTGAGGTCGGAGAGCAGCTCCTCGTAAGCCTCAGCATTGAGTAGGAGGGTACGACCCTCAAGAGGGATATCCTCCGCATTGAGCTTGGTCTGAGCCTTAAGTACGTCCTTGCGTCCAAAAGTAGCTCCTGCAAGCTCTACTAGACGACCCTCTGCGGTCGGTATCCAAGCAATAAGAATCTGCTCTGCTACCTTATCATTGAGTGCGCTCTTGGTAGCCACCAATACAGTGTTGCGCTTATCATAGGATAGCTCATACTTATCTGCATTTTGGATGTAGATAGGGTCTGTATAAATTTCCTCAAGCTTAAAAGTCAGCTCGGTATCTGTCTGCTCCGTTGCGACTTTTGGTCGAGAGATTGGTCCGACATTGGCGGTCTGCTTTGCGCCAGCGTTGGGGATGTGTACTATCTTGCCCGCCTTGACAAACTGGTCGGCGTTGTAACTCCTCGCCAAAAAGGAGTTGTCGGGGAATAGGTTAGCCACCAAATGCGCCAACCAGATTTCTCTTTGTAAAGCCATAATCTATGTGTTTAAGTGTTATCTATTTTGTGTTCTTATTACTTGACACCAAAACGCTCTGCGTACCTCTTGGTGTACTCCTCTGGGTACTTATCTCTAAGTTCCGCTAGACCACCTGAGCGGTCAAGCTCGTCCCAACTCTTCTCAAGGAGTGGGTCGTTTCCACTTTCTTTGTTGAGTTGCCCAGCGATACTCCGTCGCTTGGGTAGCGCAGAGAGGGTCACCTTAGCGGACTCGTGATCTGCATCAAATAGCTTCTGCATAGAGTCTCGTGCCGAGGCATCAATCTGACCACTCGCAATAGCGTTATTAATCAGTTCAGTAGCCTCCTCTCGCTGGGCTTTCCTCTCTTCCTCTCGGATAGCATTCAGCTGGTCGCTCAGCTCCTTCTTCTCCAGTTGGAGCTTCTCAACAGCTCTAGTAATCTCTTGCTCCGTAGCATTGTCGCTAAGGGATAGAAGATTTAGTAGTTCTCTGTTCATTGCGTTACTTTTTTTATTTGGATTATCTATTAATTGTATCACTGTCTCAAGGTCGGTATCGCTCTCCATGTTAATCTTTGCTCCATACGCATCATACAAGGCGAGGGCGTTATGGTTCGCTGGGATAGGACAGATACTTGCTTCTCTAGCTTGCCACTTGGTGATGGTGGAGAGCTTTTGACCAGGAAGCATGAGCTTTGGGTCATCGGAGCTCTCAATCGCCCAAGCTCCAATAGAGCAAGCACGGATGTAACCGTCAGCTACCTTTCGTGCAATCTCCTTGGCTCGCTCGTCAGCCATATCAAAGTCAGCCTCCGCAAGGATCCTGTCCCCCTCCACTCGGATATTGACCCATTTGCCAATAGGCAAGTCCCAATCGTCATGGTTAAGAAGCATCACGGGATTTTTGACAAATTCCGTGAGGTCAGCTCCAGAAGTTAGCATCCGAAAGCCATGTGTGTTCACGCTTTCATCATGGAGCACGAAGGTTGGTAGTTTATCTTTTGCCATAATCAATTTACGTATTACATTACAAGGCAAAGTTGTAGAGTTCAGACCCATAAAGCAAAAATCAGTACCATTTTGGTACTGATTTCTGCACTTCAACCCTTTTTCATTGCTTTTTAAGAGTTTTCTACCTCATAATTGACCACCATCCACTCTTCTTGCTTTCGCCTTCGTGTCCGTGATGCCGATATCGTCCGCTCCACTTTATGGATATGCCACCCATGCTGATGCACATATCGCTGGATATCATCATCAGGAAAGCTGGTCAACATAAACTTGCCTTGTACCCCACTCAGTACCTCCAAGAGGTCGTCCAGCTCTCGCCTACCAAACATATCGGTATAGTGTCCGCAATTGGTTCCGACATAAGGAGGGTCTATAAAATGAAAGGCTTCTGGGGTGTCGTAGGTCTGAATGACCTCCAAGGCATCTCGATTCTCAATTGTCACATGCTCCAGACGGTAACAAAGCTCATGAGTGAAGTTATCCTTAGCTTTGCGGAGCTTCTTTGTCTGTGTGCCACGACGGTCGTAGCCAAAGCTCCCATCTAACTTGCTGGCAAATCCCATCTTAGAGCAAGCCCACACAGCCCAAGCTCGCTCTACAGGAATAAAGAAACTAGGGTACTGCAGGATATGCCGAGCATGGGCATGAACATCTCTGGAGTGAAGTGTACTATCAATGAGTTCCTTCAAACTCTCATAGTCGCACTGTACCACATTATAGAAGTTTACCAGCTCAAGGTTCAGGTCATTGATAATCTCAGCTGGAGCTGGTAACTTAGCGAAAAAGAGGGCAGCGCCACCGCAGAAGCTCTCTGTGTAAACATCGTGCTTAGGCACGAGTGGAAGGATGTAAGGCAGCATAGTCTGCTTGCCGCCATAGTAGGTAATTGGAGTTCTCATTTTTTATACAATTAATAATTATCACTATATTTGCGTATCTCTCACACATAAGCAGGTGACGCAACACCTGACTCCTGGGCATATATATAGCCCCTGTCGTGGTGTTGCGTCACCTTTACTAGCCGAAGGTCTGTGTGAGAGCTTGCCTTGGCTGGAGGCAGGGGCTTCTTTATAGCCATCTCTGCCGTTTATGTTGATGATGGATTACTTACTTTATAGACTAAATGATCATGATGAAACAGATTCTTAAAACCTTATCGGTCGTAGCACTAGCATTCACTCTAGCCTTAGCTGGTTGTGACCCAGAGAAACCAGAGGAGAAGAAAATCAAACCGCTAGACCCCAATGCGAAGCTCTCGATTAACATTCGAACAGCACTCAGAAGCACTTCGGATAACCCTAAACATCTCACTCCGCTTGAGATTGTCAAGCAAGCTGGACAAATGGAGTTCAAGCTGTCTAGTAACGGTCAGAATGTTCACCGCTCTGTAAGCGATGTGCAAAGGGATATTGAGAATGTTGCCATTAAGATGTGGGGTACCGATATCATCAGTGTGGAGGATGGCTCCCTTCAGGACTACTTCCTGGATAATAGAAACTATGTCTTCACGCTTCCTATGGGCGATACCATCGCTTATATTCCCAATGCTGTAGTGATTGAAGCAGCCAAGAAGATACGCCAAGCCTATAATAAGGGCGACACCGATAAGGTGTATCAGCTCTTTCAAGATGCTTTTACAGCACTTCCAATAACCGCTTCCGAGTATAAGGAACTGGTTAAGCAAGGCACTAACTAACTCTCTATTCATAATCATTTTTGGTAAGGACACTCATTCGCATGGGTGTCCTTACTTTTATGCATTTTCTCCTACACAGTTATAACTAAAGGCGGCATCTCGAAGCCCATTGGTGCCGTAGATCATCACCACAAAGTAAGTCTCTCTGACATCTGTAAAGTTGGCACTCGCCAAGCTCCCGACATTCTCAACAGTCACTTGGGGAGTGTAGCGTGTATGTCCAATAGAGTGGTGTACCTTATACTTACCATAGGCGATTTTCTCAACTCGAGCCTTTGTGTAGCCCTGTGCATCGGCATACCGTCCCCATTGATAGTTTACGGTGCCATAGCTATCACACCTACCACCTGCTAGGATTCCTGGGAGGTCGGTTGCTCCCTTAAGCGTCACGAAGGCTTTTTGGTCATCTTTATCAATTACGAAGTGTTTACTGATGCCGTAATATGCCATCATGCCCCTAGAGGTATAGCGGATATAGTTGATATTAGGGGAGTCATACATCACTCCTCTAAGGTTGGTAATCTGGGCACTCCCTGATACTGTAGCAATACCATCACTGCTATACCCAAGTGATAGATACAGGTCATAACTGCCCACTGGCAAATTGGTCAAACGATCCTCAATCGTTACGTCAGTACTCGAGGAGGTGGAGCCCCAGTAGAACTCCACATCGAATCGGTCATTATCCATATACCTCTGTTGTACTTGAACAGAAGCAGTGGCAACAACTGATGTGCCAAGTGCGTAATGAGTGATTTGACTACCATGAGTTCGCCTTAGAAAGAGGCTCACGGTACAGTCTGCATCTAAGTAATCGATATAGTCATCACGAACATTACCCAGGAAGCTTCCACCCGCTATCGTTGCTGTAGCCACTAGCCTGGTACTGAACTTAAATTCACCACCTTCCTTGGTCAGAGTTAGAGCTGAATTAGGGAGGGTATGAACACCACTACTATTCACGCTGAAGGAGGCAATTGTCCTCACGGTCTCGCCAGCCTGTGCCTGTAGTTGTGCAATACTAAGCGGAGTCCCCCCATGTGTCATATATGGCTCTCCATTCGTCACCCATTCTAGTTCATTATTCTGAGGGTTATATCGTAGGTCAGCAAACTTAAATCGTCCATTCTGCCAAATCTCTACCATACGGCTCTCTGGCACACCTCTCTTACCACGGAAGTTCTGCACGCCAGCACCAATGAAAGGCATATCACCGCCCAAGGCACTCATATACCCAACGACATTACCTTCTATAGGCTTGGTGTACTTGACGACGGCACGCCCACGAACATAACCACCCATAGAGAAGTTGCTGGCGAACCAATTCATAGGTTGCCATGTCCCATCATCACTAAAGTGAAGCTGGGGTGTGACACTTACGACTGGGTTATCTTGGTAATAGTAGGCTACTGGGATTTTCACCTCGCTAGAATAATACTCGTCATCATGATAGCCAATAAATAGTTTTGCCCAAAGTACTGGTCTTGCTGAAGTAGGATTTGGAGGGGTGACTACCCAAGTGCCAGTTGGAGGTGTGACATCATTAACTCCAAGCTGATACTTGCTTTCCATGTCGGCATTAGGTAAATCTTGACCATCCATAGAAAAACCACTAAAAACCTCCTCCTTGGAAATCACCTCGTCACCGTGAGGAGTATCCTTTACAGCAATCATATTGGTGAGCACTAGTCCACCATGAATGTTTGTGGAGCCGTTACGAATTGCCCTCGTGATGTACTTCTGCTGGTTAATGGCTGTCTGCAATCTCTCCTCACTCTCCTTCCTGCGAGCCTCAACATCCTCTGGTGCTTCAGTCCAGTCAGTGGCTTTATTCCCTTTTTCGACTTTTACATTGCTAAATATCGCTTCTCCTCCATTTTCAGTTGTAGGGTCGTAATAATTGACATTCGGGTACAAATACAAGCTATTAGGTACTCTTGTATAGCTCGCATTGTCATTCTTGACTACCTTTATTGTTACACTGTATCGCTTTCTCCCCTCCTCGTAAGTAGCATAGCTAAATTTCTCATATGGCGACATATAGCAGAATAGACACATAAATTTACCACCTAGAGGAGGCTTGACGACATCGACGTCGAAGCTAATAGTATAGTAACCCTCCTCCGTTATTTCTGAGTGTAAAAGGTAAGTTGCGTAATCACCTTTCTGACGTTTCGGGGCGTATGATTTAGCTAGGTTGCGACCTCCTATCTGCACGTT
>NZ_KB904266.1 GCF_000379925.1 Porphyromonas levii DSM 23370 | reverse complement strand
TGGGTGGTCAATAATATACGTGTACAACTGAAAGGAAAAGGAATCAGACATTATTGGAAAGAGATCGTCCGAATAATGTCCACCCAAAAAGCAGTTACGACGGAAGCCACCAACATGCTAGGGGAAAAGGTGGTCCTCCGAATTTGTAGCGACCCACCACCAAACGCCAGAAAAATCTACCAAGCCCTAAACTATAAAACCCACCCATTTAGAAAAATCAAAATTTGTAGTACACAGTAACTCTTCAAAAAAAAGACAACAACAATAATAACAGTCACTTACACTCCGACAGGGGTCAAACTTGGGCTAGGGTCAATGAAGAACATCTATGGTCGTCTGGGCATAATACAACAACCTCGGTAAGGAATCGGACTTATCTCAGAAAATTGTAAGTCCGATCGCTACCGAGGTCGTTATCCACATGGATAGCGCTGTAAACGCTACCTCTACACTAACGAAATATTTGCCAACACAAACGAATAGTGTATTTGGAACAGTCTACTTGCACGTACGGCTATGATCAGCGGTCTAGATAGGATAGGTCGAAACCCAAAGACTTTGTCATCGCCAAGAGGGTTTCCAATTTGCCCACTACTAATGGGTAATCTTTATACTCTTGGCGCCACTTGGCAGCAGACTTCTTTAGTAATTCATCGATGAATACTTCTTTGTCCTTGTTTTGGGCATAAAAAGACATTCGTTTCTTGGGCTTAAATGAGTAAGCCTTTAGAAAGCCCAGCTCTTTTAGATCCTTTACATCGGGCATCTCGGATATATTATCCGAATCGTAAGACTTATCGTAGTAGGGCAGAGAATAGGCATAAAACTTCTCGAACTTATCCTCCTCTTCCTTCTTCAGTGCAGTTTTCACCATGGTGTTGAGTATCAACTGCTGCGTCTTCGTGCGACTCGCATCATCCGTCAGTTCAGCCAATCCAGCAACCGCTGAGGTGTACATCCCTTGGATAAATACCAGACCCTTTTTAGGTTTTTCGAGATCGTACTCCTTCAGCTTCTTATCATAAGGGTACTGTAGAATCTCCTTAACCACGAGGAAAGAGTAAGGGAGCGCTTTGGCTGAAGCGTACTTCACGATATATCCTCTCAAGAAATCTGCAGCTGCAAGTTTTTCCTTATCCTCCTGTAGATACTCGTACTTGTAGAGGTAGTTATTGTGGTAATAATCCCCAGTAATCGTAATAGAATATTCGGGATCCACAGTGAGGGTCTTATCTCCCCTTCTGAGGGTATCGGAAAAGAGAAGGTAGGCCCCCGTCTCCTTGTAAAAATCTCGTCTCAGCTTCCCTTCCGCAGAGGTATCCGATGCATCGACTTCGAAGTAATTAACGTCGGCATCAGATGGCGTAAGCTGAGTGCCGGTACATGCTGTGAAGAGCGCACCTATTGCGAGTAGTAGTATATTCTTCTTAGTCATAATTCTTAATGTTAGTTGGTTTGCGTTCTACCCTCTCATTATCCACAATTACATCATTTATTGCTTTCTCTTCCAGCGGGATAGGGAGGGTATACCCTGCATCTTCATTGGCAGGTAAAAGATACTCATAGGTCGCTTGCATGCGGCTATTCCTTCCCTCCTTCGTGTAAATAGTATAGGTATTTACCAGGTCTTTTTTGTAAGGGAATGCTTTTACCTCGCGGTACCTCTTGAGGTCTAACCACCTATGACCTTCGAAGCATAGCTCTTTACGCCTTTCCTCTCGTAAAAAGGAGATCAGCTCCTTTTGGTCAGTGATATTAATAGGATGGAAATCAGAGACCTTCGTACGCATCTGCAGCAATTGGTTGATTACTTCATTGCTCTTCTCTAGATCGTTGGACATTGCAAGGGCTTCCGAGAGGTTTAGATAGGCTTCAGACAGTCTAAGACAGAAGATATCTGATACTTCGGCACGGTATGGTCCTTTGGGATTTTGTTTTACTGGGTATACATGGTAGTTCTGTTGCCCACCCTTCAGACTTTCCTTTTTGAAATAGACCGTCTTACGAAGGTCACTATCGCCATAAAGATCGTAGAGCTCCTTCGACACCTCAAAAGCTCCGATAGGAGAGCTACTACTAAGCTGGGCATATACTAGGCTACCACCCATGGAGAACAACACCTCTGGATTAGCGAGAGAGAGGAAATAATTATCCTTGCTCCAGCCATTAATATTGGTTAGGGTAGAGCCCTTGCTGATAGCCTTTTGGGCGTAGGCAATCGCTTTGGACCACTCTTGCATATAGAGATAGACCCTACTCATATATAGGAGGATGCCTTGCTGCGAAATCCTATACTTAGATCTGGAAGCATCACTTGGCATAAGTGCCTCAGCTCTCTGTAAGTCCTCTAGAATGGTCTGGTAAACCGTCTGAATACTCGCTCTCTTATATTTAGTATCCTTAATGAACTTCTCCAGCTTAAGCGGTATGCCTGGCTTATCGATATGCTCTGGGCTATAGGCTTCGGCGTAGAGGTTGACTAGCCAGAAGTGGTAGGCAGCTCTCAAGAAAGAGGCTTCGGCTATAATGCGGTTCTTTTTCTTCTTCTCCGTAGCCGTTGGGGCATCAATATCCTCTATCTCACTGAGGACTACATTGAGCGTACTGATATGATTGTACAACCTAAGCCAGTCTACGCTCTCGTCGTTGTGCGTAAGGCCATCGAAGCTCTCTCCCACAGACTTTTGCCAAGTATAGTAACCGAATATTACGGGTCTGATATTCGCCTCAGGGCTGTAGCGGGTCTCACCGATAACTTCCTGCGTTTCATCGGATATATAGTGAATATAGGGGAAGTAGAAGTTGCTATACTTCAGCGGTGTCCGAGGGTTGACCTCCATATATCCAGAGCCCATCAATAGCTGGTCTAGGTCGTCTAGTGTTTGGATATAGGCTAGATCCTCGGAGTGTTCATTGAGGAACGACTTGCAAGAGGTAACGCCTATAAGCACTGAGAGTACCAATAGATATGGTAGGATTGATTTCTTTGCATTCATAAGTCTAATCGTATTTAGAGTGAAAAGCTAAAGTCTAGTCGGTACTGTGGACGCTCAGAGAGATTTATCTCGGTAAACCCTCCTTGGACTGGCGTTTGCCCTTTCAATAATGGCGAAGCTATGATAAAGAGATTATTGGTACCGAAAGAGACGAAAGCATTCTTTACACGCAGTGCTCGGCATGCCTTATTGGGCAAAGCGTAAGATAGCGTGAGATCGGCGCACTTTAGGAAATCGGCAGAGACCACACGGATATCAGAATAGTTGTACATATCCCAAGCATTATTAGCTATACGAGGCATATTCTTACGCTCATAATAAGAGTAATGGGTATTGTACTTGCCAGAGATAGCAGGTACCATCTGGTCTACGACAGCAGGGATATTGGTAGTTGCCTCATCTCCTGGTTGCTTCCACCTATCGAGGAAAGCCCTATTCACGTTCATCTCTGGCGTGAAGTTCTTCTGGTCTTTATAGAGCTTAAACAATCTAGTCTTGGCTCCGAGGCTGTAGACGAGATTAAATCGCAAGGAGAAGTTCTTATAGCTGATGTTATTCCTAATGCTCCCTTGCATCTTAGGATACCTATTACCAGACTCTACGAGTACTTTGGAATATACCTCGTAGTTAGACAATCCGAATAGAGACTCCTTCTCCTCCTCCATATCATAGAACATAGGACCACCGTCTTGCGGATTGAGCCCCTTGAATCGATAGGAGTAGAAAGTGCCTAGTGGCTTATTCTCGATCAGAGCGGTACCATTGAGGAAGCTATTGAGGCTAAAGTTCTGATACGCTGGCTTACTCTTGAGCTGATTGAAGTTCCTTGAGAAGGAGGTTGTGAGCCTCCAGCTGAAGTCCTTAGTCTGCACAGGCACTACAGAGAGAGCGATACTGAAGCCCTCATTCCTGAGGTGTCCAGAATTGACAACATAGGAGGGGAACCCATTTACTAGGTCTATCATCACATCCATGAAAGCATCTCGGGTATCCTTCCTATAGTACGAGAGGACACTAGAAAGGCGGTTATTGAGTACAGCGAAGTCCAACTCCGCACTGAAAGACTGTGTCTTCTCCCACCTCAAGTCGGGATTAGGATACCGCTCTAGCTTCACCAGTGGTTCATTGTAATAGGGGTCTACGCCATATCTCTTGATGATAGGCACAGGGGTCTGATCGGGCAGCATGTTGCCCTGCATACCATAAGAAGTACGCAGATAAAGATAATTGACCCAAGATACATCAGGAAGAAGATCCTTGAAGTCGTAGCTTCCAGAAACAGACCATATAGGGAGGAGCTTCTTATTGCTGCTCTGTCCGAACCTATTGGAGCCCTCGATACGCCCATTGAGACCCAGTGTCAGGTTGTCCCGCCAAGTATAAGAAACGGTAGCAAAGAGCGCCACTTGGTTGAATAGATTATTCATCCTCTTGGGCTGCGCTTCATCACTTATCAGCCAGTTTTTATACTCAGGGAACTTATCGATATTCTCAGGAGCTACGAACTTCTCGCCGTAGTCCTTGAAGTAACCACGGTAGAGCTGTCGCATACCATTAGTTTTTGTAGAAGACATGGTAGCACCTACGCTGCTTCTGATCCGGTTGCTGTCATTGATATCTTTATCATAGCTCAGAATAAGTCTCCCATTTAGGGCATAAAACCTCTCTTGAAAGCTACTCAGCTGACCACCATAGGGCAAAAGAGAATTGGCAAAGCTGACCTTATTGAAGGGCTCACCATACTCCGTCATTCTCAAATTGGCTACCTTGTAGGTATGCTCATCCCAATGCTCTTCTCCGTTACTATTGGACATGGAGAGAGAGAATAATGAAGAGAGGTACAGCTCACGTGTAAACTTATGATCCAATGAAGCGTTGACGCTAGATAGGAATTGATCTTGCTTGTAGCCAGAGTGCTCTAGCTCGTTCAGGAAATTAAAATTGTAGCGTTCGTCCGACTTATAGCCCTTCTTATAATACGAGTACTGGTGCTCACCGTCAAAGGCGGGGATAGCTCGGCTCGTATTGTAGGCGTAATCGTTGACGTTCAATCCCTTTGGGGCATGGGCAAGGCGACTAAGGTTAGCTCTCACCCAAAACTGTAGCTTTGTTTTTGAGGAGAACTCGGTAATCATCTTGAGCATAGCAGTAGTACGCATACCATCGTCTCCCCGAACAACGCCCTGGTTGTTACTGAAGCCAAGAGATGCGTAGTAGCTCGTCTTGCCTGATGAACCAGAGAGGGATAAGCTATGACTATGCGACAAGGCGTCACGCATCAATAGACCAAACCAATCGGTATTTAATGTTTCTATCTTATCGACCTCAGTCTTGAATACGTCGTAAGGTATCTTCTTATCATAGAGCTGCTTCAATAGATGCTCATACCCTACCTCGTACATATCTGGGGAGTAGTAATACTTAGAGGCAATAAGCTCACGGGAGAAGTTGACTCGCTCTAGTGAATTCATGAGATTGACATTTCGGTCGGTATAGCGAGGGCGTTGGGTAACTCCCACACTCCCCGAATACCTTATATTAGTCGTGCCCTTATCTCCCTGTTTGGTGGTCACTACGATAACGCCATTGGCAGCTTGTGCACCATATAAAGCGGTAGACGCTGCATCTTTCAATACGTCTATTCGTTCGATATCAATAGGATTGATACCAGAAATAGCGTTACCGACCCTATTGATAAAGTCAGGGTCGTTGAGGTCTTCTATGGGAATAGAGATAGGATCACGCTGAACCACGCCATCTACTACCCACAAGGGCTCTCTATTACCAAGGATAGTAGAGACGCCTCTAATCCTAAGACGAGGCACCGCACCCAATTCCCCCGTTCGAGGCATAGATATCAGCTCGGGAACTACACCCTCAAGGGCTTGGTCTACCGAATAGGTGGCAGGCGTAATAATCTCCTCTGGCTTAACAATGGTGGAGGCTCCAGTCCAGTTCCGCTTACTGATGGTCTGAAATCCAGTCACAACCACCTCGTCGAGTACTTCATTATCCTCCTTAAGCACAATAGCCAGAGTACGCTCACCCTCTAGCTTTTTTGTAAACGTCTTAGCGCCTATATACGAGACACTGATCACCAATTCAGGGGTAGCGGGGAGCTGACAGCTGAATTTACCCTCTCTATCAACACTCGCTACGGCTTTGCGATTAATCGCCACCGTAGCCCCTACCGCAGCCGTGCCATCTTCTAGAACCACAGTACCTGTCAGCCTATAGGACCTTGATACTTTCTGCTCCTGTCCTTGCGCATTATGCACCAGCACAAACGATAGTAGCAAGACCATCAGAACGTGCAAGGAATAGAATCTAAACAATTTCTTAGTCATATAATGTAATATCTAGTATAGTATTCAGAATACCTCCGAGGAATACAACTTCGTTATATTGCTTCTTGTGAATGATTTGTCGTCGCACAAAGGTACAAATTAATGTTGTTAATATAACTTGATAACGGCTCTATTAACGTTGACGAATAAGACAATCTGTAAGGGATTCTCTATACCTTAGAATCTGATGGTAGTCGATAACTCTAGCAGAGAAGGCAGAGGAGAATGCGGTGCTTCACTATAAAAGACATGGGCAGTGCGGAGATAGACTTGTGCCGCCTGTACCTTATAACGCACCTGAGCCGTTGCTCGCAACCCTTTGCCCCTAAGCATCGGCACGTAATACCGCCACGGCATATAGGGCTGGTCGGCGCGTATCACACCGCCATTGGTATTGAAATATTGTAGTCCGCCTTCTATCCGCAATCCTTGGGCAAACGACCACTGTCCCCGAACGAAAGCGCCCCAAGCTGTTCGCGAGAGATTGAGCCCCGAGCGCCATACCAGTTGTTCATTGAATTGGTACTGGTGGGTTAGCCTTGCCGTAGCACGCTCACGGGCATACCTCAGGCGAGCTCTAAACACATGCTTATCATAGTTGTACTCAGCCCTTGCCGTAGTGCCCCACCCCTTATCCGAATAAGACAAGTAGAGCATGCCGCGCCACCAGCGAGCCAACTCTCCTACCCAAGTTGCCTGAACACCCCTCTTGCCCTGTCGGAATCCGTAAGGCGTAAAAGACTGATCCCCAGAATAGTGTCCCATGAGAGACACTCGCCCCAGCCTATCAGTGTAATAGCTAACAGTGGCAAGGCTAGAGAGCCCCTCTCGTTTTGCTAAAAGGCTTTCGCCTGCTATCCTCCATCGTCTATTCTGATATTGGAAAAAGAGTGAACCGTTCTGCATTTGTTGGTGTCTATCGGGCGCCTGCATAGGTTCGAACTTAGGAGAAAGATACCGCTGAACCATCGCTGTACCGCCCACCTCCATAGCCTTGACGCGATAGCTTATCACAGCACCAACAGTAGCCCTCTGTGCCGCATGCCTTCGGGCTACTTCATCCGTTGTTCGGTGCATACCCCCGGGGTAGAGCGTAACAACCTTTGAGCCCTCCACACGAGCATCGATAGGCTCTGTGCCTCCAAACAATACGACATTGAGGGCGCCAAGGTCTATACTAGCGCCCACGCCACGAAGGAAACCGTATTCTCGGAAACTGCTATGTTGCCTAAGCACACGACGGCTAAGCATTGGTGCTTGCCCCACAATCTCTGCTCTGGAGAAGTAAGAGAGGCTCTGCCCCAAGTGTATCCCTAGCCCTGCGCTCACCCTGTAGTCGCCTGCAATCACCGACCAATGCGCAGCTTCATATCGGTAGCTGGCAGAGAGATAATCGACCCTGCGTGGCTCGCCCCTATCCTTACCTGCCAGTACGCTCCATGTATGTCGAGCCCCAAAACTACCTGCATACCGAGTACCCCATCCTATCCCACGGTATTGATCCCTACGTAACGGCAATTGTCCCTCGAACCCAGCGAATAACTCTTGCGCCAATTGCGGTCTCTCCTCCCTTTCTCCAGCGACTATAAAGGGTTCGAGCAATGGAAGCTGTTGGAGCGGAGCACCCTGTACTTCCTTAAGTTCGTAAATAGAGCGAAACCTCCCGCCTCGGCGACTACGCTCTAGCAGAAGGTTACGCACAAAGAATGTATCGAAATAGGGCAGCTCCAATAGTTCTGCCTCCGATGCGCTATTGATATCCAGAGGATGCGCAAGGCGTTCGGCGAGGAAAGAACCTAGCCATTCGGCTTCCGCCTCGTCCTCTAGCTCCTGCAATAGTAGCTCCACCGCCTCTTGCCCTTCTACCATCGGGGCAGAGAGGATAAGACAAAGTAAGAACAACCATCGCTTCATCGTCAGTGCGCTTCGAGCCAGTTCTCCCCCACACCAACATCCACAGTAAGGGGCACACGAAGCTCAGGGCAGACCCCCTCCATCTCCTCACGGATCATCGCCACAAGCCTATCCTTCTCATCGGGAGGGCAAGAGAAATTGAGTTCATCGTGTACCTGTAGCATCATCTTCGCTTTGAAGCCCTCCTTTTGGAGGCGCTTCTGAATACGAATCATAGCTACCTTAATGATATCTGCTGCCGAACCTTGGAGCGGCGCATTGATAGCATTGCGCTCCGCAAAGCCGCGCACTACACTATTCTGTGAATTGATATCCATAAGGAAACGCCTGCGCCCCATAATCGTCTCCACGTAGCCCTGCTCTTTGGCTCGCGCTACTACATCTTGCATATACTGCTGTACACCAGGGAAGGTACGGAAGTAACCCTCGATCAATTCCTTTGCCTCCCCAAAAGCAATCCCTAGGCAACTACTGAGCCCATAGGTACTGATACCATAGATGATACCGAAGTTCGCAGTCTTGGCACGGCGCCGTAGCTCAGAGGAGACCTCGCTCGGCTCGGTATGATAGATACGGGCTGCCGTCATTGCATGTATATCCGTACCGCTCCTAAAGGCCTCTATCATCGCTTCATCACCAGAGAAGTGCGCCATCAATCGTAGCTCTATCTGCGAATAATCGGCAGAGACATAAAGGTCGCCCCGCTCAGGGTGTAAGCTAGTAAAGGCTCTACGTAGCTGCCTACCGTCCTCATCCCTAACCGGGATATTCTGAAGGTTGGGATCCGTACTAGAGAGTCTGCCTGTAGCAGTCGATGTCTGGTTGTACGTCGTATGTACCCGCCCTGTCTGCTTATTGATAAGCAATGGTAGTGGTTCTATATAGGTACTCACGAGCTTCCTCAGACCACGGTAGCGGAGAATCATCCCGACCACTGGGTGAAGGTGCGCAATCTTCTGTAGCTCCTCCTCTCGGGTCACATACTGTCCTGTCTTGGTCTTCTTGGGTTTCTCTACCAGCTGCATGTGGTCGAAGAGCACTTCCCCCACCTCCTTTGGTGAATTGATATTGAACTCCCGCTGCACAGCCCTATAGATCTCGTGCTCCAGCTGTGCCAGTTCGGTATTGAGCTCCTCTACCGTCTCGGTGAGTCGCTTAGCATCTAGCCTTACCCCCGTCTTCTCCATCTCTAGGAGTACCTCCATCAGTGGCATCTCGAGCTTATAAAATAGATCCTCCAGACCTTCTCGCTCTAGCTCCTCTCTCAGCTTGCCATAGAGCCGAAGTGTGACATCGGCATCTTCCGAGGCATACTTATAGATAGACTGTGGAGCCAGCTGGCGCATACTCTTCTGGTTCTTCCCCTTTGCCCCTATCAACTCCTCTATCGGGATAGGGCGGTAGTTGAGGTAGCTCTCTGCCATGGCATCCATCCCATGCCGTAGCTCGGGCTGTATCAGATAGTGGGCAATCATCGTATCCCAGTAAGGACCTACGGGTTGTACCCCGAAGCGCTCTATCATCTTGAGGTCAAACTTTAGGTTCTGCCCTATCTTCAGAATATTAGGATTGGCAAATACCTCTTGGAAAACCGAGAGCTGAATCCTAGCCTCCATCGATAGCGCAGAGAGTGGCACATACCATGCCTCGCCCTCCTCTATGGCAAAGGAAATACCTACAATGCCAGCGCTCATACCATCAAGACTATCCGTCTCGGTATCAAAGGCAAACTGCTTTGCTTGGCTCAGCCGCTCCACAAGAGCATCTATATCCTTTTCCTCCTCTACTAGGTGGTACTTCGCCCCCCAAGTATCGATGGAATCGAAGCTACTCTCCACCACTTGAGTGGGCGTTGTCTTAGGCTCATCTTGGTCAAAAAGAGTACGTGCCCCGCCACTCTTTGGTGCCGCAACATTGCCTTGGAGCTTCGTCAACTTGGAGCGGAATTCTAGCTCTTCATATAGGTCTGCAAGCGCCTGCAGGTTAGTCTCCCTAGGCAACATATCTTCCAGCGCATACGTCACAGGTACATTGGTATGAATCGTTACTAGCTCCCGAGAGAGCTTTAATTGCTCACGACCTTCTATGAGATTTTCCTTCTGTTTCCCCTTCAGCTGATCGATATGCTCGTAGATACCCTCTATATCTCCATACTCACCCAACAGCTTAGCCGCAATCTTCTCTCCAATGCCCTTCACACCAGGTACATTGTCGGAGGCATCGCCCCATAAGGCTAGGAGGTCAATGACCTGAGACGTATTTTGGAGCCCATACCGCTCCGTCACCTCGCTAGGACCAAGTTCCTCAAAACCGCCCTTCAGACCAGGCTTAAGGATATGTACATTTTGGGTAACCAATTGCCCATAGTCCTTATCGGGCGTAATCATAAAGACCTTCATCTCGGGATACTTAGCCCCCACCTGTGTAGCAATGGTACCAATCACGTCATCCGCCTCATATCCCTCTACCTCATAGCGCTGGATACCAAAGGCATCGATAAGCTTCTTGATATAAGGTATCCCAAAAGAAATCCCTTCGGGGGTCTTCTCTCGCTGTGCCTTGTACGCCTCGTACATCTCACTGCGAAAAGTACCTCCTGGGGGATCAAAGACAACTGCTAGGCGGTGCCCCTCTGCACGCTTTACGATCTCCTCAAAAGTATTGAGAAATCCAAAGACGGCAGTAGTGTCTTGTCCTTTTGAATTGACCCTAGGGCTCCGCATCATTGCATAAAACCCACGGTAAATCATTGCATACGCATCTATCAGGTAGAGGTTCTTCTCCATATCTTTCTTTTCGTCTGTAATACGGTACAAGATACCAATAATCTGCCCCGCCGCCACATAGACCACCATCTTTCTCTACTTTTGGGGGCAATGCGGGAATTGCTTCAGTTGTAGGGTACATACCATAGTTATGAAAATGGCAGAATAAGGCATCACGACCCCGCTCTACCTATCTCCGAATGCTTATAAGGCGCGCACTCGCAGCGGCTCGCTAGATTACCTAAATTTATTCCTAGGAATAAATTTAGGTAATCTAGCGATTTGGAGAGCGTAGTATTATAGTTCACGGAAAGTGCTCAGGGGAAGAGCGATTTATCTATGTAACAATACACTTGCAGGAGTATTTTAGTATCTTTGTATGTAGCGAAAGAGTTTGACAGAGACAGTAAGATAAATTATATGGCTGATAAGATTGATTTTCATAGGGTGTGCTTAGAGGATAGGGATCAAATATTGGCATATCTCGAGGGGAACCCCTATTGCAATTGCGACTATTCATTTGGGAATCTGTACAACTGGGGATTTCTATACCAAACTTCTGTGGCGTTTCACAAAGGGATGATGGTGGTACGCTTTAGGAGTAAGGAGACTGGGCGCACGGCTTTCTTGACACCCATAGGAAATGGAGACCTAGGTGAGGTCCTGAGGGATATGGAAGCATCTATAGAGGATATTGATCAGCACTTAACCTTGATGGCGGTACAAGACAGTGCCTTAGAGGCTATCGTGGCTACTAAGCCTACGGATATCCATGTAATCAATAATAGGGACAATGCCGACTACCTATATGAGCGTGAAAAGCTAGAGACGCTTTCGGGAAAGAAACTCCAGTCTAAGCGCAATCACATCAATAAGTTTAAGCGTCTCTACCCAGACTACCAATACGAAGAGATCACCAAGGCAAATGCTGCCGAGTGTGCTGAGCTCTACCAAGTGTGGTACGATGAGACAGAGGACACAGAAGGGATGGATGAGGAGCGCATTATGGTTCGCCGTGCCCTTGAGAATCAGGAAGCGATAGGGCTGAGAGGTGGCTGTATTCGGGTGGATGGCAAGATTATTGCCTTTACTCTAGGGATTCAGATTAACCCCCATTGTTTCGGAGTGCATATAGAGAAGGCAAATACGGAGTACGAGGGCTCTTTTACAATCATCAACCAAGAGTTTGTACGACACCTGCCTGAGCAGTATGTCCGTGTCAATAGAGAGGAGGATCTTGGTCTGCCTGGGCTTAGGAAAGCGAAGCTCTCTTACTACCCAATGAAGATATTGGATAAGCACACGGCAGTGGTGAGGTATGAAAAGGATTAGCTATAGGAGCGACGACACTCGCAGGCACCAGGAGATAGTGGAACTGCTATGCGAGAGCTTTGGTGCCAAGTATCGGGATTATTACCTGCTACAGCTGGAGCATCTGCCCACACCTCAGCACACCAAGTTGCTTGCTGATGATGAGGGTAGACTAGCTGCCTTTACACAGATTGTGGACTACAAACTAAGGCTTAGGCGGGAAGAGACTTCTCTGAGGGCTGGATATCTCTACAGTGTATGCACCGCAGAGCGAGCCCAAGGGCAAGGTGTAATGAAGTGGTTTATGGAGGAGATGCTGGAGGAACTGAGAATGGATGGGTATGCTTTGGCATTCTTGGTGCCTGCGGAGGATTGGCTGGTGGCGTATTATAAGCGTTTCGGCTTTGTATGGCAGGGGAGCACGATCTATGAGAAAGCCCCCAAGGATGCTACACCCCTACTCTTTCCCGATCTCCTTGCTCGCAACTACCTAGAAGCGGTCAACCGTTACGAGCAAAAGCATCTCTCTCAGAAGCAGTATGAAAACCAGCAACGACTAGAGTGGATTCCTATGCTTCCTGCTCCCATCTGCTGGATGTCGCTAGTCCTCCAACCCGGTCTATCACTACCCGAACCTTTCCCCCTATTGAATCCCCTAACGTAATCTCCGACTGAATAAAATACAAAGGACACCAATGGAAATTAATCCTTGGTGTCCTTTATCTATTTATATACTAGCACTAGAAGGTGTAGCTGTAGACGAAGTCGGCAGCGTCTTGCATTTGCTTGTACATCACAACGTCGTCCTGTACCATTGGGACTACCTTGCGGAAGTCATTGTAGAGCTTCTGAAGTGGGGCTGAGGTCTTATCGGCTCCCTTGCGGAGGGCAAGAGCCTGAGCACCGTTCATCAGTTCTACTCCGAGGATTGCATAAAGGTTGTCGAGAAGTGGCAGGAGCTTAGTAGCTGCATTGGCACCCATAGAGACGTGATCCTCTTGTCCGTTACTACTTACGATGCTATCCGAAGCAGCAGAGAAGCAATACATCTTATTCTGGCTTACCATTGCAGCAGCAGCATACTGTGGAATCATAAAGCCTGAATTGAGACCTGGCTTAGCCACTAAGAACTCAGGCAGATTACGGAGTCCAAGAATAAGCTGTGCGGTACGACGCTCGGAAATATTGCCTATCTCTGCCATCGCCACTGCGAGGAAGTCGTAGACAATCGCCAAAGGCTGACCATGGAAGTTGCCACCAGATACGATCATATCCTCATCCGGGAAGATGGTAGGATTATCGGTAACGGAGTTGATTTCTGTCTCTACGACGCTGGTAACGTACTTCAGGGCATCGTACGAAGCGCCATGTACCTGAGGGATACAGCGGAAAGAGTATGGGTCCTGTACCTGTGCCTTTGCTTGCTCTTGGAGCTTACTGCCTTCGAGGAGGTCACGCATGGTCTTTGCTACATAAGACTGCCCTTCGTGTGGACGTATAGTGTGCAGACCAGCATAGAAAGGAGCGGAGAGACCATCGAAAGCCTCAAGCGACAGCGCAGCTACATGTAGTGCTGCCTTCTGTGCCCTACGAGCAAGCATGAGAGCATAAACTCCGTGAGAGCTCATAAACTGAGTACCATTGAGGAGTGCTAGTCCTTCTTTACTCTTGAGGGTAATGGTCTGAAGACCAGCTTTCTTATAAGCCTCAGCCGAAGCCATTCTCTCACCCTTGTAATACACTTCGCCCTCACCGATAAGAGGGAGGAAGAGCTTCGCTAGAGGGGCGAGGTCGCCCGAAGCTCCTAGAGAGCCCTTGTCGTACACGATAGGATACATCTCCTCATTAAGCATATCCACGAGGCGCTGTACGGTATCCACCTGCACGCCACTATGCCCTAGGCTAAGGGCATAAGCCTTGAGGATAAGCATGAGCTTAACGATAGGCTCTGCTACCTCGTCTCCATAGCTACATGAGTGGCTCATCACGAGGTTTTCCTGAAGCTTAGTAAGGTCGTCCTGAGGGATACTGATGCTACAAAGCGATCCAAACCCTGTGGTGATACCATAGAGAGGACGATCGCTCTTTTCCACTTTCGCATCCAAGTAATCGCGACACTTCTGTATACGGGTTATCGCTTCGGGAGCAAGGGTATAGGTAACCTTCTTGCTAAAGACAACACGCTCTAGAGACTCAATCGTGAGCTTATCACGACCGATAACATACTCCATAGGTTCGCCGAGCGTATAAGGCTGATGTGTAACAACTCTCATAACTTACTGTATTGCCTTATAAGTGTGCTGGAGGATACGCTGCTCGATATCGGTGATATCCTTTTCCAGTTGCTCACAATCGGCAGTAAGCTCCTTTACGAAAGCCTCATCCTTGAGACCTCCAAGGTTGATACGCACGTTGAGAAGGGCACCGAGAACGCCAAGGCGGCAGTTCATCATAGCGATACAACCGTCGGTAATTGCGTTTTGATTACCTTTCATCACCACAGCCTCGATAAGAGGAATCAGGTCATAAGTCATCTTAGCTACCTCCATAGGTACGAGGGCAGCTACCTTAGTAGCCTCTTGTATCTTAGCACTACGTGCAGCCTTCTCTTCGTCGGTCTCCTTTGGCATCTTGAAAGCCTCGGCAACTAGGTTATATGCGTCGCTATCGCGATCAATAGCATTGAGTAGGCTCTGACGGATCTCCTCCGCCTTTGTAGCCACCTCCATCATCTCGCTCTCTACCTCGGCGTACTTCTTACGACCGATAGTGAGATTGGCTACCATCTTAGCCAATGATGCGGATATAGCTCCAGCGAGTGCCGAAACACTACCGCCACCAGGTACTGGATCGCTACCAGCGGTGACATCACTAAATTGTACTAGGGTATGGTCTTTCAACATCATAATGTCTGTTCTTTTGTCTTAGAATTTATAAGTTACTCCGTTTTTAATCGTGGTATCCACTAGGTTCATGCCGAAATGGTAGCTTAGGAACTTGTAGTTGGGGTACTTCAAGATAACGGCATCGCCTGCCTTTCCTACCTCCAAGCTACCTATCTTGTCGTGCCTATTGATAGCCTTTGCTGCATTGATTGTAAGAGCCGAAAGCGTCTCCTCCACCGTCATCTTCATGTAAATAGTAGAGAGGGCTATCAGCAGAGGGATAGAGCTAGAGAAGCAACTACCTGGATTGAGATCCGAAGCTACCGCTACACAGCAACCCTCGTCTATCATCTTGCGCGCAGGTGCATAGTCATCCATCAGAGAGAACGCAGTAAGTGGCAGACATGTAGCCACCGTCTCGCTATTGGCTAGAGCGCTAATCCCTTCGTCCGATATCTTGAGCAGGTGATCGGCAGAGAGACAACCAAGTTCAGCCGCAAGGTCTGCTCCTCCGATATGGACAATCTCATCGGCATGCATCTTTACCTTGAAGCCGTGCTCCTTGGCGGCTTTGAGGAGTCTACGCGTATCATCATGCTCAAATACATTCTTCTCCGTGAAGATATCCACACACTCCGCTAGCCCCTTCTCCTTTACCAAAGGAAGCATCTCACGGATGATAAAGTCGATATACTCATGTGGGCGTCCCTTGTACTCCACAGGGGTATCATGTGCGCCCATGTAAGTACTGTAGAGCGAGATAGGATGTGTCTGCTCGAGATGACGTGTCACCTCCAGCTGGCGTAGCTCCGTCTCCTTATCCATACCGTATCCGCTCTTCGCCTCCACGGTAGTCACACCCATCTTCAACATATCATCGAGGTGCTTTATCGCCTTATCCGATAGTTGTTCAAAGGTTGCTGTTCGAGTCGCTTTGGTAGTAGAGGCAATCCCTCCACCGCGCTCCATGATGCTCATGTAGCTTTCTCCCGCCAAGCGCCATTGGAACTCATCCTCTCTAAACCCGCCAAATACTAAGTGGGTATGGGAGTCTATAAATCCAGGGAGTACGCATTGCCCTTGCGCATCAACGAACTCCATCCCCTGCTCCTTAGGACAAGGCGCTTCCGACTGCTTACCAGCGTAGGTGACAATTCCCTCCTCTATCACTAGCACTGCAGGTCCTTCGATGAGACCAATGTCGCCCATGGCGGTACCCTTCTTAGGACCTCCCGCCATGGTGACTAGCTGACCTATATTATAGAGGTATAGGCTACCCTTTTGCTTTCCGTTACGCATTAGCCTTCATTAGCTTGTACTCGAGGATCTGCTCCACTGAGAAGCCCTCAAGCTGTAGGTGCTTGGTCATCTCCTCTGCAAGCTGCTCTAGGGTATACTCGCCCTCAGCAATAGCTTCCTTACCTAGATAGTAAGCAAGAGACTGCTCTAGTGCCTCCTTAGGGACTAGACCGATAATCTCAGCGCCTACAATCTTAGCACCATAGCGCTTAGCCTCCATGCGTACCATCTCGTGTGCACGGTAGATAGCAGTCCTAGTATAGTCCGTAAGGTTCATAGATACCTGGCTCTGGTGGCGCTCGGTAAGGTCTACACCCATACCCTTTACAAAGCGAAGACCTCCGCCGATAAAGCGAACACGCTTGGCAATAGCTGTAGCCACTTCAACATCGGGGTGATCAAGGTTCACATTGTAAGCCACTAGCGGCATACGTGCGCCCACAGCAACAGTACCAGCTGTGGCATGGCGCTCAGCCTTACCATAGTCAGGTGCCCACTCTGGGAGCTTAATCTTCTCTGCCATACCCTCGAACTCGCCCTTGCGAATCTTAGCTAGGTTCTGGCGCTCAGGAGATGAAGCAGAGTCCTCATATAGGAATACAGGCACGCCTATCTCCTCACCGATAATCTTACCGACCTCGTGAGATAGCTCGATAGCTTCCTCCTTAGTAACATTCTTGATAGGAATAAAAGGAATCACATCCACTGCGCCCATACGAGGGTGCTGCCCCTGATGCTTCGTGAGGTCTATCTTAGCAACAGCTACTCTTACAGCCTCCAACACTGCCTCCTTAAGGGACTGTGGCTCCCCTACAAGGGTCACTACCATACGGTTGTGATCCTCATCATTGCTGTAGTCGAGGAGTACTACCCCCTCCTTATTGCGTAGTGGTGCAAGAATCGCCTCCATTACTTCCTTGTTGCGGCCTTCGCTAAAGTTAGGCACGCACTCCATAATCTTCTTCATCCTTATTATTGTATTAAGTTATTGATAATATCGTCATCTACTAGGAAAGGCTCCGTGATATGATAGCCATCAGCATGGGTCTCATTGAAGCTCTTTACCGTACTCATTGCATTTTCGTTGCGTGCCCAAGATCTACGTGCTACACCGCCCATTACATCCCAAAGCATAGAGGAGCGGATAATCTCATCGGCTCTCTTAGAGCCATCGCACACCATACCGAATCCACCATTGATACTCTTGCCAATACCTACACCACCACCATTGTGGAGGGCTACCAGGCTAAAGCCACGAGCGCAGTTACCAGCGAAACAATGCACAGCCATATCTGCCATCACATTACTACCATCTCGGATATTCGAGGTCTCACGGAATGGAGAGTCGGTACCGCTCACATCGTGGTGGTCGCGTCCGAGCATGATAGGTCCTACCTCGCCATTACGCACCATCTCATTGAACTTCAGAGCAATGTTCATACGGCCTAGGGCATCTTGGTACAAGATACGCGCCTGAGTACCCACTACGAGTTGGTTCTTCTCAGCATCACGAATCCAGATCCAATTATCTCTATCCTGTGCACGGCGGTTAGGATCAATGCACTCCATAGCAGCATGGTCAGTCTTCAGGAGATCCTCATGCTTACCGCTAAGGCATACCCAGCGGAATGGACCATAACCATAATCAAATAGCTCAGGTCCCATGATATCCTCCACATAGCTAGGCCAAATAAAACCATCCTTATCGTCGTAGCCATTGCGGGAAATCTCGGTGATTCCAGCATCGAAGCAAGCCTTCATAAAGGCATTACCATAGTCGAAGAAGTAAGTCCCCTTAGCCACGAGCTTCTTGATAATATCGAAGTGACGACGTAGTCCTTTGTCTACCTCCTTTGCGAAACCTTCACGGTCTTTGAAGAGCATCTCTGTGCGCTGCTCATAGGTAAGGCTTACTGGACAATAACCACCCTCGTATACTGCGTGGCAACTAGTCTGGTCGCTAAGGAGATCGATATGGATATCCTTCTCGTAGGCATACTCCAATAGATCCACAATATTGCCAAGGTAAGCAATACTCGTAGGTTCCTTGCTCTCGATACCCTTGCGAGCCATCTCGAAAGCCTCTTCCAGCGAATGTGCTACATGATTCACCCACCCCTGCTCGTGGCGGATAGCGATACGGCTCTTATCCACCTCAGCAACGATAGATACCGCTCCTGCAATATCGGCAGCCTTAGGCTGAGCACCACTCATACCTCCAAGACCAGAGGAGATAAATAGCTTTCCAGCAAGGTTCTCATCCTCCTTAATGCCCAACTTCTGCCTTCCAGCATTGAGGATCGTATTATATGTACCATG
Source organism: Porphyromonas levii DSM 23370 (assembly GCF_000379925.1). Lineage (GTDB taxonomy): Bacteria > Bacteroidota > Bacteroidia > Bacteroidales > Porphyromonadaceae > Porphyromonas_A > Porphyromonas_A levii. The sequence continues at coordinate 1,119 of NZ_KB904266.1, read as the reverse complement.
TACAATGCCCTGTGGGCCTATATACATCCAGCCACCAGCAGTCATCTGTCCATAGTTGGCTACACCCATCTGAGCTGCCACTTCCCAATCCTTTATATTATCGTACAGACCGACCATCATAGAATTGGTAATAATAACGCGTGGGGCACTTGGGTGACTCTTGAATAGCCCTAGCGGGTGACCACTTGCCATCACGAGGGTTTGATCCTCGGTTAGTTCCTCGAGGTACTTCTTAGTAAGTCGGTACTGCAACCAGTTTTGAAATACTTGCCCTGTCTCACCATAGGTAACCAATTCGTAAGGATAAAGGGCGATATCAAAACACAAGTTGTTATCAATCATCACCTGGAAGGCTTTACCCTCTAGGCACTTTCCTTTATACTCATCGATAGTCTTCGCCTTAAGAGTTCCTTCTGGGCGATAACGGTAAGCATATATCTTACCTCTAGTTTTTAGCTCCTCCAAAAACTCAGGTGCAAGTTCGGCATGAAGCTCTTTGGGTACATAGCGCAAGGCATTGCGGAGCGCCACCTTGGTCTGCTCCTTAGTCAAGCGATAGCCACGGTCTGGGGCACGTCTGATCCCCTTGACAAACTCTGGATACACTGGCAAAGTGCTATCCAGTACAAATTCTCTGGTCTCTTCCATTACTATAGGTAATATGTTTGAAATATTTTTTCTCTACAAAACTAATCAATATCTCCCGCACTGCAAAACAATTCTCACAGAAGGTAGTGCAAGCGAAACGATACCTATAGATTTCCTCTTGGGCGAGTACTGTACATGGCTCCGCAAACCACCAAAATTTATTCCTAGGAATAAATAAATTTATTTGTACAGATAAATATTTTTATTCCTAGACCCTAGATTCCGCAAAGTATAGATCGGCGCTGTTGGGGGTAGTATTTGGGGGTACTTTGGGGTGCTCTTTGCTGTATTTTGGGAGGTGTTTGGCTGTTTTGGAGATTGGTCTTTGTCTTTTTTATCTATTTATAAGCTACTGAATACCACAATTATTGTAAATGGGTACACTTTGGGACACGAGATTGCCAGCGGGCTATTTGGTTAGCTCGCTACTGAATGTTTCCAATTGTTTGTTTCCCTCTCCTCTCCCTCTCC
>NZ_KB904265.1 GCF_000379925.1 Porphyromonas levii DSM 23370 | reverse complement strand
AACACCATCATAGGTGGGCTCCCCTTGTGCTTCTGCTCTCTTATTGAGCTTTTTATTGATAAAGGTCTGTATGGGGCGCCAGTCAATAAGAATATCAACTTGCTCTAAGAAGCCATTACGTGCTTTGGCTCGTCTCTGCTCTGTGAAAACTTCTACAAAACTTGGATTATCGTTGGATGTACTCTTGAAAGACATATGGAATCAGTAATTATTCCTTGTTAAACATATACAAATATACTGATAACCAATGAGATAAACAAGTGTTTAACGCAGTTTTTTGTGCAACAGTCTCATAAAAGGATTGATCAGCAGTTATGCCCTTATGTGGTGCAAGGTCTACGTTTGGAAGTAGGTATGCATGTGGAAATCATTTGCAGATTCTAGAATAGGGGAGGACAGACCACAATAAGTGCTTGCAATATTCCTTGAAGCGATGAGGATGTATAGTAAGAATGTGATTTGATATATATTATTTGTTGAACCAGGTATGAATTTATCTCAAAAAAGTTGGCTGAAGGGCATGTGCATATTGCTCCTAAGCCTATTGGCACCTGCGGCTTTTGCACAGACCATTACCGTTAAGGGAGTGGTTACAGATGCGACTCACAATGAGCCAGTAATTGGTGCCACTGTTATGCTAGTGCAGGATACCTCAAAAGGTATGCTCACCAATTTGGACGGGGCTTTTACTTTGTCAGGTGTGCCCTCCAATGGTACTCTTCGTGTGTCCTACGTAGGATACAAGACAGTTGAAGTTCCAATTAATGGCAAGACAACCATCAATATTGTCCTGCAGGAGGATAGTGAGCTTCTTGATGAGGTTGTCGTAACGGCTCTCGGTATCAAGCGCTCTGAGAAAGCACTATCTTACAATGTGCAAAAGCTTAAGAGTGAAGTGGTAAATACCGTAAAGGATGCTAACTTCATCAACTCTCTTAATGGTAAGGTAGCTGGTGTAAATATCACTAAGTCCTCTGCCGGTATTGGTGGTGCCACCAAGGTGGTCATGCGCGGTAGCAAGTCTATTGCGGGTAATAATAATGTCCTCTACGTGGTAGATGGTATGCCTATCGGCAACCAGAATATCGCAGGTGATGGAGGTGTTTATGGCCGTCCTGGGGGTGGTGAGGGTATCTCCGACTTCAACCCTGATGATATTGAGAGCATGTCTGTGCTTACCGGTCCTTCAGCTGCTGCCCTTTATGGTGCTTCTGCAGCAAATGGTGTAATCATCATCAATACCAAGAAGGGTGCTGTTGGTAAGCTGAGAGTAAATCTCTCTTCAAATACCGAGTTTATGACTCCTGGTGTAATGCCTGAGTTCCAAAATACTTATGGCAACCGTCCAAATAGCTATCGTAGCTGGGGCGATAAGCTAGCTACACCTTCTCCTTTCAATCCTGTAGACTTTTTCCAGACTGGTTTCCAGACCATCAACTCCGTGAACCTATCGGGTGGTACAGAGAAGAACCAGACCTTCGTTTCTGTAGCGACAACTCATTCTAGGGGTATTATCCCTAACAACGAGTATTTCCGTTACAACTTCACTGGTAGGAATACTTCTAGCTTCTTCGATGATCGTCTCCATGTAGATATTAGTGGTAGCTATGTCCTTCAGGGAGACCAGAACATGATGTCGGGAGGTAGGTACTTCAACCCACTCCGTCCTATTTATCTCTTCCCTCGTGGTGAGGACTTTGAGAATGTTAAGGTATGGGAGCGTATGGATCCTTCTAGAAATATCATGACTCAGTACTGGCCTTATGGCGATCAGGGTGAGGACTTCGAGAACCCTTACTGGATTGTGAACCGAGAGATGTTTACTAATCATAAGCATCGCTATATGTTTAACGCTAGCATGGTGTACGACATTACCGACTGGCTCAATGTATCTGGTCGTGTGCGTATCGATAACACCTACTCTGATAGACGTACTCGCTTCTATGCAACTACTCGCCCATTATTCACAGGTGAAGAAAGCCTTGAGAATGCTAAGGGTAGCTATGGTCACAATGAGGAACGTTACAAGCAGACCTATGCCGATTTGATGTTTAATATCAATAAGCAGTTTGGCGAGGACTGGAATCTTACCGCCAATGTAGGTAGTAGTTTTGATGACCACTATATTACAGGTATGGGTATCGGTGCACGTCTTAAGACCGTTCCTAACCTATTCTCGGCAGCCAACCTTGATCCAGAGAGCAGAAGCACCGGTGGTGAGAGCTATAGCCGCACCCGTAATATTGCACTATTTGCAAGTGCTGAGATTGGTTGGAAAAATATGCTTTACCTTACTGCTACTGGTCGATCCGACTGGGCTTCTCAGTTGGTAAGCAACGGCAAGACGCCTGCTATCTTTTACCCATCTATTGGTCTGTCAGCAGTAATTAGTGAAATGATGCAGATGCCGCAGTTCGTTTCTTACCTCAAGGTTCGTGGATCATTTACAGAGGTAGGCTCTCCAATCTCTATGCAGGGTATTACTCCAGGCTCTATCACTTATTCTATGAGTGGTGGTCAGGTAAAGCCAATATCTAGCTATCCATATCCTGAGTTCCGTCCAGAACGCACTCGCTCTTACGAACTTGGTCTTAATGGACGTTTCTTCAATGGTACAGTTAATTTGGATGCTACTATCTATCAGTCAAATACGTATAATCAGACCTTCCCTCAGACTCTATCTGCAAGTAGTGGTTATACAGACTTCTATGTACAAGCTGGAGATATAAGAAATAGAGGTATAGAGTTGGCTGCAGGATATACCAATACTTGGGGTAAGGTGTTCTTCTCTACCAATCTTACCTATACTCGCAATATCAATAGGGTAATGCAGTTGGTTAAGGGTTATACTAACCCTATCGATGGGACACAATTTGACATTGAGGTACTTCAGGATCCTAAGTATATGCGTCCAGGCGACTCTATGAGTGATATCTTTGTAAGAGGTATCTTGGTAAAGGGCAAGGATGGGCGCTTTATTGAAGAGGGTGATGGCTATAAGATTGACAAGAGTCAGTTCATCAAGGTAGGGAAGTCTGATCCAGACTTTATGATGGGCTGGAACAATACCATCAGCGCTTACGGGGTGTCTCTAAGCTTCCTTATTAATGCTCGTGTAGGCGGTCTTGTGTCTTCTGGCACCCAGGCTGCAATGGATGCATTTGGTGTGTCTAAGGTGACAGCCGATGCTCGTAATCTTGGCTATGTATTGGTTGATGGCGAGAAGTATGATCCAGAGCGTTACTACAATACTATTGGTAATAATAGCCTAGCTGCATACTATATGTATAGCGCTACCAATATCAAGCTCCAAGAGCTTTCACTTGGATATACTTTTCCTAAGGAGTGGTTCAAGGGAGTAGTGAATAACTTTTCTATCTCTCTAATCGGTCGTAACCTCCTTTCTATCTACCGTGCAGCTCCATACGACACAGATATGTCGGGTGGTACAGGTACTTATTCAGGTGGAGGCGACTACTTCATGCCACCAAGTATGAAGAGCCTAGGATTTAGCGTGAAGGTAGGTCTTTGATGTGGTACATAAAATAAGAAGATTGATATAAATATGAAATATACAAAGCTAACAACAGTAGCACTGGTTGCAGCTATGGGTATGGTATCACTAAGCTCTTGTACCAAGAACTTCCAAGAGATCAATACCAATCCTTTGCTGCCAAATGATGAGATGCTCTCTCGTGATGGAGTGCTCAATGGCGCTTACATGCCAGAGCTTCAGAAGCAAATAATCCCTACGGCAATAGCTGGAGGTACAGATCAGGCCAATGATTATCAGGTGGCTTACAACCTTATGACCGATAGCTGGGTTGGCTATATGGCTCCAAAGGATGCTAAGTGGTCGGGTAGAAATCTCACTCAGTTTTATTTCGATACAGGTTGGACTAATGGCTCATTCAGCTTAGGTACTGTGAAGGTATTTGTGCCTTGGACACAGATAAAGAAGTTAGTCCATGATGGTGTAAATAAGAACCTTCAAATCTGGTCTATTGCTCAGATCTCTAAGATCTTAGCTATCCATCGTACTACTGATAGGTATGGTGCTATTCCTTACTCTAGTGTAGGTAAAGGTTCTTTCGTAGTTGCTTATGACTCACAGAAAGATATCTACAACTCTTTCTTCAAAGAGCTAGATGAGGCAGTTAATGCACTCTATACTTTTAGTCTTAATACGCCAGTTGTACAGCGCGCTAGCGATATCATCTACGAAGGAGATGCGCTGAAGTGGGCTAAGCTAGGTAATTCACTGATGCTTCGCCTTGCTATGCGTGTACGTTATGTAGATCCTCAGCTCTCTCGTACTTGGGCTGAGAAGGCGATGATTCACTCTGCTGGTCTTATCGAGACTACAGACCAGATTGCTCTCCTCAGTAACAAGGGCGGAATTGCTACCCATAACTCTCTGCATATTGTAGCAAATAGCTATGATGATACACGTATGGGTGCATCTATCTACTCATTTATGAGTGGTTATAAAGATCCACGTCTTTCTAAGTACTTTACAGGAGACCTTACTTTCGCTGTGCCACCAGCTATCCCTGCATCAGCTGGGGCATATAAAAATGCAGCTAAGCCATTGGTTGAGGAGTTCTCTCCCACTTATATTTTCAAAGCTTCTGAGGTGGCATTCCTTAAGGCTGAGGCAGCGCTCTATGGCTATAATACCAATGGTGGTACTGCTAAGAGTCACTATGAAAATGGTATCCGCCTATCATTCATCGAAAATGGGATAGCAGAGAGTGAGGTAGCAGCCTATCTTTCTGGTTCTAAACTCCCAGCTACGTTTACTGATAAAGCAAACCCCAAGTACAGTGCTGAGCCAACCTCGAAGGTGACTACCGCTTGGGTAGAGAGCGATGAGGATGAGGTAAAGCTTGAGAAGATAATTACTCAGAAGTACCTTGCAATTTATCCTGATGGACAAGAGGCTTGGTCGGAGTGGAGAAGGACCGGATACCCGCGTCTTCTTCCTTCACACACAACAATTTCCAACTTCGGCGTAAAGGTTTCTGATGGTCACAAGGATGGTGTCCGTTGTCTCCCTTACCCTCAGAGCGAACTTGTTAATAACGCTACTTACTTGCAAGATGCCGTCAACAAGTATCGCGATGGAAATAATTCTGCTGTCGTTAATGTATGGTGGGATGTTAAGAAGAAAAATTAATTGAGTACTACAAGTATATGAAAGATATAAAAATTGTTGTTTCGCTCTTCGCTAGCTTATTATTATTGGGGTCGTGTACTAATATTCGAACGCTAGACTTTGATGATGTGGCACAGGAAGCTCTTTTGCAACGTGATAAAAAGAAGTGGGCAGAAGAGGCAGAGGCTCTAAAGAAAAATAAAGAAGACTCTGCTCGTATCGCAGATGAAAACAAGAAGCTTTACGAAACATATCTAGATGATTTGAGAGCTTATAAAAAAGGGGATCACTTGATGATGTTTGGTTGGTTTGCTTATTGGAACCCAACCTCTCCGGATAATACTTTTAACCTTGACAAACTTCCCGATAGCGTCGATTTCGTTTCGAACTGGGGTGGATGGAGTAATCTTTCTTCTGCCCATTTGGAACAGCTGTCTCGTATGAAAGAGAAAGGCACTCGTATGACTATAGGGTGGATTATTGAAAACGTAGGAAGTGGATTCCATAAAGGGATGCTGCATCCCGAGTGGTCTGAAGACCCTTATAAAGCTATAGAACAGTATGCGAAGGCAATTTGCGATACAATCGCTAAATATGATTATGACGGCTTTGACCTTGACTATGAGCCTCAGTTCGCTTCTCCTTGGGGAGGAATGCACTGTGGAAAGAATTGGGAAAAAGAGTGGACACATTCTCGACCACTAATATCATGCCAAAGAGATTCAAATAAGGAGTATGAAAACTACTTCTTTAAAAAGATGAGGGAATATTTACCAAAGGGTAAACTCTTTAATATAAATGGTTCTCTTGGGTGGATTGACCCTAGTGTTCTTCACTTGTTTGATTACTTTATTGCTCAGTCTTATCATGGAGCAGCATCTTCTTGGTATCAAATTGCAATTGATAGAGGAATTGATCCGAAAAAGATAATCGTAACAGAAACTTTCCAAACCAATAAGCCCAATGCTGATAAATTTGTTGATAGATATGCGAAATATGCAACAGCAAGAGAGAAGCTTGGGGCGAAAATTGGAGGAATTGGTGCATTTCATATTAATGAAGATTATCTTCATGGACCGAACTATAAGAACGTTCGTGAAGCTATTCAAGTTATGAATCCAGCTTTTACTGACAATTAAATCACTGTATTATTGAGAGGAATATGAAAACAATATATAATGTACTTGGAGCCGCGTTACTTTCCATAGGTCTATTGCCTTCGTGTAACATGGCTGATGGAATCGGGAATGATTCGGACAATGCTGTGTACATGGGTAATGCTAATAAGGAAGGCGTTTTGGCAGTATTAGCTTCTGATGCTCAAGGAGCTTCTGTCGCTGTCACTCCTAAGCTCGCTTCTATTACAAATGAACCTGTAGAGGTTACTGTAGAGGTAGATCAAGAGGCATTGAGAAAACACAATAAAGATAACAACTTGGAATTGTCTTCTATAGCGCCAGAAGATGTAATCTTCACAAATAGTGATGGGCAGAACGCAAGAGGGAAAATTTCTGCCACTATCAAACCTGGAGAAATGCTTACTTCTATTGGCGTTGCTATTGAGAATTTAGATCCTGCGAAGTACCCATATAGCGGTAAGTATGCTATTCCTGTTTCTTTGGTAAGTTCATCTTCCAAGTTGAAGCTACTTTCTAAGCCACGTACAACGATTATCACTTTGAATAGAAAGATTACCACTACTGTTATTAAGATTAATAGTACTGGTGGAGGAATTAGCTTAAAACCTATTGAGCCACTAAAAGAAGAACCATCTGAGTGGACATTCCAGATGTCGGTAATGTATCCGAATCTCAATATTGGAAATCTGACAACTGCTTACATGGGTGGTGCAGCTACAGGCGAGTTTTACACACGAATTAGTTCTAAATCTGGTATACAGATAAAAAATGGACGTGATGGAGATGATACTTGGACGCAGAAGCCACTAAATGTTAACGAATGGCTTAATATAAGCTATGTTTATAGAAAGAAGTCAATCAATTCGGGTACATTGAGTGTCTATGTTGATGGAGAACTCCATAAGAGCTTTACTACCACTACTTTGTACCCTAAACTTGGAAACTCTGATGGAGGGTGGAACATTGGAAATGGTAATTGGTCGAATGTATACTTACGTGAAGTGCGTCTTTGGAATCGTGCTCTATCTGAAGCCGAGATAAAGGATAGACTTTATATGCCTCAAGGTGTGGATGCACCAGGTCTTCTGATGTATGTCCCTTTTAACAGAAAGAGCTTAGAAAAGAAAAATGAAGCCGGTAAGTATATGGATGAGACAGGGAAATGGACTGTGTCTTTGCCTGAGTCTTTTAAATATGAATTTGTAGACCATGTTGTATTTCCTGCAACTAAGCTTGAGATAGAAACTCCTCTTAATAAAGGCGTTGAAGAAGGTCGTGATTCTTGAACATTGAAATATAGAAAACAGTAATGAAGAAGATATATTTAGTAGTTGTATTTCTGACTTTTGTCGGATCCTTTTTGGGCTGTAAGCAGCCCGAAGTAGAGATTGTTGAGTTCAATGACTCATATACCCTAGATAAGAACGTTATCTCTGTAGAGATGCCCAAAAAGTTTGTGTATGACTCTTCCAATATAGTGAAAGTCGAGGGAAATATCGAGGCTTGCCTTTTTGCTGAGGTTAAGGATGGTGTTTCCAATGTAGATAGTAAGACGATCGATATACGTTTTCGACTTAGAAAGCCAATGGACAAGCCTGTAAAGCTTAAGATTCATGAGGATCGAGCGCTATTATCTAAGTATCCAGACCCAGATACTATAGAGGAATATCAACCTTTTCCTAAAGGCTCTCTAAAGGAGTATGATATAGTTATCCCTGCAGGTAAGGTAATACATGATGCACAGATTGAGTTGGATGATGCAACAAAGTTTGTGGATGATGCGGGGTATCTAACTGCTCTTGGTGTATCTTTAGTTGAAGAAGATCTCGCTATTGCTTTGTCAAAGAATAATTCTGTCTTCTTTGTTAAGGTTGAAGTTCTTCCTAACCTTATAAATGAAGATAATGTACATGTTTCAGACAGACAGTTATCTAAGAATCCGGTACGTAATGCTGTATATTCAAGCAATTTTAAACCTGATCTTGTTCCAATGCTTGAAAAGGATAATTGGAAGACAGTATGGTGGGTACAGGAAGGGTCTGATTCTTATTTGGAGATTAAATTTGATATGACTCTTGTTACTAGTGGCAAGATGAAGTGTAACTTAAATTCGAAAAGTAAGACCATTAAAAAAGTAAAGATAGAGGTTTCTAACGATGGAGGAGTAACATTTGTAGAGCAAGGCTATCTTGAGGTTCCGAAAGCCGGATGGTACACTTATTTTGTGTTTGATACTCCGCAGGAGATCAATGCTATAAGATTTAGCGAGTTTGAAACGTACTCTACAGACCCCAAGGACAGGTATGTAGATTTTTGTAATATCTCCATTTTTCAGTAACTCTTATTGAGAGGCAAATAGGCGACTGATTCCCGATCATACGGATTCAGTCGCCTATGTAATTATACATTTATATGAAAAAGATTAACTTAATGTTTTTGGGGTCTTTGGTTTTTCTTATTTTCTTTGCTAGTTGTCAAAGAAGTGATAACTATAATAGGGAAGCGGAGGAGGAGTGTCTTGGAGTCATCGGTCAATGGCAATTGCGAGAAGTGAATAATGGGGTGATTTATAGGGCTGAATTTATAGAAGATGGTAGATTATCTCAGTATTTTGAAGACCATACAGGTTACATAAAGAAGCGTTTTGGAAATTGGGAAGTTCAGGGCGATACTTTGTTTATTGAGGAACGACAAGGAGCATATTCGTTCTTTATTGCAGAACTATCAGATTCTTTAATGTTGCTTGTTAGAACTGACTCTACCACTATGCTTTTTGATCGAATAGACTATTCAGACCTCCCTTAACGTCTATGGCACTGGTCTATTTTTTTTCAATGCATTAGTACTATAGAGCGTTAGTTCAGCGACAAAAAGACTTTTGTAATAGCAAAGGGCTACTTCTGGAATTTATTGCTCTAGTAGCTTATGTTTTCGCAGAGATATTGCGTAATCCAACAATATTTTGGACTGAATTGTTGCGTTAATGGGGGCTCAAATAGAGAGTGCCCTTCAGTATATTCCATTCCTCTAAGGGGATTATATTGTAAAGGACAACTGCTACCATCAAGCTTTTAGCTTGTTGGTAGCAGTTGCTTTAGTGAGTCGAGAGGGGGGGGCTATCAATAAAAAAGAACACTTCTCTCCATTATGATGTTTTTACGCACCCTCCAGTAGTGGCGTTTAGTTTAGAGTCGTTAGTCTGCTCCTTTGGCATCGGATTTATTCATCATGCTTTTAGGTTGGAATACCTGTCTATCCTTTATATTGACGACTCTCTTTGAGATGTTTACAAAGTACTATTCCAGTATTCCGTAACCTCTTTCCCATTCCTTCCTTTGAAATTATGCTTTTCGGTACGAACTACTATCCCATTGCGCTTTCCTGTGAACACCCAATAACCACTTGCACTACTCTTCAAAACCGTAATTTTAACTCTAAATTCGCGTGCGCCTTGAGTTGTGATACTGTAGACCTTATGATCGCCTTTTTTGATGCTGGCATCATATTGCCTCGTATTATGAACTTTATCGCCGTCTTTGATTTGTGTAGCATCACCATCAGAGCTCGTAATAAAACTCAGGTTTGCATCGCCATCTGTTGCAAACACATCGAAAGTGTATTCATAATTGTTTCGAGAACCTTGCTTTGGCAGATCGGCGTTGTGACAGCTCTGTATGGTGATAGCTATGAGGGTCACCATTACCCCAAAAAACATCTTTGTCATATCTATTCAATCTTTTAATTTAACAATTGTACGTTACAAAGGTATGATTTAAATCTTACTTGGCTATGCAATGAATGTTAAAGTGTGTTTTATAGGTGGTAAATAAAACACAAACACTACTAAAGAGCTAAGCTCAATAATAGTGCCTGTGTTTTTGAATTATTTGGGCAGAGATGTCAAGCGTGATACTAATGTACTTTTACTGCAAGTCTTGAGATTCTATCATTATCCTCTTTACACTTCTGAGCCTTGTTTCATGTACTCTCGCACACGCTTAATGCTTCTGCGCAAAGGTTCGTGTCTTACTCAGCTTTGTTATCGCTACCGAGTACGTTCTTGATCTTGTGGATATAGAGCTGCTTGAGGCTCTCTCGTGCTGGACCGAGGTACTTACGTGGGTCGAACTCAGCTGGGCTATCTACGAATACCTTACGAATTGCAGCAGTCATAGCAAGGCGACCATCAGAGTCGATATTGATTTTACATACTGCAGACTTAGCGGCACGGCGTAGCTGCTCCTCTGGAATGCCTACAGCGTCCTTTAGCTTACCACCATGGGTATTGATGATATCTACCTGATCCTGTGGCACGCTTGATGAACCGTGAAGTACGATAGGGAAGCCTGGGAGCTTCTTCTCGATCTCCTCTAGGATGTCGAAGCGTAGTGGAGGTGGTATAAGGTGACCATTTTCGTCGCGTGTGCACTGCTCAGGCGTGAACTTATTAGCACCGTGGCTGGTACCGATAGAGATAGCTAGTGAGTCTACACCAGTGCGGGTTACGAAGTCGATAACCTCCTCAGGCTGTGTATATACGTGCTTCTCTGCTGATACCTCATCCTCGATACCTGCGAGTACGCCTAGCTCACCCTCTACTGTCACGTCGTACTGGTGTGCGTAGTCTACTACCTGCTTTGTGAGCTTGATATTCTCCTCGTATGGAAGGTGGCTACCATCGATCATTACGCTAGAGAATCCCATCTCGATACAGCTCTTGCAAGTCTCAAAAGTATCACCATGGTCTAGGTGAAGCGTAATCTGAGGTGCCTTAGCGCCTAGCTCCTTAGCATACTCTACAGCACCCTGAGCCATGTAGCGGAGGAGTGTCTGATTGGCATAGGCACGAGCGCCCTTAGATACCTGTAGGATCACAGGAGACTTGGTCTCCACGGCTGCTTGGATAATAGCCTGGAGCTGCTCCATATTATTGAAGTTGAATGCGGGGATAGCATAACCGCCATCTACAGCCTTTGCAAACATCTCACGGGTGTTTACTAGACCCAAATCCTTGTAGTTTACCATGTCTAAAATTGATAAAATGTTATCGTAATCTATTCTTACCACTACAAAGATACAAATATTTTCCTTTCATGGTTAGGGAAAATGAAAGTTCAGGCTCCCCTTGGTTTATTGGTTGGTACCCTTGCTATATATAGGCACTGAATGATCTTATACTCGCATGAAGGGGCGCCTAAATATGAGAGATGGAGGGGAAGAGGTACTATGGGTGGATGATATGGTACTGGAAAGGGCTATTGGGGGTGCACCAGCGGGCAAAGAAGTTGGACTGTTGGCGGGCGTAGACACGGCTGTTCTTAGCTATTTGTTGCCCCGCTTGCTCTAGAGTAATGTTACCATCCAGATAAGCGAATATTTCTTTGTAGCCGATGGTATTAAGAGCATTGAGGTGACGATAGGGGCGTAGGGCTTGGACTTCATCTACTAACCCACGTTCTACCATAAGCGCCACGCGGCTATTGATTCGGCGGTAGAGTTCCTGTCGAGGGCGATCTACCAAATGCAGCTCTACTTCAAAAGGGAAAGTCTTTGCTTCTGGCGTAGTATGATAGCTACTGAATGGGCGCCCGGTTGTTTGCCACACCTCCAGCGCACGGATGATACGCTTGTGGTTGTTGGCGTCGATGCGCTCAAGATATTGAGGATCTACTTTTAGGAGCTCTGCCCTAAGTGGCTCCACCCCTTCCTCTTCAAATAGTCTCCAAAGTGCTTCTCGCACTTCGGGCTCTGGAGCAGGCACATCGTCCATTCCATAGAGAAAGGCCTGCAGGTACATCATGCTACCACCCACCATTATGAGCGTAGGATAGTGCTGCATCAAGTTCTCTATCAAGCCTAATGCCTCAGTTGCCCATTCTGAAGCACTATAGGGGTACTCTACATCACGGCTCTGTATAAAATGATGAGGCACCAATGCCCGTTCCTCTAGGGAAGGGGCATCGGTGCCTATCTCCATCCCTCGGTAGACTTGCCGACTGTCTGCCGAGATGATATGTGTATGGTATTGTCTTGCTAGCCGGAGGGCGTATGCAGATTTGCCTACTCCTGTAGCGCCAATCACTACGATTAGCTTCCCCATAGTGTGTTAGTCAAGACTATCCTCAGAGATATCAAAACCCTCAATATCTAGTTCGTTGATATCAAAATCGTCCGAACCGAATTCATCGATATCGTCGTCATCTTTGGTAGGAGCGGGTGCTTTGGCTGGCTTCTTGGGCTTAGCGGGAGCTTCTAGTATCTCCATGACGTCGGAGAGTTGCTTGGGGGCATCTCCCTTTTTGCGTGTACACTGTGGCTTGGAGAGCTGTTCCCCTAGGATAACTTCCTTGAGCTCTATATAGAAATAACGGTCTCCAAGTTGGTCGAACTGGAAGAGTAGCCTATCTCCTGCATCTTCTAAGAAGTCATCGAGATAGGTGTCGTCCATAAGATAATACTCCTCGTCCGTCCCATGCAATCCCATATCCATTAAGAGGATCTCCTGCTTGGGCTTCCAAGATTTGTCTGAGATAAAGAAGCTCGTAATCTGATCGTTCGAGAAGCCAACGGCATCGAGGATGGCATCCTGTAGCTCACGGAAAGTGGCCGTACCATCGATCCTTACCTCTCTAAGGAAGTCGGGAGCCTCATCGCTCACCATTACAAAACGGTATATCATATTCTTTAATTGCTTTCAGGTGTTAGTCTACCGAACCGCCACGTACAATCCCTCTCTGAGAGTTGCGGAGGAAGTCGAGGATGATTTCCTTTTCGGGCATCTCTTCGTATTCCTCTTGGATAACCTCAATCGCTTTAGTGTTATTCAGTCCACGGTTGTATAGCGTACGATAAATATCATTGATGAGGTAGATTTGCTCCTTGCTGTAATTGCGACGTCTTAGTCCTACGATATTGATACCGCAATACATAGCTGGCTCGCGACCGATAAGGGTGTAAGGAGGGATATCCTTGGTCACACGAGTGCCACCTTGAATCATTGCATGAGCACCTATACGGACAAACTGATGGACAAGCGTGCCACCACCGAGAATCGCCTGGTTGTCGATCTCCACTTCGCCTGCCACCTGGCTCGCATTGCCAATAATAACTCGGTCGCTCACCTCACAATCATGCGCCACATGGGCGTAAGCCATAATTAAGACATCGCTGCCCACTTTGGTAAATCCTTTGGAAGCAGTACCGCGGCTAATGGTTACATATTCACGCAAAGTAGTGCGATCACCTATGATAGCTACTGAGTCTTCGCCTTTAAACTTGAGATCTTGGGGTTCACCACCGACTACAGCATAAGGATGGATGGTACACTCCTTGCCGATTCTAGCGCCATAGCGTAGGATGGCACCGCTGAGGAGCTTTGTGCCGTCGCCAACCTCTACATTGTCCTCTACTATACAAAAAGGACCTATCTCAACTCCATTGCCAATCTTGGCATTGGGGTGCACAATCGCTAGAGGGCTAATACTATTATTATTGCTCATAATCAATTACTGTACATTTCTTACAATCTGCGCCATGAACTCTGCTTCACAGACTAGTTTCTCCCCTACAAATGCCAAGCCCCTCATGTTGGCAATACCACGACGTACAGGGCCAAGGAGGCTTACTTTTGCTACCAAAGTGTCGCCTGGGACCACTTTATACCTAAACTTGACATTATCTATTGTGAGGAAGTAGGTAGAGTATTCCGATGGGTTTTCCAACTGATTAAGAATCAATACGCCACCAATCTGTGCCATACACTCCACCTGAAGTACGCCAGGCATAACAGGTTCGTCGGGGAAGTGTCCGATAAAGAATGGTTCATTGTGGGTCACGTTCTTAACTCCTACGATATGGTCTGGCCCAATCTCGATAATCTTATCGACAAGGAGCATAGGATACCGGTGTGGGAGTAAAGACTTGAGGTCTTGAATCCTGAGCACTGGCTCTTCATTTGGGTTATAGACAGGCGATTGGCTTTCATTAAGGCGGATATCCTTACGAATGAGCTTCGCCATCTTGGTATTGATAGAGTGCCCCGGACAAGTAGCAATAACGCGCCCCTGTAGCTGTCGACCAATGAGAGCGAGGTCTCCAATCAGATCAAGGAGCTTGTGACGGGCAGGCTCATTATTATACTTAAGCGGCTTATTATTGATGTACCCTAGTTCGTTGGCTGGCTTGCTTACCGTACCCATATTAGCCGCGAGCTTATCCATCTTGTCTTGGGAAAACTCTTGGTCGTAGATAACGATAGCATTATCGAGGTCTCCGCCCTTGATTAAGTCATTGTCTAATAGAGACTCAATCTCCCTCACAAATACAAAGGTGCGCGCTGGTGCAATTTCATCGGCAAAGTCCGACACATCCTGAAGGGTGGCATACTGATTGGAGAGGACTTTGGAATTGAAGGAGATCAAGACGTGTACGCCAAAGGAGCTATCAGGAAGTATGGTGATCTGAGAGACACCCTGCTCATCCTTGACCTCTATCTTAGACTTGATGACATAGACTTCGCGGACAGCATTCTGCTCTTTGATTCCCACCCTGCGGATATGCTCTACATAGATAGATGCGCTACCATCGAAGATGGGCAGTTCTGGGGCATTGACCTCGATGAGACAATTATCCACCCCTATAGCGTAGAGCGCTGAGAGAGCATGTTCTACAGTGCTTACTTGTAAGTCCTTATTGGAGAGTACGGTACCGCGCTGTGTCTTGGTTACAAATTCCGCAAGAGCTGGGATAGTGGGTCTATTGGGAAGGTCTACACGGCATATCTTGACACCATGCCCCTCGCTAGCTGGGCTAAACTTTACTTTAATGCTCAATCCCGTATGCAGCCCCTTACCTTCTAGCTCAAACGAACTAGCTAGTGTTTGTTGCTTCTGGGCTCCGTCACTCTTATTACTCTTCGCCATGTTTCTTTATATTATTAATTTCAGCTTTCAGAGCGTCTAATTCTCGTCTGAGAGCATAAATCTCTTTGTCCATTTCGGGCAATCGTATAAACTTGGCAGAGGCCTTCATAGCCTTGAGATGTGGCTGAGCCGGATAGCCAAACCATACGCTCCCCTTTTCCTTGATGTCGCTTAGCACGCCCGTCTGTGCCGCTAGCGTTACATGATCCGTCGTCTTGAGGTGACCTGCGATACCTACCTGCCCTGCTAGCACGTTCCAAGCGCCTATCACAGTGGATCCAGCTACGCCGCTCTGAGCTGCAATAGCGGTGTGCTCCTTCACCTCACAATTGTGTGCGATCTGCACAAGGTTGTCTATCTTCACCCCCTTGCGAATAACAGTAGCATCCATTACTGCTCTATCGATGCAGGCGTTGCAGCCAATCTCTACGTCGTCCTCAAGGATAACCTTACCCGTTTGTGGTATTTTGTGGTAACCATCGGCATCTGGAGCAAAGCCAAAGCCGTCACCACCTATTACTGCGCCTGAGTGAATGACACAGCGAGCACCCACTTCACTACGATCACACACAACTGCCATAGGGTATACGCGGCTGTTTGCCCCTATATACACCTCCGCTCCTACGTGCGCTTGTGGATAGACCCTCACACCTTCAGCTAGGACAGCATCACGCCCAACAAAGGCTAATGGACCCACATAGCATCCTTCTCCGATCTGAGCCGTAGGGTCTACTACAGCCAAAGGTGAGATGCCGATAGGCTTCTCCTTGCCAGCATTCCTTAGCTTGAGGAGCTCCGCAAGAGCGGTATAAGCATTGGGCACCTTTATAAGTGTTGTATGCACCTCCTGCGATGGAGTAAAATCGTGATTGACAAGAACAGCGCTACTCTTGGTACTATAAAGGTACTCCTCGTACTGCATGTTGGAAAGGAAAGAAAGAGCGCCTTCATGCCCTTTCTCTATACTACTAAAATCACTGAGTAACACATTGGGATCACCCTCAACTGAGCCCCCCAAATAGTTAGCAATCTCTGCCGCTGTAAACTTCATGCAAACTCTCTTTCAAATACCTGCATATTGGCTCAGGTAGCCACTCATCTCTTCTTGTAGTTCGCGTGCCTTGGCGCCTGCTACTTCGGCGAAATCCTCACCTTGACTAGCGAAGATAATCCCTCGAGAACTATTGACGAGCAAGCCGCACTCTGGTGTCATTCCATACTTCGATACCTCCTCGAGCGAACCGCCCTGAGCACCTACACCTGGCACCAATAGGAAGTGGTCAGGTACAATCTTGCGGACATCCTCTAGAAATTCAGCCCGTGTGGCTCCCACAACATACATCATGCTCTCTTTGGTCGCCCACTTCTGAGACGTACGCAACACCTGCTCGTAGAGTTTACCACCCTCAATCAGATCTAATTGCTGAAAATCAGACGAACCGCTATTGCTCGTAAGCGCAAGCAGTACCACCCACTTCTCGGGATAGCCAAGGAATGGCTCCACGCTATCGATTCCCATATAGGGTGCCACGGTAATCGCATCTACACCCATCTGCTCAAAGGCAGCACGAGCATAAAGCCCCGAGGTATTGCCGATATCACCACGCTTCGCATCCAAAATCACCATACACTCTGGATAGTGGTTCTGCAGGTAAGCTACAGTCGCCTCTAGAGCTTCTATCCCTTTGCTCCCCATTGCTTCGTAAAAGGCTGCATTGGGTTTATAAGCCACAGCATAAGGTGCAGTGGCATCAATTATCGCTTTATTGAATGCTAGCACCCCATCACTATCTTGCGCTATGTGCGCAGGTAACTTGCGAGGGTCGCTATCAAGCCCTACACAGAGGAAACTCCTCTTCCTCCGAATTTCAGAAATAAGCTTTTGTCTATTCATTAGCTATCTTGATTGGTTCCGAATAATCGTGCAAATATCGCCATTTTTACTCAGATAGCTTCAATGCTGCCCCAGCCAAAGAATAAATGCTGGGTGGCTCACCTTCAAGCCTGCGCCTTGAATAGGCGTCAGTAGCCCAGTAGAGGCATCACGCTGATAAAACTCTACTTTATCCCCTCCTCTACAAGCTACAGCAAGCACGCTTCCGTCTGGACTAATGGTAAACTGGCGTGGCTTCTTGCCTACCTTTTGCTTGCCTACTTGGGTCAATGTACCGTCCCCCTTATCTACCTTAAAGATAGAAATCACATGCTCCCCATCGGTGTGGGAAGTGTATAAGAATCTGCCATCATCACTTAATACTATGTGCTGTCCGTGAGCGCCTGAAGCGAGACGAAGACCAACCTCTTGCACAAGCTCCAATGCGCCATCGTGATGCTCGTAGACGAAGATCTTTGGGGCCTTCTCTGCAATAACATAGGCATATTTGCCCGACCTGTCCATTATTATATGCCTTGGTCCTACACCAGAAGGTAAACTCGTAGTATTTATTCCAATCGTAATTGGAGGGTTGCTACTGGCGTTTACATTGAAGTGAAACACCTTATCCATCCCGAGGTCTGTGATAAAGAGTTCCTTTCCGTTTGGACTAAAGATGGCAGCGTGTGGATGCGATACCCTCTCTTTCCCGAGCACGATGCGCCAATCTGGTTGTCCTAGCTCTCCTTTGGCATTAACCTCGAATAGGGTAATAGACCCTCCACTGTAATTAGCAGTCACTACCTTGTTCTTGCCATCGGTGGCAATGTAAGCGGGACCATCGCCTAGCGTATACGAGCTATTGATCGCAGAGAGCCTCCCATTGCGTGTATCCAGTTGAGCGGAGGTAGCCATTGGCTGTTCGTTATCTTCGTTCGCAATGTAGACAATTCGTTTGCCGCCATCATACGCGAGGCAAGTGGGGTTTGGCGTGATGAAAGTACCTGTATGCTTAAAATCCAAGCTTCCGATCTCTGCAGTGTAAGAATATACTCCCTCCGAACCAGCATCTGTATAAGTGCCAATCAGCATTATCTGCTTATCAGTAGGTACACCCTCATGTGAGGTGTTACTGCCCCATGCACCTCGCCTCATAGAAAGCAAACCACAAGAAGAGGCCAAAAGCGCTACTACGGCAGTAGCTATGGCTAAAAATAAATATCGTTTCGACATAATTCTTTCATCTACAACATTCTATTCCAGTGCAAGATAATAATTTCCTACCATACCTCCAAGAATACACTCACAATACCTGGGCGATATCTATTCCTCAAGTGGATGTAAGTACTCGAATGTAATAACAATAGGATATGCGAATTGTACTTATAACGACAGATTAATTTACACCACAGCATGGTTTGTCGAGCGAAATATAATCCAACAACTTAACATAAGGGTGGGATATAAAATAAATATATGTGATAATAATAGGTGTATGTGCAAATAAAATAACGTTCAAATGTTAAATGTAATAGCTATTCTTTGTGGTTAGAAAAAATTGAGTATGTTTGGAGTCGAATGACAAAATGAGGTTGTTTTAAATGGAATTAACAACACTAAGCTTGACTTCATACAATAGGAAGAAAGGGGATCTAGGGTAGGGAGATACTATATCCGCTTTGGCAACACAGAAGACTAGAGACTGAGACATACACTAAATAATAAGGGATAACAGACAAGAGATAAATTATAGGTATTAACAAACAAGATGAATGGTATGAAAAGTAAAATTCTATTGCTTATCACCCTACTCCTCGTGACAGCAGGGACAGTCTTGGGATAGACCATCACCGTAAAGGGTGTGGTACAAGATGAGAAAGGAGAACCTATCACGGGTGCTACAGTTCGTCTGAAGAGTGACCCAAAGGTCGGTAAGATGACAGGACTTGATGGAGACTTCACCATCAATGCGAAGAAGGGCGAAATAATCGTTGTTAGCTACGTGGGCTATATCACACAAGAGGTAGCAGCGGCACCTAGTATGGTGATTAAGCTAGCATCCGACAATGAGATTCTGGATGAGGTGGTAGTCACTGCAATGGGTATCTCTAGGCAGAAGAAGTCTATTGGTTACGCCTCACAAGAGATTAAGGCTGATGCGCTACAGACTACACGCCAGACCGACCTCAATAATGCCCTCGTGGGTAAAGTATCTGGCGTCCGCTTCATGGGTGGGTCAGGTTCTAAGTTCGATGCTGGTAAAGTAGTTCTTCGTGGTACTTCCTCTCTCACCGATGCAGTGGGTAGCGAGCCTATCTATGTAGTCGATGGAGTGATCACCAATGCCAATGCCGTAAATATGGACGATGTAGAGAGTGTCAACGTACTAAAAGGTCCAGCGGCAACCTCTCTCTATGGTTCACGTGGTGGTAATGGAGCCATCATTATTACTTCTAAGAAAGCAAAGAGTGGCAAGGCTACTATCGATATTAGCCATACATTTACTGCCGAAATTCCTCTATCACATACCAAGATACAGAAGGAGTATGGTGGTGGTTATCTAGGAGCTTCTACACCTCTTGATGTATTCAAGTGGGACGATACCATGCCTAAAGAACTCAAGCAGTTTGATGGACGTAGAATGTATGATTACTGGGACGACTCCAGCTGGGGACCAAAGTTCGATGGTAAGCCTTATATGCCATTCTATGCCTGGGATCCTACCGACCCTCGTTTCGGACAGCAAGCACCATGGGAGTTTGGAATGGACATTACCAAGCTTTATCGTACGGGATACAACAATACTACCAATATCGCATTCTCCAAGGCAGGGGAGGGTTACAATACTCGTATCTCCTTTACTAGAGAATGTTGCACGAAAAACCGTCTCAAATTATTGCGTATATCATTGATTATTAGTATCTTTATTGTGTAATTAAGGGGAGGATATAGTATTGATTTATAGCGACAATAGTTATGGGATTCAAGCAAACGAGCAACAATGCACCCTCATTTACTGAGGTGTTTACCGAATTGAGAAGTTCTAGAGCACGCAATGAGTTTCTAGAGCAAATTGACAAACTCATTGATTGGAGACCATTTCAAACGCTCATAAATAAAAAGCTAAATAAGAGAGCTGAAGC
>NZ_KB904264.1 GCF_000379925.1 Porphyromonas levii DSM 23370 | reverse complement strand
AGACATTATTGGAAAGAGATCGTCCGAATAATGTCCACCCAAAAAGCAGTTACGACGGAAGCCACCAACATGCTAGGGGAAAAGGTGGTCCTCCGAATTTGTAGCGACCCACCACCAAACGCCAGAAAAATCTACCAAGCCCTAAACTATAAAACCCACCCATTTAGAAAAATCAAAATTTGTAGTACACAGTAACTCTTCAAAAAAAGACAACAACACTAATAACAGTCACTTACAATCCGATAGGGGTCAAACTTGGGCAAAGGGGATATTGCTGGTGATGAGGTCAAAGCCTCTCCCTTCTGCTCCCAAGTCATCCACCTGCTCAAAGGGCTTCTGATAGACTTGGATATTCCCCTCACCCATCGGGTGGAGGGCTTGCATCATACGAGCGGTTAAGAGGTCTTTCTCCAAGGCATACACCTTGGTAGTTGGTGAAGTAGCAAAGGCAGTGGTGAAAGCTCCCATACCTGCCGATGGATCGAGCACACGATTGAGCCGAATGCCACTGCTCTCTATCCCCTGCGCAATTGCATCCACTATCCGCTGGTCGGTATAAAAGGAGGTCAAGACACTCGACTTAATGCTATCCCAATACCGCTTCGCCATATTCGCATCCAGAGCATCTCGATAGATAAGTTGCTTCAGCTGACGAGTCGGTTCAAAGAGCGACTGCTCGCTCATAGCCCAATAACGGATATCCTCATCGCTGTCGGTGCGACTGAGGATACACTTTAGCCCTCCGAAGCCTTGATAGCGGAGCAGTTGCTCCCGCTCTTCAGTAGTCGGTAGCCTCCTCTCTTTTTCCAGTCTAAGGATCACTCGTATTGCCTTGCTATTCTCTAGCAATACCTTTTTCTTATTGTATGCCATATCGAAATCTTACCATGGATGAGCAATACTCCCTCGATAGAATGACCGCTATAGGTATCAGACAAGAACGACTGATAGGATATCCCTTGAACCTTATAGCTATATGGCATGACCATTTAATATATACTAATCACCTACTTTAATATATACTAATTGGTGTGTTTAATATATACTAATTGCATCAATTAATATATATTAAAGGGTCATGCTTTCAGTATCAACCGCTCATGCGTGATAGCTATATCGCTTGTCTTATATGCCTATACCGCTTATCTCCGTGGGGTGTTCCTACTTTTTCTTGGCTCTCGCCTCAAACTCAAAAGCGGTGGAGAAGTCCTCTTTTAGCACCGATCAAGCATTGAATTTCTTACCAAAAATGAGCATAAATCAAAAGCCATTGGTCAATTATAATTTTTATTGCTATATTTTCTCTTGATAGAGTATAAATCATTTAACTAATATCATTATGTCAAGTCAGACTAAACATTTACTATCTGGGGAGGAGGTTGTTTTTACCTCTAAGGTGCATTGGTGGATATTTGCATATCCTGTTTTGCTTATCTTAATAGGGGCTTCCTTTTCTTCCTCTTCTTCAGAAGCTGCACTTTTCTCAGTAATCTTTTATGTTCTTGGAGGAATAGCATTTGCACTTCGGCTGGGAATAGTTCTTACTAGTTCATATATTATTACAAACAAACGCGTAATTCTAAACTATGGACTTATTAAGAAAAGGACTTTAGACCTTCAGATTTCACGAGCAGATGCTATTATGGTAGAAAAGCCCTTTTGGGGGAGAATCGTGAATTATGGTACAGTTATTAGTGCGTCCGCAGCAGGTGCACAAAAGTTCCCTTACTTATCTAACCCAGAAGCTTTTAGAAGAACTCTGAATGAGCAAATAGACAGGTTCACCTACCAATAAGATTGTGGCAACGATGATTTGGTCTACCTCGGAAAAGCAGTGGCGAATAGCTTTCAGTTGTTTGAGTGCGGCTGGGTCGTCTCCGTACTCCTTATCCTTGCGGACTTGTCGCACTACTAATTGGTGTGGATTGGGGAGTATCGGCAGGTCGTCTGCTCTGTACTCCTTAAATCCATACCCTTCGGGCATGGCAAGGGTGATAAGATGACCAATAGCCCAAGTGACGAGATAGCCATTCCCCTCGATATAGCCGTTCTGCTTTTGGGTTGCCCCAACGATACGGGCAATATCACGAGCCACAGAGGGCTTCTCTGCAATAATACATGTAGTCATAGTCTATGGGGGATTAGAGTTTACGACCTCGTGAGACCTTCTTCTTCTTCTCGGCTTGCTGCTCTGCCTGCTTCTCTGTAGGCTGGGTCTGCTTAGGTTTGAGGGGTTCTTCCAACTTCTTTGTCGCTTCGTTGGTCTTCCCCTCGATATTAACCGCCACTTGGGTCTTGTGCTCTTCGGCTACCGCCTCCACCTTATCGGCAGACTGCTTCTTGTCGGGATTGAAGCGGAAGAAGCGTAGTCGGTTCTCCTCGGGCATCAGCTTGACATAAGCATTGAATGACTGCCCCTGCTTATCCACCATATTCTTGAGATAGAGGGTGGCACCATTGGAGAGAGCTTGGTGCTGTTTATCGCTGAGTTCCAAACCACATAGCTTCTTGGGAATACGAGGCTGTTGCTGCTCCTGCGACTGCTCGAGTCGCTGTTTGTAGCTCTTCGTATTATCAAAGATAAACTCGATGCCTTTCTTCTCCGCATTGACTTGGAGGGTCGCATCAAAAGGTTTATTGCTCTTGGAGAGCATCCCCTCTACTTTCACCGCCTTTCCCTCCACAAGGTCTTTGTACTGCTGGTCGGTCAGTTCTACGCCCTTAATCTCCTTCGGAATAGAGACTCTATCGGCACGGAGGGCAACCAACTCATTAGTCAGCGGGTCAATGGAGACATAGGCGGCAAATGGTTCACCGCTTTTAGGGGTTAGCTCTAGTACCTTACCAAGGTTGCCCGTGGTCTGAAGTGTCGCTTTCTCCTCTTCGGAGAATTTATAGCCCAAATATGGGTAGTCAAGTTTCGGCTCCTTGCGGATGTTGTGGATGGCTAGACCAATCTCGCCATTCTCATTGGTGCGAAGGGCGAGACGAGCATCTGTGTAGATGGTCTCATTGCCAGCCTTAACCGCAATGGTGACAAGGTCGGACTTCTGCCAATTGAGGAGCTTCTCTAGCTGTCCGCTCTCCTCTAGCCGTTCCTTAGTGACTCCGATAGTCTCCAACTGCTTCCAATCTACCTTATCCTCGGGAATGACTGTCGCCTTCTTCTGCATGGGGAGGAAGTCCTCAAAGCGAACCTGGCTCTTCTCCAGCTCAGCCTTTACCTTTGGGTCTTCTCGCTCAGGTAGCATGGTCTTGAGTGCCTCTACGCTCTTCTCTACTCCTTGAGCTGCCACCTTGTAGAGCCCGAAGTGGGTAGGGTTATTGAACTGTCTGAGGAAGTTGGTCATAAAGTTCTTGAGTAAACCATCCTTATTGTTGAACTTGAGAAAGGCAGCTTGATTGGCATCAATCGGCTCAGTTGTCTTTAGCTTCCCTTGCTCATCGATTCCTGAAACTACAGAAAGTTTTCCTACTTCCTGCCCATTCTTTACTTCTGTGCGATCCTCCAGTATCAGCACATACTCTTGTCCATTCTCATTCTGTTCCATAACTTGTATTCTATTGGTTATCAATCAAATTACCACGCAAATATATCTGCTAAGGCAAAACGATTTCCAAACTGTGAAATGCAGGGAAATATAGTTGTTAAGTGGGAAGTGAGATTATCTATAGTTAAATTCCGTCTCTCAATAGTTAATAAATCAAAAACAATCTGAAACCTTGAAATTGTTTTGCTTATATCAATAAATATCCATAAATTTGACGAGAAACCAATTAGTCGGTATGTGTAGTATCATGCGACATAACACATTTGAAAAGATATTATAAATGAGTAATAAAGAGCAAATATTGAGAGAGTCATTTATGCTTTTTCTAAAGAATGGATATGAAGCTGTAAGCCTTGTTGATATAGAAAAGGCTTGCGGGGTTTCTCGGGGTGGAATCTACCACCACTTCAAAAGCAAAGAAAGTATATTTATTGAATCTATAGGGAAGTTTGTTTTCGAGTTTTTAGGGTCTACGCCAGTCGAATCAGTGCCAGACCATACAAGTATTAGTTCCCCTCTACGAACCTTTCTAAGCCTTACGCTTGAAAATATAGAGCATAGAATGAAGTTATTTCACGAAAGATTTGGAAATGAAGTATCAGCAAGGAATCTCTTTGCTTTAGTATTTTACCTTAGGAATAACTATCCAAACACGAAGACGAGGATTGAGGAGTCTAGTTATAATGACCAAGAGAAATGGGTGGGTGTAATTGAAGATGCTATAAAAGCCAATGAAATTAAAAATACGGTGGATATTGAACAACTTGCACTTAACTTTAGAAACATATATGTTGGAAAATCTATAAGTGACTCCCTAAATGAGGAATTAGTAGTTGAAGAGCTTCGCTCACAATGGATGAATATATACAACTTAATCAGACTAAAATAACACCATGGCTTCTGTTTATATCAATCGCGTAGCATCGTTTTTACCAAACGCACCAGTTTCTAATGATGAAATTGAAGACTTTATTGGCAAGATTGGGGGTAATCCATCAAGAGTGAGGAGCATAGTCCTAAGGCAAAATGGCATTCTCAATCGCTATTATGCTTTGAATAGGGAGCACAAAATAACCCACTCAAATGCACTAATGGCTGCTGAAGCTATCAGAGGACTATTTGATGACAGAGAAGTACCTAATGATGTGACATTACTCGCTTGCGGAACAAGCACCCCCGACCAACTACTTCCCTCGCATGCTTCTATGGTTCATGGTGAACTTGGGAATTTTCCCATGGAGATATCTTCATCAGCGGGTGTATGCTTGACATCTTTACAAGCATTGAAGATTTGTTATAGCAATATTCTTGCTGGTCTTCATCACAATGCAATTTGTGTAGCTTCTGAATTGACTTCTCCAGCTTTAGTTTCTAAGTTTTATGACCCCGAGTATGAGATTACGCATAACAACCCAAATAAAGATCCTTATATGGCTTTTGAGAAAGACTTTATGAGGTTTATGTTGTCGGATGGTGCAGGAGCTGTCTTAGTTCAAGACCAACCTCAAGGTGATTGCTCGATGAAAATTGAATGGATAGATATGACTTCCTACGCCAATGAGTTGCCTACATGTATGTTTATGGCTTCCGAATTAGAGCCTGATGGTCGATTAAAGAGTTGGAAAGAATTTTCTCCAGAGGAGATTGTAGAGCGTGGTGTACTTGTAGGGAAGCAGGATATTCGACAATTAAAGAAGTATATCATTAAGTATTGGGTCGATCATATAGAAGAAGTCCTTTCTAAGCATAACATAAAGGCAGAAGATATAGATTATGTTATACCTCATGTCTCTTCAATGTTTTTCTATGAGAAGCTCAATGACGAAATTACGGCTCGTGGAATTGCCCTGACAAAAGAGAAGTGGTTTACAAACTTAACTTCCGTCGGCAATATTGGTTCAGCTGCTATATATGTTGCGCTGGAAGAACTCTTACGAACAAGAAAAATAAAGTGTGGGGAGAGAATACTTCTCCTTGTACCTGAGAGTGGTAGATTCTCCTATGGTGCTGTGTCACTTACAAAAGAATAAGGGTACAGATATTACGAAATCCCTTGCAAGGAGGTCGTGATAATCCAAAAAAAGAGAAATGTAAAAAAAATATAAAACACATAACTGCATTCAGTTTTAACAAACACAAACGTTCAAGTTTGGAAGCTGTAAGATATTAACAGTGCAGCAATTTCCTTACCAATTTAATTTGGAAAACTGTATGAAAGAAAGGACGCGTTTTCGAAAAGCGACACGAGTAGAAAAACAAAAGCAACTGTAATTATGAAATTCAACGAGATTATTCCAGCAAGTGACAAGCTTTCTCAAGAGCTGTCAAGTATTTCAGGTGGTGTTACATCATCAGCTATCGAATGTAATAGTGGAGCTATTTGTGAGAGTGGACGATACGAACCAGATGAGCCTGAGGATCCTTCATATCCAATAGATCCTATATATACAACAATGTAATTTTTTTAAAAGAGGAGAAGGGATTACTTTTTTGAAGTGAGTCCCTCTCCTCTAAATCTAGTAAAAAGGTATGGACGATACATTAATGATGTCTAGATTCAATATACTTTATGAAGAATCTAGTAAGTTCTTTATACATAACACATTGAATGGTGCTATTCATGAAATTGATAGAGCTACATATGAGATGTGTACTAATGCACAAATTAACTCAAGAAATATAAAATTTATGCCTGATGAGCTGATTTCCAATTTAATGAAAATTGGTTATCTTGTAGAGCCATCAAATGATATTGATTCAATAAATCAGTTGAGGTATTTAAAATTACAAAAAAGCTTTCAAACAGAAAGATTAACCTTAGTTATTGCACCAACCCTTTTTTGTAATTTCGCATGCCCATATTGCTATGAAAAAGACTTGCCAAACAACACTATGTCAGATGAAGTTATTGATGATTTAATAGGCTTTATCAAGGAAAGGCAAAATAGTTTTAAGTATTTAGAACTTTGTTGGCATGGAGGTGAGCCTCTCGTTGCTATCAAAACAATTGAGAAAATCTTGAATAGAATCAAAACAGATTTGACTATTGAAATTAATCGACATTCTATGGTCACAAATGGCTATTTGATTAATGATGATTTTTTCAAATGCGTTTCACATACACCCTTAAATTATATTCAAATAACTATTGATGGAAACGAAGAAACACATAATCAAAATCGTATTAGTAAAAGTGGGAGACAAACATTTCATACGATAATCAGTAATATAGATAATCTTATAAAAAAATGTCCTGATACAAATATTGGTATTAGGATGAATGCACATAAAAATAATGTTAATGAATTTATTCCTCTTTATAAAACTCTATCTTCAAGATGGAATAATGCAAAAGTAAGTATCTATCCAGCATTTGTAATGGATAATCAGAGTTGTAAAGTTCCCTGTTTTAACTCTGTAGAAAAGACGAAATTTCTATATTGCCTATATCAACAAATCGGAAAGAAATTTTCGGCTGTTGATATGAAATTAAAGACAGGAGATTGCACTGCAATTTATCAAAATAGTTTTGTTGTTGATCCAGCTGGAAACCTTTACAAGTGTTGGGTTGATGTTGGTGTAGAATCTATGAGTATTGGGAACTTAAAGACTGGTACTCAAAATTACAAGATAGTAGAAAAGTATTTACTAAGTAGCGATAAGTTTACAGATAAAAAATGTCTGAATTGTAAGGTTTTTCCAATTTGCAGTGGTGGTTGCAATAAGTATAGGATGGATGAGCACTATACAACGGAAGATATATGTCCTATTTCAGCTGATACAATTATTGATTTTTTGAAAATAGAATAGAGCATTTAATACAGAGTAGAGTATGAAAAAGTTAGGTGTCATTATTGTATTCTTATGCATTCAATTTAATGTGGCAGTTGCACAAAGCATAGAAATAAGAGGACGTGTAGTGGATTTTATGAAAAAGCCATTAGATATTTTCGATGTTCTAGTATTTAAATCAGATTCTTCTTTACTTACTGGCTCAACATTCGTTGAAAGCCACTTTCAGCTCAACATAAAGAACTCTTCTGATATTTCATACATCAAAGTTCAGTCTCTTGGGTACACACCAGCTTTTATTAATCTAAATGTGATAAAGGTCGATTCTACTATAGACTTGGGTGTGATTGCACTCAATGAAGAGTCTTACATTCTTGATGAGATTGTGATAAGTAAGAAACGACCAATGGTAAAGCTATCAGGCAGTTCTTATTTGGTAGGCATCTCAAATACATACTTGAAAAAGGTAGGAACCTTTGAGGATGTAGCTAGACGTATACCAGGATTGGTAGTATCAAAGAATGGTACTATCAGTGTCATGGGAAAGCCAAGGGTCTTAATCAACCTAAATGGGCGTAACATTAGAAATACGCGAGAATTACAAGCACTGCAATCAGACCAGATAAAAAGCTTATCTATAGACCGAGACCCATCTTCTATGTACGCTTCATCGTACGATGCTGTGGTGAACATTACGACAGTAGATGCTATACAAGATTACCTCCGAATTACGGTTACGAATAATTCTACTCTCTCTAGGGTGTTTTCAAATAGTAATGGGATGGTCCTCAATGGAAAAAAAGATAGATTGGGATATTTTACAGATGTAAGTTTGTCTTTTGATGGGTTAAAGCAATATGATGAGGAAACCAAGCAGATATGGACAGATGAGCAAGAATTATACACGGATAGGGAGTCCATTCTTACCTCAAAAAATAAATCATTGCAACTCGGTCAATTTTTTGAATACGAATTTACCCCTAAATCAATACTCGGTGCAGGTTATAGAGTTACATTTTCTGGTAAAGACTTGAATAAAAATCAAAATTTCGCTTTAAAAGGAGCAAGTGAAGTAGTAATTCCTACAACTGTTATTTCATCGACTCAAATGACAGAACATAACCCAACTCTATATTACATAAATAGATGGCAGCACTCTTTTTTAGGAGTTTATGCAGATTATTACAAAGCAACCTCAAAAAACACTCAAGATATTTTGGAGAATAATAAGGGTGGACTTAATCAAGACTTTAGAGATAGCTATGAAGTCTTTGGATTGAGTACTGACTTCTCACAAAACCTCTCAATGTTTTCTTATGCTGTTGGAGGAAAACTATCCTATATCAAGGACTTAGGTGTGTATTCACAGAGTATCAAATTGGAGCAAACTTCGAGGCTTGAAAGTCTTTCTTTTGCTGGGTATTTTAATCTTACTAAGAAACTCAAAAAGTTTGTCTTATTGGGAGGACTTCGGTATGAAAGAGAGAATAGTAGGTTAGAAATGAATGGGATTGAGGGAGTCAATGCTACATACAACAATTTATTCCCATCTTTTTCGGTCTCATATAATAATTCTCCATGGAATACTAGCTTGTCCTACTCAAAAAGAATTTATAGACCGACATACAATCAGCTGAAAATTAAAAATGTCTATATAGATCCTCTCTCTTATTCTATTGGTAATCCATCATTGAAGCCTACACTTGTAGATATTATCACTTTCTCTCTTCAGAAAGGAGCTTTTGTGGGGTCGCTTAGCTTCGAAAACTATAAGGACAAGAGGACTCAAGTGGCACTATTAGAGGAGGACAACGGGGAGCAGAGGGTGAGATTTACTTATGAGAATATTCCTAGTACTCAAAGTTTAGTAGCATATCTGATATACAACTATAATATATGGAAGATAAAAGGTGCTTCTACGCTTTTATTGAGTTCAAATCATTTGAGATATAAGGGGAAAATCTATTCTTCATTTGATAAGGTTGGTCTATATTTCAAGACTACTCTTGAGGCTCCATTATGGAAAGATGCCTCACTTATGCTGTCTGCGGTGTATCTTTCACCACAGTACAATGACTTCTATTATAATGATGAGTCACTAAATGTCTCTGCGTACTTGACTCAAGGGTTATTGGATAATAGGCTCAAGATAAGTCTATCTATAGGTGATATGTTTAAGACACTAAGAGCAAATAATTGGCTACAGACAATGGATCAAGCAAAGATAAGAATGGCTACAGATGCAGACTCTAGGTACGTAAGACTATCCTTGCGATATACATTTGGACGATCTACTGAGAAAAAGAAGTCTAAGTCTGCAATTCAAGAAGAATTAAGACGTATATAAGCTAGTGCGAAATCGCAATGATGAATATTTAAAAAGTTGAATAGTGAAAATCAAACAATACAAACAGCGAGATGTGATGGATTGCGGGCCTTCGTGCTTGGCTATGGTGGTCAAGTACTATGGTCGTCATCCTGACTTGGAGCGAATCCGTAAGGATTGTGCTTTAGGTAAGGAGGGGGTCTCTCTGCTGGGTATTAGTAAGGCGGCAGAGAAGAGGGGTTTACACTCGTTAGGTGGTCGTATTACTCTTGAGACACTTGCAAATGAAGCTCCGCTCCCCTGCATTGCACATTGGAATCAAAATCACTTTGTAGTTATATATAAGATTAAGAAACTTCGTAAGGGTAATTATAGAGTCTATGTAGCAGACCCAGGAAAGGGTGTGTTGACTTACACCAAAGAGGAGTTTTGCGAGCATTGGGTGAGTACCAAGACTAATGGCGAAGAGAAAGGTATAGTCCTACTCTTAGAGCCGACAGATGAGTTTTACAGCCAAGAAGTGTCTGATGGCGGAAAGTTCGAGAAAGGTAATCGGCTGACCTTCCTTTGGAGCTATGTCAAGAAGTATCGTAGGTACTTTGGGCAAATTATACTAGGCCTATTGCTGGGTTCGCTGATACAGCTTGTTTTCCCATTCCTTACTCAGGCTATAGTCGATACTGGTATAGGTGGGCGAGATATCGGTTTTATTTGGCTGGTGCTATTGGCTCAGCTGATGTTGCTCTTTAGCCGTACGGCGATTAGCTTTATNCGCTCCAAGNTNCTNCTTCACATTTCTACTCGTATCAATATNTCCCTCATCAGNGANTTCTTCATCAAGCTGATGAAGCTNCCNATGAAGTTCTTTGACACCAAGCTATTGGGTGANCTATTACAGAGAATTGAAGATCATAGGAGNGTGGANCAGTTTTTGACCTCTAATAGCTTAAATCTACTATTCTCTTTCTTTACTTTCATCATCTTCAGTATCGTTCTAGCATATTACAACCTGTTGATATTCGGAGTATTTGTTGTTGGTACGCTCCTCTATGCTGGTTGGATTACTTTATTCCTAAAGAAGCGAAGGACACTTGACTACAAGTACTTTGAGCAAGCCGGACGAAATCGTAATGTGACCTATCAGCTCATCAATGGTATGCAAGAGATAAAGCTACAGGGGTGTGAGCAGCGAAAACGATGGGAATGGGAGGATGTGCAAGCTGATCTTTTCAAGGTCAATCTTCAGAGTCTCAATCTCCAGCAAGTACAACAGGCTGGAAGTATTACCATCAACGAGGTGAAGAATATCCTCATTACCGTTCTTGCTGCCACTGCCGTGATACACGGGGACATGACTTTGGGTATGATGCTGGCGGTGCAGTACATCATCGGACAACTAAATAGCCCTGTGGAGCAACTCATCCAATTCATCTACTCGTGGCAAGATGTCAGCATCAGCCTTGATCGTATGAATGAAATACATACAGAGGAGAACGAGGAGAATAGTGACCGACATGTCACCAGTTTCGCGCAGAACAACTTAGACCTCAAGGTGGAAAATCTTTCATTTAAGTACGACATTTATAGCCCAACACCTATCTTAGACAATCTCAATCTCACCTTCCCCAATGGCAAGGTAACAGCTATAGTGGGTGCCAGTGGAAGCGGAAAGACCACTTTGATAAAGCTACTGCTTGGGTATTATTCGCCGTTAGAGGGCAGTATAAAGGTGTCAGGAAGAGACCTCGAGGAGTACAATCTTAGCTGGTGGCGGAGCCACTGCGGAGCCGTGATGCAGGAAGGGTATCTCTTCAGTGACACCATTGCTCGGAACATCGCCATAAGTGACGATACTCCAGATGTTGATCGAATAAGAGCTGCGGCCAGTACGGCAAACATTGCAGACCATATAGAGGGCCTACCACTTGCGTACAATACGATGATAGGACAGGATGGGCAGGGAATCAGTCAAGGGCAAAGACAGCGAATACTCATCGCTCGAATGGTCTATAAAAACCCTACATTTGTTTTCCTTGACGAAGCGACGAACGCTCTTGATGCCAATAACGAGCGAGCGATCACAGAGAAATTAGAGAACTTCTACAGGGGCAAAACGGTAGTGGTAGTCGCCCATCGCCTATCTACTGTCAGAAATGCCGACCAAATTGTGGTACTGGATGAGGGAAAGATTGTAGAAATCGGCAATCATGAGAGCCTTACTACCAGCCGAGGCAAGTACTATGAACTCGTGAAGAATCAATTAGAGCTAGGCAACTGATATGGACAAGCAAGAAAGAAGCTACGAACTAAGAAGCGAAAAAGTACGGAGCATTGTAGGACAAATACCGCCTGCACTTGTTAGATATGGCACTATCATCCTATTTGCCGTCTTGGTGGTCTCATTTGGTATCGCTTACTTTATACCATACAAGCAAGTTTATTCAGGCACAATTACCTTTTACGATATATCAGAGCCTACTACAACAGCCTATATCACTTTCGCCAATGATAAAGCTCTGACAAATATTGACAAACCTACTCCCATTACAATTTATCTTGGCACCCAACACTTGACTCTACAAGTGACAAGTATTACGAACAAACGAGATACTCTTAATCGCTTTTCTTCAATTATTGAAGTGAGCCTGGAGTCTCAAAACAAATCTACTCTTCAAAATAGCACTTTTGACTTTACCTTAGTAGAGACTTCAAATAGTCTATTGTCACACTTTTACCAAGGAAGGTATAAAATAGCAGATAAAAATCCATAATGATGAGAATTCTCGGAGTGATGGGTTGTCTTGTAGTAATTATGTATTTTTGTGGCAGCGACATTAGATGCGTGATTGAGCGCAATAAAAGCATGTAGATGATAAATATTAAAAGGATGTGCACCCTATGCAAAGGATAGATAAAAATTGGTTGCATCATATAGTTATTCCCAAGTATGGTGAATTGACTGTTGATAAGTTCTCACAAAATAAATATTAAATAACTATTAATTACTATGTGGTCCGATATTGAAACTGACAAAGATTTACTGGGGTTCTCTGTCCATGCGAACTTACTACGAGATGTTGCTACTAACGAAAATAATCTCCCAATTACCATAGGGCTCTATGGGGATTGGGGAAGTGGAAAATCTAGTGTTCTTAAAATACTAACTAAACAACTATCAGAAGATCAAGAGACTATCGTGATATATTTTGATGGGTGGGCTTTTGAGAGCTTTGATGATGCCAAAATTGCAATAATTCAGGGGATAGTAGATGAACTGGAGAAGTCAGAGAAGTTTTTTGAAAAAGTAAAAGATAAAAGAGATGACTTTGTAAAAGCTTTTGTAAAACTAAAAAACTCTATTAACTGGATGCGGCTTTTAAAGGTGACTGCAAAATCTGCAATCCCTATTTTATCAGCATCTGCGACAAGCGGTCTTTCTCTAATTCCGCTTTTATTATCTTCTTTTCGAGAAAACAAAGAGGATTTAACTGATATTCTTACAGGAGAAGGAGCAGAAGATTTTCTCAAAAATATCATAGGCACAAAAGAAGATGAAAAATATGCTGCAGTTCGAGAGTTTCGTAAAGACTTTGCCGATTTACTAAAAAAAAGCAGATATAAGAAAGTAGTTATTTTAATTGATGATTTAGACAGATGCCTACCAAGGCATATCATAGAGAATCTAGAGGCAATAAAGTTGTTCTTGAATGTACCAGGAGCAGTGTTCATTATAGCAGCAGATGAACATATTGTTTCTGGTGCTATAGAAAGTGAATATCAGAAGTTAATTGACGTGTCTAAGCGAAATGGTCAGTCTTATAATATTGGTCAAGCATACATGGATAAATTCATCCAGCTTCCTTATAGGTTACCGTCATTAAGTAACAAAGAAGTTGAAACTTATGTAAACTTACTATTCTGTCAATCAGAGCTTCCTTCAGATACATTTGACATTATACAACAAGACTTTGTAACCTTTTCTCAAACAGATAAGTTTGAAATTTATTCTTGGGATAGAATAAATAGACTTCTTGAAGGAGAGCAAGAATCTTATGTTAGACTCCGAAGCACAATTGGTTTCATATCTCGTTTTTCAAATATCATAAGTGTCGCACTTCACCGAAATCCGAGATTAATTAAGCGATTTCTTAATGCTTTTGAAATCAGAAACACATTATTAAGATTATCTGGAATAGATAGTCAAGATAATCGATTTGCATTACTAAAGTTAATGCTTTTGGAATATAAGCATGAAAAGCTTTTCAATGAGTTATGTGAATGGGTCTATAATCAAACAACCACTCCTTCGGAACTTATATTAATGGAGAAAGCCATTGCAGGAGAGGAAACAGGGAAATACCCTGAGAATAAGGAATGGGAGCAAACAGACGTTAAGACTCTGTTGGGAATAAATCCTTTGTTTAGTTCTGTCAATCTTAAAGAGTTGTTTTGGGTTTCAAGAGACAAGTTGTCAGATATTATAGGTGGAACTTCTCTGTATTCTGCTAAAGTTAAAGATGTATTCAAAAGAGCATACAAGCACACTTCTGATTCAATATTGAAGGCAATATGTACTGATGAAATCACAAAATTATCAGCAGATGATAGTCATGATTTCTTTGAGCAATTAGATAACATGATTATAACTAAGCCAAATGAAAAGAGTGGCTATAATGTGTATCTCTTTTGTGTTGAGAACAATGTTGAAGGAGCTTATGCAAAGTTTTTGAGTGTACTCAAAAGAATTGATGCACAGAAGATTCCTTTTTCATTGGGAAACAAGTTTAATGACATATTGAAGATTTATCCTGATAAAGAACTTAAGGAAATCATATCATCAAATAAAAAATTGTTGAACGCGATAACAACAGCGAAATAACATGGGAACATCTCACCGTCATAAACCTGCAGGTAGTCCTAACTGGGGTAATGCATCAAAGGCTGTCACTCAAATATCAAAAGATGTGAGTGAATCCAATGAATTATCTAACAACCCACCCCAAAATTCCTCTCCACAGAAGATTGAAAAGCGCCAGTCCATTTTGGAGAAACGTATTTCTAGAAGTTATCATCATGCTGTAAGGGATATGGTTCGTGCTTCTGGAGGACGTAACTTTGTAGCAAAAGGTACTTCAAGGGTGATGGGACGTTCTGGAATATATTATGCTGGAGCTTTCACATCGGCATTTCAAGAAATTGCTGAACAAGGTCTTAGTACATGGCTCAAAGAAAAAGGAGTTAGTACTATTGAAGGGAAGACCACCAAAGAGGTAATTGAATTATTGTCGGGGTTCATTCATGACTATTTTACAGGACTTGATGATACAGCTGCCAGGGAAGCACTAGAGGCGGTGAATGATATGGTTGAGAAACAGGTTTCCCAAAATGGTGGCAATTTTGATAAAACATTCCAAGAAGTTGTTTCGTCTGAGTTAATCAAGGATTACCTTGATGTATTCTTTGGGGTTTACATTTATAGCCATTTATCCCAATCCTTTAGTGAACGTTTACAGAAAAATTGTGGTTTCGAAGAAGCAAATACTACAATGCTGGAAATAAAGGAGTTAATAATAGATGATGTAAAAAGAGGTTTTAACAATCGTCCTGCTAAACAGATCGATTGGAAGGGCGATGAGGGGAAAAACTTCATCTCTCAGGAATTTGACAGAATTATTCAAATACTTACCGGCTATGAAGATTGAAGTTTTAGATTACAAGATTAATAAGAGAAGAGGGAAGAAAGAGTGCGATTTGATAATTCCTTTTACTATCACATCAAACTCTGGACAGATTGTGTTTTCTGCCGCAGGAATTGATATGAAGATGTTGTCATATTTTGTTGGAAGAATCCCTGTGGTTGCCACTTCTTTCTTATATTTTTCGGCCATCATATATGCTATTGACCGTTCTGTATCAAGAGATAAACATTCTATTGACGGATGGTCGAGAGAACTCGATGTGGTTATTAAGATTCCATGCCATAAGGCATTTGAAGCTCAGAAAGAACAAATTGCTAAGTTGCTATCCTACTTAACTGGGGATTATTGGATTGTATCTTTTCAAGAAGCATCTTCTGTTAGACTTATAAAATATAAGGATTGTGACTATTTCGATAGTATAGCTCAGGTAAATCTGTTTTCTGGTGGTCTTGATTCTTTAATTGGAGCCATAGATTTCATGTCGCAATATCCCGAAAAGAAATTATTCCTAGCATCGCATTATGATAGTGATATGTCAGGACCGCGTAGTGATCAAGAAAGACTGCTTCAGCATTTCACATCGAAGTACAAAGGTCAGTATGTTGTTTTCCCTAGTAGAAATTCTGTCAGAATTGTTTCTCATATATCAGCAGAAACTACTTGTCGGTCTCGTTCCTTGATGTTTATAGCGATTGCACTCCAAATGGCAGAATACAATAAGTCTAAAATTATTATTCCAGAGAATGGTTCTGTTTCTCTGAATTATCCGCTGTCACCATCAAGAAGATCGTCATGTAGTACACGCACGACTCATCCTGTAATCATACATCAGGTGAAAAAACTTTTTGAGGACTTTGGACTCTTGACAGAAATTGAGAACCCATATGAATTCATGACAAAAGGAGAAATGGTTCGGGATTGTAAAGATCAACCTTATTTGTTGAGTATTTTATCAGATTCCAACTCATGTGGAAAAAGGTCTCGCCACCAATTCTTTTATGATAATAGATTTGCTACACATTGTGGTCATTGTATGCCATGCATGTATCGTGAAGCATCATTGATTGGATTCGATGATTCAACTTCCTATGGTAATGAATTGGACTCTTTATTTAGGAAAAAGCAATCGCAATTGACAGATGATTTTTTTGCCATGCTGAATTTCCTTAAAACGGATTTGACAGAAGAAGATATTAAAAAGGAATTACGTATCGCAAAAGTTAACGAATTACCTCATTTGGAACAATATGTGAATTTGGTAATTAAAACACGTTCTGAACTAAAGGCTTTAATTGCTACTAAGGGATCGAACGAATTAAAAAGATATATTGATGTACTATGATTATAGATACGCACTGTCACTATGATATGATGGAATCTCCAGAAGGCTATATTAACAATTTGGAAAAAAAAGGAATTATAGCGATTGGAATGACAAATCTTCCCAGTCATTTTGACATAGGCTTTGAGCATGTCTGTAAGTACAAGAAAGTAAGATTGGCCTTGGGGTTTCATCCTCAATTGGCAGATAAGCATAAAGATGAACTTCCTTTATTTGCGAAATACGTGGAAAGAACATCTTATATAGGTGAAATTGGTTTGGATTTTTCTTCAGAATATAATTCAACAAGAGATGTTCAAATATCATGCTTAAAATATATATTGAAGGAATTAGAGGGAAAGAATAAAATAATAAGTGTCCATTCGAGACGTGCGGAGAAAGAACTTTTTTCGCTTCTGCAAGATTATAACATTAAAAACGTCATATTCCATTGGTATAGTGGACCTCTATCATTAATCCCAGAAATAATTAGCGAGGGGTATTATTTCTCAATCAATGAAGCGATGACTCTATCTCCGTCTGGCTTAAAAATCATAGATAAGATTCCTACAAATAGAATCCTTACAGAAAGTGATGCCCCTTTTAACCGCAGAAGTAATATTACTAATGCCCTAAATAACATTGGATTGAAAGAAAATTTAATAGAAGACAACTTCCGAGAATTAGTAAGCAAAATTATGGTTAATCCTTGATTAGATGCTTAAAATTTGAAATTTCTTTAATCCTCTTGATTTCTGTTTTTACGAGGGTTAATACTTCTTGCTTGACTTGGCGATAATTGGCTTCAATGGCTTCTTGTAGACCGTCGGAGCCGTCTGCTTTAGTGAAGTCTGAAATTGTGGGGATTGGCTGGTATTTCTTCATTTCAGCAGAAACCTTGGCTGAGTCCACCACAATCTCAGCATGGAAAATCTTTTGCTCAATACGCTCATCAAAATTGTCTGAGACAGCTCCAACGAACATACCTTGTGTAAGGTTACTAATCTTACTCGCAGGAATCAAGCTATCCATCTGCGTAGATATAGATGTAGACTTGTCGTTGC
This sequence comes from Porphyromonas levii DSM 23370, assembly GCF_000379925.1. GTDB lineage: Bacteria > Bacteroidota > Bacteroidia > Bacteroidales > Porphyromonadaceae > Porphyromonas_A > Porphyromonas_A levii. The sequence goes on along the minus strand of NZ_KB904264.1, from coordinate 2,763 downwards.
GGTTAATAGTCATGGATTGTCGCTGTTGTAGGACTTTCCCGAAACGCTCCGAGAGGGTCTTGGCTGTTTCGCCCACAACCTGGCCACTGAACACATTGCCCACCGTGTTCTGAATTACTTTACTCTCTTTGTCCCCATAGTCTCGGGTGAGCTGAGAGAAGTCTTGAAAGCCAAGACAAACTGCCACTTTGTTACTTCGGGCAGTGGCTATAAGGTTGTCTAGTCCGCGGAAATAGATGGTTGGCAACTCATCTATAATCACTGAACTCTTCAGCTGGTGCTTCTTATTGATGAGCTTTACGATGCGGCTATTGTACAGACCAAGAGCTGCAGAGTAGATGTTTTGACGGTCGGGATTATTACCCACCACTAATACTTTTGGCTCTTTTGGGTTATTGATGTCCAGCGAGAAATCATCCCCAGTCATCACCCAATAGAGAGCAGGAGAAATCATACGAGAGAGTGGTATCTTGGCACTGGCTATCTGTCCTTGCAACTGATCTTGAGCTCCACCCTCCCAAGCGTCCATAAAGGGAGAGAGGTAGTTAGCAAGCTCATTGTATGAAGTCAGAATCGGGAATATCTGAGCATAGGGTCGATTGAGGAACTCAATAGCATGTGGAAAGGTACAGTACTTTCCATTCTCGTAAATCTTCAGATACCAGATGATAGCAGCGAGTAGGATGATTGGTGACTCCACAAAGAAGTCTCCCTGCTTCTGAATCCACGTGCGGTTGAGATTAAGCATAATCGTATATGCTGACTCGTACGCATCAGAGATGTCGGTCATAAAAGCAGGGTTTATCGGATTGCATCGATGACTCTTACGTGGGTCATCAAAGTTAATCACAAAGAATTGAGGTTTCACCTCATAGGCATCAAGGTTATTACGTAAGTGATTGTAAGCAATCTCTGATAAGTCGGGGAACTTGTAGTCGTAGATATACATCGCAAAGCCTTTCTCTATCTGCTGCTTAATGTAGTTATTGACGATCGCATACGACTTACCCGATCCAGGAGTCCCCAGCACCATAGAGGCACGAAAAGGATTGACGATATTGATCCAGCCGTCATTCCACTTCTTCTTGTAGTAGAAGCGAGTGGGTAGATTGACTGAATATTCATTAGTCATCAGCCGTGTCTCTTGTTGGAAACTCTCATTCTCGATGTTGAAGACATCGTCCATTAGGTTATTCTTTAGCAGGCGACTCATCCAGACACCTCCCATCTGTAGGCAAATATATCCGACAGAGAGTGTGAAGATATAGAGTGCAGCATTGCCTACACAACTAAAGAGCAGAGCGAGTAGCCACCAATTAAGAAAGAAAAGCACAAACCCAATGACTAATACCACCCAAATCTTAGTCCAAGTAATTTTCTCCTCCTTAACACCTCGTGTTCCCAAGCAAGATAGCCCAAGAAATACTACACTAAAGAGCTTCGTCCAGAGTATTGAGTTAAATAGCCCCGTTGTTCTTTGGAAGTTCATCAGAATGGTATCTACCACACCGATGGTGAAGTGCCATTCCCGAAATGCCTCATAGCAAAACCAGTAGCAGTTGATGATGACGAAGAGAATAGAAATCCCCCTCATAAAGTCCATCACTTTGCCTAAGCCTCTCAAATCATCTTCTTGTCCCATATCTTGACATCGTATAGCAGGTACATTACTGCGTTGCTTGCGAGATTTGGCTTTGGTCACATACCTTTGTATGCTCCCTTCAGCCTCACTCTTATCGCCTTGCACTGCACCTGCTCTGCAATGTCAAGACACGCACAAACCATTATCTTCTCTTACCCTTTAAGCGAGGACGATTCTGACGGCGGAGTTTGCGTTGCCAAGCTGCCTCCTTCCAATCATCGTTACCTCTATTTACTGGTAGCTCATCAATTAGTTCTCCTATTACATCACTCTCCTCCCAGCCCCCTAAAGGGGGAATTTCATTGATTAAGTCCTCCATAGGAGGGTTAGGGGCTAAAGGAATGCGGTATAGAGTCTCATTGAGAAAAGGATTGAGAGCTGGATTAGCAAAGTAAGTATTAAAGACATTAGCAGAGTAGCCTTTTCCTAAGCGTGAGCCATTGACTACAATACCCTCCTTGTCGTCTATAAAGGTGATGCCATAGAGCTGACCGTTATCACTTCTACGTATAAAAGCACGCAAGCCCACCTGCTCTAATCTTTTCTGAAACTCCTCTATCCCCTGTGGAGATGAACGCATTACCTCTAAGATACGACCACGCACACTGTCGAGGTGCGGTGCAATCAAAGCCTTAGACTGCTCCATACGCCTCTTTAGAGCATCAAACCCAACGCCTCGCCCAATCTCTGAAGCATGTATAGGTGTCCCCAACTTATCCCCTTCAATATCCGTAGGCACATAAACCACTCCATCATACTGCTTACCTCGATACTCTCGCTTCACCTCTTCAGCTGTAAGATGATATTGGGCAAGAGCTGCATTGAGTTCGCCCAACGACTGAAAGGCATAATGCTTCAGTACAAATCTCATCACTTCCTCAATCTGCCGTTTAATCTCTCCCTGCCCCATATTCACTGCCATAGGTAATAAGAGACTGTTGCACATTCGAGTTTAGACGTTTTTGACTGACTTTTTTCAGATTTTCGTCTTGTCTAGCTTGAAAAATCGCCTTGTTTTTTGATTATTCTCCTCTGTAAAAGCTCTAAATATGAGCTTTTACAGAGGATTTCTAGTACTTATCTCATAACAAGTGCTCCTCTTATAGAGGCTTCTTCATTTT
>NZ_KB904263.1 GCF_000379925.1 Porphyromonas levii DSM 23370 | reverse complement strand
TTAGGTTATAAGCAATTAAACCACTGACGAGATTGACGACAAAGTTATTCACACATCTATGCCTTGTATGTTCGATTTGACAGACGTTCTTGAGCAAGTCATTCACGGTTTCGATAATAGCCCTCTTGCGCAAAAGAATTTTATCGTAAAGGGACATCAGTGAATTCTTCATATTCTTCTTGATCTTTGTAATCATGTGTATATCATCAATGAAGAGTTTGTCAAAGAGCGATTGAGAGATGTATCCTCTATCTCCTATTAATTTTGCCTCATCCGATATTCTGCGTGATGGCGGTTACCGTGATCACGCAGAATATCGGATGAGGCATAATTCGCCACTTTCCCTAATATAATCACTTCTATTGTAGTCCATTAGAGCAAATATTCACCTCTGGTTTTTGTCTCTTTTCTTAGGTCGAACTCACGTTAATATTCAATTCCCAAGGACTGTATTTCTGTTGGTTGTAATCGCTTATGCGCTTCCCCTATGGTATAGAAAAAGCACATCTAAGTGTATCGGGCTCTATGTGTTGCTAGAGTACAATGGTAATTGCTGGGATAGGGAGAGCTCGGTTTGATGTATGTAATCATGCTTGAATTGAGCGTAGCACTATGGGACTTTGTAGGTGCACTTCATGTATTTACATTATCTTTGCAAGTGTATATAGATATACTACACATATAATAATATGAAAGCATTTCAAGATTACTATTCTGAAGAGTTTAGCCACTGCTATGGTTGTGGCTCAGCCAATGAGCATGGGCTCAAGATAAAAAGCTATTGGTATAATGATGATTCTACAAGTGATACCACTATTGCTCACTTCTTGCCACAAGAGCATTTTACTGGAGGTTTTCCTAAGAACGTCTATGGAGGGCTGATTGCTGCTATCCTCGACTGTCATGGCAATGGTACTGCAGCGGCTGCAGGCTATAGGCATTTTGGGCGGGCTATGGATACACTGCCTAATCTTCGCTATGTAACTGCCAATCTCAATATCAATTTTCTCTCGCCTACACCGATGGGACAATTGCTCGAGCTAAGGGCTATTATCAAGGAGGTCACCGACCGAAAAGTGGTGATGGAGCTTGAGCTATGGGCGGCAGACAAACTGAGAGTAAGCGGTAGTATGGTCTCTGTTCTCCTCAATCAAGGAAAGTAGTGACAGAAGAGTCTTATTAAACGACGATGGGTGTGCCTCTTACCATCACTCGGGAACGTAGATAATCTCGCCGTTCTCTAGCTCGTAAGCAACACCCACTTTGCGCCCTTTCTTCTGTTCTGAGGTATGTGGTTCTTCGCTTGGGGTGTATTTTTTTATGGTCTTACCCTCCTTGGTGATGATGATCATGTCCTCTTCTCCTGGGTTTTTGACCATGGTAAAGTCGTCGTCAGTAAAGACCTCGCTCATATTGAGGTGTAATACCATCGCCACCATGAGGGCTACGGCAAATACCATTGCTACATCGAACAGATTGGCAATCACGCTTAGCGGGTCGTCGTTTCCCGTCCCAAAAGCGTGTTTCCTCTTATTGCGCCTATTTCTTTTTGTCTCTCTCATTGCTTTGCTTGCTGGTCTAAGATTGAGGCAACATATTCTAGCCGATTGAGGTCATTGGCATACCACCGTTGCTTGAGTGACGTGGTCAAAATGCCCACCAGCGCAATAACGATACCGACTACCGTAGTGGCAAAAACGATTTGCATATTATACGCCATGCCTGTGATGTCGCCTTGTGATAGTCCGACGAGTGCAGGGCTCATGGCGATAAGCGTACCCATGAGTCCCAGCATTGGACCTACCTTGCTCATGAGTCCGGGGAAGAGGAGTTCACGCTCCACTCTATTTTCAAAGCTATTGAGGAGATAGTCTGAATAGTCGGGAGATGGGGATGCCGAAAGGAGCTCTCTGAGGTAGTTCGTGAATAGGGTATTGTCTTTCTGAGGGAGCAGACCGAAGAGTGCCCCAGTCGTTTCTAGTGATAGCTCCTTTATAGGCTGAGAGAAAATCCTATCGTACTTCCGTTTGGTTCGGAACTGACTATAGAGCTCCCCTAGCATAATGATGGATCGAATGAAGAGGAGTAGCAGGAGGATTATGTCCGGTACGAGTAGACTATTTGCCACCCAGAAGAGCGCTTTGGATATGAATTCCATTTTGTAGTTTGCTTATATATTTACTTTCTTATTCTGTCGATACTTACCTATGCTATAGCCTATGATGAATAGCGATGAGAAGAGGCATAACCCTATGAGTAGAGCACGGATATCGGGGTGCTCAAGGCGCTGTGGCGAATAAACCGTTTCGGCAGATGCTGTGGCGATGAAGCCAGTTATACAGACGAATAGGTTGAAGATAAAGGAGAGCTCTAGCCTTAATTCCTCTTCGGGGAAGAGGTATTTCAATAACTGAGTCAGTAGGGGGATAAAGACTAATACACCCCCAATCGTGCTATATGCGATGAGTGAGAAGTCGGTTCCTGTGAGGTGAAAAAATAGCTGGGTGAGGATGTAGAATAGTGCTGGAAATAGAAGTAATGGCGGGTAGTACTCGATAAGTTTAGCATACCATTTCTGAATCGGTGTCCCGAGTATGGACTGGAGGTGCGCGAATACATAGCTGATATGAAGAAGTGCTTCGAAGGTTACGAGCACTGATAAGTCTTGGAGGGTCTCAGTGGCATACAACCATTCCAGCCATTGGGTTTTGGACTGCAGTGTCCCCAGTTGCCATGTGCTGCCGATGAAAAGGGCAACGACTATCGCATAGAGGAGGCTATGCCACCACTTTACAAAGGTAAGCCGCAGAAGCGAATTGAGAAGAACAAATAGTATCAGTACTACAAATAAGGATTCCATACTTTTCCTTTAATATTGTCTCTTCCGTCTACGTAGGAGTAGGGCAATGGTAAGGAGTAGTGCTCCAATGGCGATACCTCCTATGAGGAGTCCGCTATTGGATTCATCTTTGTCCGCCGTTTGGTACATCTCTTCTTTGAGCACCACCTCTTTTTGACCGCTCTCCACATGCTCTCCCTTTATAATCCGTTGGTATGCCGCTTTATTTATAGAGATATGAGCGGAGATATACTTCTGAAGCTCTTCATTTGAGTCTGAGAATTCCGATCCACTAGCTCCATATTTAATAGTGAGGTCACTGTGTAATTGTGCTAAGTGGTCTATTTTATCTGCCGAGGCATCCCACATCCCTTTGCGTATGGTCTCCAACATCACTGCAGTTATCTCTTGGAGTGCGGCAGGATTAGTCTGCGCAAAATATTCTTGTACCTCCAAGCCAAGGGCATCCTCTATGTAGATGCTATAGAGTTTGTCCCACCAGTTGTTATCCAATACATCAGTCCTCATGGCTTTCCAGCCATAGGCATTGCGTATGGTCTTCGCAATGGTATTTGCTGTAGAGGCTCCACCTTTCATCTTCTCCCTGATATATTCAGGATTAAAGATAGTGGTACGACTCTCCACAGCCATAGCCTCTTTGAGACCTTGCATACGTGGGCGGAAGCGATTGCGATAGTCCGAGAGATACATCTCAGGCGCTTTGCCTGTGACCTCTTCTACAGCATTGCTGATGCCACCCATAAATTCATACATGTGGTCTAGGCTTAGTGCACCCCAAGTGTTATTCTGACGTGGTTGGACAACGATATCGGTATTGCTTAGCGCAGCACGAAGTAGGTCTTCGTGGTACTCACCCCAAGATTCTGTAGTACCATAAATGGCTCCCATATTCTTTAGATAAGTCTCTGCTATTTCACTCCGCTCTTGCCAAGCATCTCCCTTCTCTACCAATTCCTTTATCCCTGTGCCATAGCCTCCATTGAGCCCTCCGAAGATGCGCATATTGGCAAGGGTTCTTGCCTGAGCAGGAGAGACGCCTTTTTCCACAAGTTGTTGTTCTACACTTAGGTTCCCTTTTCGTAGATAATTATCCTCGGGTGCATCTGTTGCTGATGCCGCCAGATCTATTGCTTTATTCAGGAGTATCAATCGGGAGGTAGCGAGATCGCGCAGCTGTCCGGATACTTGCACTACGATATCTATGCGCGGGCGCCCTAGTTCTTCAGCGGGGATAAGCCTAATATCTGTGACTCTGCCCATTCGGTCTCTTATGGGCTCCACCCCAATCATAGCCATTGCCTGAGCTACAGTAGCGCCTTCGCTCTCGATAAATTCCCCAGCCCAGAAGGTATAGCTCACCTTGGTAGGGTACGTACCATGGCTCTTGAGATAATTTTGTAGGGTTTGTTCAGCCAATTGTTTCCCCGTATTCCATGCCTTCTCGGAGGGAGTAGACTCTGCGTTGATAGAGTATAGATTGCGCCCGGTAGGGAGTGCATTTGGAGAGCGAACCGCATCTCCGCCTGGTCCAGGAGCTATGTATCCACCATTGAGACCTTGGATAAGAGCGTCCATCTCCAAGGAGGGAGAAGAGACCAATAGGTTGCGGTAAGTCAGTAGGTTGTTGACGGAGGCTTTTAAGCCATTAAGTAGAACTAAACCAGCTGAGTCGTTTGCCGCTATCTTATGGGTGATAGCGCTAAGGATAGAAGATGAGTTGCCACTTTTTATTGCCTGAACAACGAGAGGTGTTAGGCGTTGGAGGTAGTGTTTGGAGACGAATGCGGCGCTCTCATATTCCTTAGGTGTAATCTTGCCGAAGTGACGGTCTAACTGAGCCCATTGGTAAGCTATAGCATCAATACCCATAGCCTTGACTGTCTCTACTATTTCGTCGGGGGTGTAGGGTTCCCCTAGTGTGTAGAGTTTTCCTGTGATTTTCTCATTAGCAATCTCCTCTAGGAAGTTCTCTATATAGGTGACTTCCTCTTCGGAGTAAGGTTTGTTGGGGTTATCATCAAGCTGAAGGTCGGTGTGGAGATTGAGACGTAGGCATTCCCGCTTGAATGCAAGCCCCTTCTCCCTACTATTATCAGCGTACACCTCTTCCAGGAGGGTAAATAGTTTCTGGTATTGTTGGCGTGTTTTACTCTCTCTAAATGGTGGGGTGAGGTAGGAAACAATAGCTGCGTGTGTCCTTCGCTTAGCGATGACACTCTCCCCGATATTAGAGATGCTGTAGTAGTAGAAGTGCGGAAGGGTACCTATCAAGGCATGGCTCCAATCGTAATGAGAGAGGGCTACTTGCTTGCCTGGGATAAATTCGAGGTTACCATGGGTGCCGAAGTGTACTAGTGCATCGGCTTGGAATCCTTCGTTGATCCATAGGTATTCAGCAATGTAACTATGAGGGGGTGGTAGTTCCACTCCATGTACCATCTTGAACTGGTCTTCGGTAAACGATGGTGACTGCTGTGGTAGAAGTACGATGTTGCCATATTGCAGTCTTGCTACGGCGATTGCGGGTTCACCCTTGGGGGTGAGTGTATTCATGTAATCCCCAGGCGCTACACCGTATTGCTGTACCACCTCATCGTACTTTGAGGCATGTAGGCGTTTCCCAACCCACTTCTCGTAGTCAGAGACCGTGATGAGTTGAGGATGCTCGTTTTGGATATACTCGTCAAGTAGTTTGCCTGAGTAGTTGCGCCATATAGCGCCTTGCTTATTGATTTCCTTAGTAAATGCTTCTAACGAACTGGGTAGCCCATCTACATTATAGCCCTCACTTTGAAGCCTTTTCAGGAAGTTGTACAATGAAGGAACTACCTCCAGACCCGCAGCTACCAAGGAGTTGTTGCCTGGTCCTCGGAAGTATACAATGGCTACTTTCTTATCGGCATTGCGCTGTTCCCTCAAACGCATATAGCGATCCACAGTCTCCATAAATTGTTTGATGCCCTCGGGCTGTGCTTCTACTGTAACAAGATTATCGCCTTGGGCTTGTTCTGTGGCAATCACCATTGGGAGTATTCCACCGTCTAGTTCGGCTAGGGTTACTCTTGCGGTAAGGGATCCTGCAGATAGTCCTACTTTGTCCTCCAGCCATTGGTCCTCGGTCTCACTAACTGGAATAGGGCAGAAGGTAGGTATATTGTGCTGGGCTAACCAAGTGTCCCCTTCGTTGGTAGCAAGTCGCCCCATAGGAATATACACTAGTCCATCGGGGTGTATCTGTGTGAGAAGATCTAGCCGGTGTCTGGCAGAGAGAAAGGGATAGACATTGTAGCCCATTTTAGTGAGCCCCTCTATCAGTGTGTCTACGTGAGCTCTGTTGCCTTCCAATGGTGCGAGCGTGCCCGAGATAAGAGCTAAGCGCTTCCCTTCGGGGTGGTATAGACCTTTGCTTTTAAGGTATGCAGTAAGCTCATCAGCGCTTTGGAAATACTCTTTGTCGCTAGTGTAGTAAAATAGATCTTCTGGTATGATTTCAGGCGCCTTTGCCTTGTGTGAAAATAGTTTCTTAGGGTCTAGTTCTGCTCTGATATACCTTAGGAGGTTACGGAAATTATCTTTGCTACGATGTATATAGTAGAGGTTGAGTTGTTCTCTTTGCTCATCAGTGATGTTGTGACTCTGAATGCGATTGCTTTGCATCACATAAGAGTAAATAGGGATGCCCTTTTGCTTCGCCTTCTCAATAGCTTCTTGCTGTTCGTCAGTGGGTCGGAATCCAGCGCCGAAAATAAGAATAGCGTCGTAGTTAGGAAGACTAGAAGCCTCCTCCTCTGGTACTGAGTGTACTTTTATCTGCCAGTCTTCATTGGCGTATACGAAGTTCGATGCCTGATACGCTGGGAAGTGGACGAGTGCGATCTCAGTAGGAGCTATATAGCGGCGGTACCCCCATAGCAATCCAAGTGCCACTATGATTGTCCCTATACCGATAAGGAGGAGACTTCTATTCTTCTTTTTCATACTTTACTTCTTAGTTGGCGTGAAAGGGTATTCGTACCTCATCGTGATGTGTTTATTCTCAAATGATACCATCTGTACCTTAGCAATCTTGCCATTGGCACCTTTTACAAGGAAGATAGAGTTGTCGTACTTGTGAGGAGGATGACCACCACTTGCTAGCCAACTTTGCAGTAGCACATTGCCGGGTACCATTTCAAATTGTGGCGGCATAATAGGAGCGCCTTTGTCGTTTACTTTAGCGACACGGATACTCTTATCCACTTCCCAAGAAGCTCCTGCAGGGATAGCCATTACAGCTCCAAAGGTAAGTTCTTTTGTCTTAATAACACCGCCCTGTCCTTTGCCAGATGCCCCTCCATTAGTGCGGGGGTAGTGACCTCTGAAGGCAATATCCCATCCCAAGTTGTTGTTATAATCTGCGTCACTTACCGTCACTACAGTGCCTTTCTCGAAAGAGAAGTAGACGAACTTGCCGTAGTTGGAAGCGTCGATGACGACCGTCTTTACCTCCGTCGTTTGGGGGGTATCCTTCTTGTCGCCTTTACACGAGGAGAAGCCCAAGAGAGCTAATCCAATCAAAAAAGTAGTAGTAATCTTTTTCATTGTAATACTTATTAATTATTTAGAAGTTGAAAGTTATCTTTCCGAAGAATCGTCTTCCCGGATCAAAGGTTGTCAGATCTTCTGGATCCGTAAAGTTGAAGATGTTTTGCACCCCAAGTGAGAGCGAGACATTCATATCTCCCTTCTCCCAGGGTGTCATCTGTGCAGTAGCACGCCATAGAGAGTATGCACTTTTTGTGCGTTCTTCTACAGTGATCTCCTCTTTTCCCGTAGTGCTATTGATGCTTTTACGCTCCTGGTCATACATCTTTGGGGATATCCATCGACCTGAGATAGTGAGAGAACTTTGCTTCCCTAGTAGTCGTCCTCTAATAGAAACTACACCACTCGCAGAGTGCTTGGCATTGCCCTGAAGCTGCAGCCCATTCTCCATATTGATAGCATCTGTGAAAGTGTAATTTGCACGTATAGCTAGCCAAGAGAGAGGATAGATGTCGGTGTTGACCTCCATGCCCCTAATCCTTACCTGACCAATATTCCTGTATCTTAGCTCCGTCCACTCTTCTCCGTTATCATTTGTGACTCGTACGAATGAGGATTGTATCTTGTCTCGTAGGGTATTCTGATACACCTCACCACTTATGGCGAATGAGGGCATACGGTATTCAAGAGATAGGTAGCCGTATTGTGAACGCTCTGCCTTGAGGTTAGGATTACCGATGTTGTGAGATACTGCTCCCATCATGAAGTCGGAGTAGAGTTCCGTATTATTGGGTGCCTTGAAGCCCATGCTATAGCCCGTTCTCACCTTGAAATACTTAGTAGGAGCGTACATTAAATTAACCTTAGGGGTGAAGGCATTCCCAAATGCTGAGTGGTGAGTGTACCTTGCCCCACCAGTTAGATTAAGGATAGGGAGTAACTGCCAGTCACCCTGAGCAAATAGGTTGAGGTCGTATACCTGTCGTGTCTTAGTCTCTTTGCCAAACTGGATATCGCTATAGTCCTTATTGATATTCACCTCAGTACCGCCAATAAACTCCAGTTGGCTGAGGGGCTTAAGTATATCCGTTAGTCTGATTGTGTGCTGATGAAACTTAGCATCAGCAGGCTGTGTCTTACCTTTTATTATGGTATGGCGGGTATAGTGGTCAGCAAAGTAAGATAGGCTTAGTTTATGTATGCCTACTGTGTGCTCACCTAAAATACTATAAGAGAAGTTACTATTCCGATACCTATCTTCCTTAATACTAAGCGGTGGATTGAACTGGTCTTGAAGAAATAAGTCAAGGCTTCCAGTTAACTGTGTAGCCCCTCTCTCCCACCATAGTTTTTGCTGTAGACTATAGTTGCGATACGGATTAATAGTGTAGATCTGCTGATTCTCGGGATTTAGGTTGTAGCCTTTTGTGCCGAAGTAGTATATTGAGGTGCGTCCCGACCAGACACCATGCTTGCCTCCTATACTGAGATCTGCTATGCTGTTATTGAACTTCCCATACTGGAAAGACCCTGAGCCCTCAAGCTTACGTGCCGGTTTCTTGGTGATGATATTGATAACCATGCCGATGGCATTAGAGCCATAGAGAACCGATGAAGCACCTTTGACGATTTCGATCTGTTTTATGTTGCTTTGGGAGATACGGCTAAGGTCAATATTCCCTCCTGGGGTCTTAGCAAGACATTCTCCGTCCACGAGTACGAGAATGTAGCTATTCTCCAGTCCTTGGGCTTGCATATTGATGCCTCGACCATCCCTTTTGAAGGAAAGCCCTGGTAGGTTATATTGGAGGAGCTCGGTTATATTCTCAAAGTTGCTAGATGTTATCTCTACATCCCCAATGACGCGAGTTAGTATGGGCGCAGCCGATATAGCCTTGGGCGTTCGTGTCGCTGTTACGACAAATTCATCGAGGTACTTATCCCACCGCATTGTACTATCATTGTGCTCAGGAGCGGTGTAGTTCATATCGGTTTGGGCATACAAAGAAGTCCCTACAATAAATATGAAGTTGAGCAATAGGAAGAGCTCGAAAGATTTCTTCATGGTTATACAAATAGTTCCTATACCATACCAAGTGCTAGTAACTTGCCCATCTATAATAGTCTAGACCACTTAACCTCACACCCGGAATAGTTAGTGAAAACATTGCTTTCAATAAGTTATTACGCTTTGGCAGGTCTCCTGGCTTATTCCATCAGCACACAGAGCCTTCCCATCCTATTGTCTTGCAGAGTATGGACAGTGGCTTACGGATATCTACATGCCTTTATAGAATTTACAGTAGCGGGTACTGCTCCAGACTTTCACTGGATTCCCTTTTCAATGAGCTAGGAGGAACTCCATAGCTTATCACCAAATTTTATCGCTGCAAAGGTAGAGATAATTCTAATCGTGTGCAACCTTAAGGGCGCAAATAACTATTAGTAGAACCCTGAAGTAATGCTACTTGTGAGAAATACATGACAGCATACTCTGGATAGGCTCTGTATAGAGAAGCATCCTTCTCTATACGGAGGATGTGGGTGAAAGGGGAATTATAGTTAATTTTGTAGGCAATATGGGGAGTGGGTATTGGCAATCGTATGAAGAAGGATATATTTGATATTGAAATGGAGCTGGTGGGACGGGAAGTCTACTCCGATAGACTTTTCTTGGGTCACTTTGCGCCTACCAACGGAGAGCAAGTAGTACCAATTTGTCTGCCTGGGCAGTTCGTGGAGATACAGGTTAAGAATTGCGATGGCGTGATGCTTCGCCGCCCTATATCGGTCTACGCAGCAACCGAGAGAACTCTCGATCTACTTATTCAAAATGCGGGTAAAGGCACAGAAGTATTATGCAATGCTCCAGTAGGGAGTCGGTTCAATATCCTATTGCCCTTGGGTAATACATTCCGTATACCTGAGGCAGGAGCCCGTCCGCTGCTTGTAGGTGGCGGAGTAGGGGTAGCCCCTATGTATGCGCTTGGTTGTGCTATGAAAGCTAAGGGAATCGAGCCTACTTTCCTTCTAGGAGCTAGGAGTGCGGGGCACTTCTCCGATCTTTCTCATTTCGATTCTGTAGGGGAGCTGTTTATTACTACTGAAGACGCTTCTCTAGGGGAGCAAGGATATGTGACTCAGCACTCAATATTAAGAGCACAGAAGTTTACACATATATATGTGTGTGGTCCTACACCGATGATGAAGGCCGTAGCTCGTTGGGCACGCGAGGAAGGCATCCCATCTCAGGCATCGCTCGAAAATCACATGGCTTGTGGTATAGGTGTGTGCCTCTGCTGTGTAGAACCGACAGTAAAGGGACATAAGACGGTTTGTAATGATGGTCCTGTATTTGATACTACCGAACTACTTTGGGACTAAGCGCTATGGAGAAGAATCTAGTGGTTAGAATAGGAGAGGCGGAACTGAAGAATCCAATCACAGTAGCTTCAGGTACATTCGGAGATGGTCTCCTAATGAATAGGATCTACGATGTCTCTTGCTTGGGAGGAATTTTTACTAAGGGAACCACGCTAGAGCCGCGCGAGGGTAATGCGCCCCAGCGTATGGCGGAGACTCCTTCGGGAATGCTCAATGCCGTGGGCTTGCAGAATAAAGGGCTGGAGTACTATGTTACCCAAACGTATCCTGAAGTGATGAAGTTAGGCACCGAGATTATTCCTAATGTCAATGGGTCTACAATAGACGATTATATCGCAGTGGCTTCGGCAATGGATAAGTTGGAGGGTATTCGTGCGATGGAGCTGAATATCTCTTGCCCCAATGTGAAGAATGGGGGTATGGCTTTCGGTGTCTCTGAGAAAGGAATTGCTGAGATTGTCTCAGAGATTCGGAGGGTGTATAGCCATACGCTTATTGTAAAACTCTCGCCCAATGTGACTGATATAGCTCGTATGGCGTGCATAGCCGAGGAGTATGGTGCGGATGCGGTGTCATTGGTCAATACTTTTCTTGGTATGGCGATAGATGCGCATAAGCGGAAACCTATCCTTTCGACTGTGACAGGTGGGCTTTCGGGACCAGCCATTAAGCCAATTGCCCTCCGTATGGTATGGCAAGTAGCCCGTGCAGTACATATTCCTGTGGTGGGGATTGGAGGCATTACCAATGGTTTGGATGCTATCGAATTCATGCTGGCAGGGGCAACTGCCGTGCAAGTGGGTACTTACAATTTTGTGGATCCTCTCGCTCCACAAAAGATGATAAAGGAGATTGAAACCTATTTGGAGCGTTATGGCATCAAGGATGTAAATGAACTCATAGGTGCTCTTGAGGTCTAAGCTAATAAAAAGAGTGCAAATACAAAAGAGACCGTTGCATAATGCCTTTGATACAAAGGCTAAGCATTATGCCATGGTCTCTTTGTGTTTAATTAGAGTCAGGCTGCTCATTATTCTGAAAATGCTGTTTGACTTTTATTTTTTTTCTCTTGAGAAGTTGTTTGACACGTATCCAACGCTTGACAGCTTGGTAGTTTCGAGCATAGAAAAGATATTTTCGAGCCTTAAATGGGTAGTAACCACCTTCCTTCAGTCTCTTGGTTATATATTGCAAATCATCGGAAAGATTTTCTTCTATTTCATTACTTTCTTCCTTGCACGAGATGTGCAGATGCATATGGTAGGTCAGACTATACAATATGCTTGTTTTGATTAATGGTGGATATGGATAAGACCATTCTGAAAGCATAATATCAATTACCTTCTTGTATGATATTGCTGCCTTTCTGTTGTAGGTGTTCCAAATACTTTTTGTTATTGAGTTCTCATGCCTATAATAAACATATAGCGTTTGGTTTATTTTTACCATGGCATTTATATGTTTTATATATCTTATTACAAATACTTCATCTTCTGCAATAACTACCCCAGGAGGAACTACTATTCCGAATTCCTCAATGATACTTTTCTTAAAAACGTACATCCACATTGAACAACTCCCGAGTATTTTATAATCATTAAGGATGTCCTTTTGGCTATATACTTCTGAATTATCTTTTACTATTGTTTTATTTGATTCATGTTTCCCACTTATAGTTCCAACTTCCGAGTATTGAATTTGATAGAAATCCAAATTGTTCTCGTTTATAGCTTTCGTAATCTCTTCTATGTAGTTGGGAAGCACATAGTCATCTGGATCACAAAATGTAATCCAATTGCCAGTGGATATAGATATTCCTGTATTTCTTGCTACAGATACACCTTGATTTGATTGCTCAATATATTTGATATATGGGTATTTGCTGATATATGGTTGGACTACTATATCCGATTTGTCAGGTGATCCGTCATTTACTAGTATAATTTCGTATGGTTGTAAAGTCTGGTTCACTAGTGAGTCAAGGCATTTTTCTAAGAACTTCTCTGCCTTATATATTGGTACAATTACTGAGATTGTAGTAGGTACATTCATTATTGTATAAAGTATTATGTCATTAGTTATATAAAAGTACCCTCAAATCGCTCTGGGAGCTTTACTACCTTGGGGGCAGAGTAGGGCATCATAGGCTTATTGAGTGCAAAAATAGGGCGGAAGATGGTCTGCAACTTCCTAGCACGCTCAAAGATAAGGTCGCCATCTATTGGATTGCTATGGGTGGTGAGTGCCACAGTGCGAGCACGCCTGCCTAAGTGGGCTTCCCATCCAGCATCAATCCTGGTAGAGTCGCCCGCCCTCTTGACAATAATCTCTAGGTCACAATAACCCGTATGTACCAAGTATAGGTCGGGTGCTATATGGAAATTGTGTCCCTTCACCCTATGGAAACCAGAGCCCCAACGAAGGGGTCTCGCGAGTATCGAGGCTTTTGTGTAGCGTGACGAGAGGACGGCATATCTGCGCTGGGCTAATATCGATTGAGTAGGATCCAATGGCAGAGGTTCGTCTTGTCGTCTTTGCCCTAAGTCAAGCCCGAGCGGTGAGAGCGAACTTGAGATAGGCGCATGGGTAAGGTATTCCTTGAGAGAAATACCGTGCTTGGGGTCTACTATGATAAATTCGTCGGCATCGGTGCCTATCACTCTGTCGTACCCTCTTTGGAATAGCTGCGCTGCTAAGTCCGATAGCAAGCCAATCCGATACTTATCACCTTGAGTTCTGGATAGTGTACGGTGTGGCACCTTCCTTATATTCGTACCTTCATGATTGTATGGTAACTCCTGATCTTCACCATCTAGAGTGATATAGAGGTGCTCTTTACCCAGCTCTTTCCCGTAGTATTCAATCCATCGAGAGAGAAAGAAGAGATCGTTACGAGCCATCGTAATGGCAGCTATCTTTAGTGACATAGGGCTATTCATTAGTTATTCGATTCGATAAACTCCTTTATTCTTAGGCGGTAGTACTCCTCCTTTTTGTTTGTAGGCTGGTCAAAGGCACCTTGCTTCCATAGCGCTTTGAGACGCTTCCCCACGCCCTCGCATTGATCACTTTTGGCTATCAGATGTAAGTGCTTGGCAATGTGCTTGATAATCACTGGCCACATGCAATGCTTGCCCCATTGATCCTTTTGATAGTCTGTAGCTCTTGTCTTGTAGAGTTGATAGCTATGCTCCAATCCTGCAATCCAATTGAGCGTTTTATGGGCTTGCACACTACTTCTCACAATAGAGCGTTTGTTCGGGAAGTAATAGTAAAAAGGGAGATTCGTAATAGTGACCTTCGGATTCTTCAGGATTACTTCGCTCCACCATGGAAAGTCCTCGAAGGTAATGCCTTTGAGGAAAGGCACATCTATTACTAGCTCTCTTTTGAGTAGGTGTCGTACCACAAAGAAGTGCTTAATCGGGTATTTTATTTTTGTATGGCTATCCTCCGTGACATGTGCAAAGACATCTTCAGTAACGTAGCTGTCTACTTTCCGGAGGTCATATCTCTTATTGATCCCAAGGGGTAGAGCAGAGTCTACATTATACCCGAGGTAGGACATAAACCTGATTTGGAGGTGGAAGAACTGATCCTTGTACCAAGAGACAATGTCGGAATTATCCCTTTGGGCTAATCCTAATGCTATCTCCATGGTCTGGGGGTGTATCAAGTCGTCAGAGTCTAGAAACATGATATATGCACCAGTACTATGCGCTAGTCCTACGTTCCTTGCATCCGATAGCCCTCCATTATCTTTCGTGACCACCTTTATGCGGTCGTCTCTCAGTGCGTACTCACTAAGTATAGCATCACTATTATCAGGGCTGCCGTCATTCACACAGATAGCTTCCCAATCGGTATAGGTTTGCTGGAGCACACTATCCAGACAGCGTCTCAGGTACCTCTCGACATTATACACCGGAATGATTACTGAAATTGTAGGCATAAGATAGTGTATAAATATTAATCTTTACTAGTCATTTGCTCAATAAGGTCGACCCACTTAGTGGTGATGACTTTATTTCCAAACCTCTCTACTTGCACAAGCGCTTCTTTTGCCATCTCTTCTCTCATCGTGGGGTTGGAAATTATCGTAGAAAGGGCTTCTGCAAATGCATCTACATCTCCATTGGGGACGAGTAAACCAGTCTCCCCATGAGAGACAATCTCTCTTGGACCATGAGGACAATCAAAGCTGACTACTGGAAGCCCTAGTTGCATGGCTTCCACGAGCACTAGCCCAAAGCCTTCGTACCTGGATGACAGTGCATAAATCGATGCGTCTTGGTATTCCTTTGTGATTTCGGGGGTCGCAGGGAGCATTTCTATGCGCTGTTCGATGCCCAGCTGGGCTATGAGCTGTAGTAATCGTTTCTCCCATCTGCCCGATCCCACGATGCGTAACTTCCAATCGGGGTATAACTTTTCGATCTTTGCCCAAGCCTTGATGAGTAAGTCAAAGCCCTTTTGTCCTGCCAGTCTTCCCACTGCGAGTATTCGCTTATTTTCTAGACTAGAAGGGGTGGATTTAGGGAGCGTAACTGGGTTAGGTATACAATGCACATCAGAAGAAGGGAACTTCTTCTGCCATGATTCCTTATCTGCATTCGAGAGCGTTACAATCATACATCTGCGAGCATAAAACTTCCTATACAGGTTGTGGAGCGGATGGGCAGAGATGGTCGCATTGAGGTGTTCCCAGCCTATCGCTGGGCAATCTCCTATAGCCCGCAATATGAAAAGGGGACGATTAGTGCCAGAGATCACCACAAGGTCTGGGCGCTCTTCTTTCATCCATGCCTTGAGCCTCGCGCTCCTGCTTCTTCCCCGTACATCATTTAGGTTGTACAGCCCAATCTCCTCGGGGATATCAAAATAAGGTGTTCCTCGCTGTAGGCATAGGATAGAGACACGGTAACCCACATTGGCAAGCATCGAAGCAACGACAATCGTTACCCGCTCTATGCCTCCCATATCGTGTAGCCCACGTACTATGAATGTGATATGTTTCCTGTTAACTGTATTCATGATGCTAGTCATTATTGCTGGTGTGAGAAAGACCTAGTGAAGTGAATAGTTCGTACCACATAGGGAGAATGTTTTCAATCGCGAACTTTTTACTGTGTTGTCGTGCGCTCTCCGCCATTGTGGCGAGACGCTTCTCGTCTTTCATGAGATTGGATAGTTCTTGACTATAAGAGTCCATGTCATTGGTTGGTACAGTGATACCTGTCACCCCATTCTGTATAATATCTTGGAGCGAAGCGAAGTTTTCAAAAGCAATCGGAATAACACCATGTCTTTGAGCCTCTATCAAGACGAGTGGAAGCCCTTCAAAATCACTTGTCAATAGTAATATCTTCGCTTTCTGATAATACGGCTCAGGATTTTGGAACCCCAAGAAATGGCATCGTTGCGCTAGGCTCTCAGATAGCTTTTTTATGGCTTCGTACAGTTCTCCCCCTCCTAGAAAATTAATACACCACTCGGGGAATTGATCTTGTAGGCATGTCCATATCTGTAATGCCTTTTCTGGTCTTTTGAGCCCGGTCATTCGCCCTACCCATAGTAGCTCATTGCACTTGTCTTGTTTTCGTGGCATATTGGCTAAGCTACCTACGGGATTGGGAATTGCGGCGTATTTGTGGGAATTCTTCTCGCCAGTCATAGCTATTGCCTCAGAGAAGAATCGTTCCGAAAGAAGGATTATTTTGTCATAGTGATTGAGCCGATAACGTAATGCCTTTTTGGTCTTGGCTCGCTCTCGTCTTGCTATTTGCGCTTTTGTCATCACAAACTCTTTGAACCTCTTCTTCTCAGAAATACCAAGGGTGCTATTGTCTCCCATTCGGCTCCATAGGCATTCATGACCTTGAGGACTGGTATGGTAAAGGGTTACGACTTTAACACCTGTCTTCTCCTTTACCGCTGCAATCATCTTGAGATACTTGAGTTTGTTATGGTGGAAATTATCTATTATGATGTCGATTTTATTGCGTAGTACAAAGTCGCATAGCAGACGAATTCTAACAGAGTTAAGACTACTAAACTTATGTTCGTCGAGTACCAAGTAAGGGTAAGGCGCCTTATACTTCGTTTCATTGTGTACAGTGGCATAGAATATCGAGTGTCCATCCTTGGAAAAATACTCAGAAAGGGTGTCTACTACCCTTTCTGTTCCTCCCTTTTTGGGGTTAAAACCACTGTGGTTATAAAACAAAATGTTCATACACTATACTCGGTATTATTACTCCATTATTCATCAAATTATCGCCTTGATACAAAGGTACTAAAAGTATTGTTGCTGAACTATCCTATTTCATTACTTGCGAGATGATAGATCTCTGGCTTGTCCACTACCATAGTTCGGCTCCTCTACGATTTGGAGAATACTCTTCACCATATTGGCTCGCGCTAGTACCAAAATTTATTCCTAGGAATAAATTTATTTTTCTCTAGGAATAAAAATATTTATCTGTACAAATAAATTTATTTATTCCTAGGAATAAATTCCCTTAGTTTCGCGAGCCGCAGAGCTTGCGTCCTATAGGCTTCATTAGCAAGCTATAGGAGGCGCTCAGTATTTTATTGAGAGGGTCGTGTCCTAGTGTCCATATTTAATAAGTGTCGTTCAGATGCATTTTACTTTTTGTATAATGTTGATTATGGGTAACTTTGCAATCGTTTCCCTTTGAGAATAGCCCATAAAACCTACACTATTGTAGGTTTCGAGAGACTATCTACACTATCGGTGAGGGATAATTTGAGTTTTGTATTACTACTAGATAAGCGTTGGTTCGTGATATGATAAAGACTAACAACAGGTGGATAGTTATTCTTGCCCATACTCTATTGGCAATCGTGATGATGCAGGCGTGTCGTCTCCTTTTTTACTTTTTCAATAAGGGTTTTTTCAAAGAGATTAGCGCCGATCAGCTATTCAACCTTATGCAAGGGGGGTATACCCTTGATATGGTGGTCATTGGTTATGGTTTTCTCCTCTACTATGTATTGAGGCTTGTTGGTGGACTATTGCCTCTTAAGGTAGAGATGAGCCGATGGTTCAAGGCGCTTCAAGATCTTACTTACTTTGTCCCCTTTACGGTAGTATTATTCCTTAATATCTCTGATATTGGTTACTTCCCTTTTGTCTTGAGAAGGGTTAATATGGAGGTGTTTTCGGAGTTCGAGGGAAAGAGCTATGTGGGTCTTTACAAGGACTTTATTATTGAGCACTGGCCGCTCTCGCTCTCATTCGTTATATTGCTGCTACTTGGTATATTGGGTTATCGATTGATTCGCTTCCAAAGGACTGAAAAGATGGCTCTTCCGATTTGGCTAAATATACCACTATCTATGGCTCTGATCGTCTTTATCTTCTTCAGCATGCGTGGGCGCTGGGACTTTGAGGGTACACCCGTTGCACTCGATAAGGTAGTCAGTCGGATGAGTAGTCAGGATCAATATCCTATCCTATTGAATACACCAATTGCGCTACTAAAAGGTACAGAAGCACGGCATGAATATGATTTTTATACCGATGAGGAGTTACCTCATATCTTCACCCCATACTACCAAGCTACACCTCTGTCTGAGAATGATTCCCTCTTTGGCTCTATGCGAGGGCGGAATGTGATGGTCATCATCATGGAGAGTATGGCGAGCGAGTACATTGGCTTTCTCAATCAAGGGGTAGAGGGGCATACAAGTAGGACTCCTTTTCTTGACAGCTTGCTTCCTCATACCCTATATGCTCGTTATGGTTTTGCCTCTGGCAAACGGTCGGTAGAGTCTTTCCCCTCTATATTTGTTTCACTTCCCTCTTTCGGTGGTACATTCAACGATAAAGATTGGGAAATGTCCAATTATCAGCACTTCAATAGCTTCGATACAGGACTTCCATTGGCTCTAAAGCGTGAGAGTTATACCCTTAAGTTTTACCATGGAGATAGTGAAGGCGCTATGGGATTTTTCCCATTTCTCCAAAAGCTTGGGGTAGACCAACAGTATACAGGAGACGACTATCTGGCTCAGCATCCCAATAGCAAAGGGGATATGTACAGTGAGTGGGGTATTCATGACTTGCCCTTCGAATTAGCAATGGCTAGTGATATGGATAATCTGAAGGAACCTTTTGGCGCCTTTTTCTTCTCTCTCTCTAATCACTATCCCTTCAAAGTGCCGAAACAATTTAATGATCAATTTAAGGGCGGTTCTCTGCCAATACATAAGACAGCGGAGTATGCCGACTATGCCTTATGCCAATTCTTCGACAAAATTAAGGATGCTCCGTGGTTTCAAAATACGCTCTTTGTACTTACAGCGGATCATACCAACCAGACTGATCTCCCTGCCTATGACAATTTGGCAGGGCACGCAGCTGTTCCAATTGCTTTCTATGATCCTCAAGGTAAGCTGAAGGGTGAAATCAATGAGTACGTGGTGCAGCACGCCGATATCCTGCCTACGCTCCTCTATCTAACTGGGAACACTGAGCCAGTCCTGAGCTATGGTAATAATGTATTTGATAGGTCGGTAGAACACTTTGCGCTCAACTACTTTGGGGGGCAATACTTGCTCTTTACTAAAGATGCAACTATTGCAATGACCACAGCGGGTAATATAACAGCGACAAGCCCAGTGAAGCACCTGCAGACGGATGTAACGATTGAGCCTTCAGAAAAGACGGTAGAGCACTATTCTAATCTACTTCGTGCTATTGTCCAAGATTATAACCATAGGATATTCTCTACCTCATTTTCTGTGAAAGATGTTTTGCCAAAGGGAAAGGAGAGGTAGTCAATTCTCTTTTCGTATATACAATAAATAGTGTTACCTTTGTGGAGTAAGTTGTGGTGATGCTCGGAGATAGCCTATCTCAAGAGCATAAAAGGGAATCTAGTGGAAGTCTAGAGCAGTGCCCGCTACTGTGAGCTTCGTATCGCGTTTGGGGTAATCTACATAATGGTGTCACTGTCTGGTAACAGATGGGAAGGCGTCTCCAAATAGGAGCAAGTCAGGAAACCTGCCATTGCTATTTATTTGTACTCTCGGGGGCAAGAGTGCGTAATGTTGCATCCTCTTCGATTTTATGAAGAATAGCTTGTTGAGACCTATTTGGGTCGTTTGGACTTTGGTGCTGTCTTCGTGTCTCGCCACAGCTCAGGTCACTGTGCGTGGTCGGGTGAGTGACAAGGATGGGAAGGCTTTACAGGGAACCTTTATAAAAGTAGATGGTACTATTCGTGGCGTTGCTGATGCTGCGGGTGAGTATGCTATTGAGCTAACCAAGGGGCAATATAAGTTATCCGCCTACTTATTGGGGTTTGGAGAAAAGCAGCTAGTAGTAAGGGTGGGGGATAAGCCGATTAGGCAAGACTTTGTCCTGGAAGAGGACTACAAACTACTCCGAGAGGTCGTTGTCAGTGCTCCTACCTATAAGGAGGTAATGCAGAATAGTTCGTTCTCTGCCACGAGTATAGATGTCCATCCTCTTGTGGCATCGGTGAGCAATCTCAATAAGTTGGTCAACCAATCCTCAGGCGTAGTGATACGAGAAGAGGGTGGTGTAGGTTCGGACTTTGACCTCGCTATCACAGGGCTTAGTGGCAATGCCATTAGGTATTTCGTGAATGGCGTTCCGCTGTCTTCGCTTGGGAGTGGTGTGACGCTAGCGAATATCCCTGTCAACCTTGTGGAACGCATGGAAATATATAAAGGGGTGGTGCCTCCTGAACTTGGGTTAGATGCCTTGGGTGGGGCGGTGAATATCGTGACAAAGAGTAGTCATGCAAATTATCTTGATGTCTCTGCAGAAGCAGGCTCATTCCACCAGGGCAATCGCATTTGAAATGCTGTATCTACATTCTTTCATAAATGTCATTTAAAGCCTTGAAATTCGATGTAATATCCTTGTTTATATCGCAAATTATTAGTATCTTTATATCTGATAATCAATAGTTTAACTCATATAACGAAGGATTTATGGACTCTCTTTTTAAGGCACTTACAACTATTCCCGACTCTCGCAAAGGGAACCACTTGATTTATCCGCTTGACTATATTCTTCTTATTGTATTTACAGCGG